>JBFXBG010000202.1:0-5570 GCA_050183505.1 Gemmatimonadales bacterium | reverse complement strand
GGCCGCACAGCTCGCTCGGGGAACGGACCCCCGCGGAGTTCCTGGCGGCCTTCACCCCCGGGCAGATACCTGCCCTGCAACCTGAGAGTGTCCAGCAATAGCTGGATCAAGGTTGGGGGTCAGCTCATGCAGATCGTCGGTGTCGATGTACCCAGTGGAGTCCCCCACCGCCAGCTGCCGCCCGGACCCGTCGGTCATCAGGTAGAGCTCGCGCTCCAGGTAGGCACCGCTCCGGTACACCATCAGCACCGGGTTATCCAGGCCGGGGGCATGGAAGAAGCGCCACCAGTAGCCGCCGCCGGTGCGGGTCGCGTTGTCGCCCTCGTAGGCCAGAATGGGCGCCGCCTCGTCGCAGGGGTTGAACATCCGGCCTTCGGCATCGTACCAGCACTCGTCGGGATCGTTGTGGATGTCCAGCCCGCTCCCGTTCCAGGTGGCGTACCGGGCGCCGGCCATCCGGCCCAGCGTCAGTATGCGGCAGGAGGTCAGGTACTCAACTGTGAATGGGTGAGACAGCCGGAGGTGGGGAGATGGGTGGGCATCGAGCATTCCGGCCCCGGACCAGTTCGACCGCCACTCGGATGCCGGGAAGGTGCGAGGAATGGGGTCCTGAAGGTCGGCTTGTTCCACCGGGACGAGTTCCACTGGCGCACCGTAGGACCGTTCCAGGTCCTTCAGGGCTTCCAGGCCAGCCTCACCTCACTACGGCGACCCGGAGCCGGCCGTCGAGCACCTCCAGCGGCAGGAGACACCACTACGGCAGGTACTCGGCGCTCAAGTGATCGGCGAGCTGGAGGTGGGGCATGAGTGGGTCAGGCCCCGAGTAGTTCTCAGTGAACCTGACCCCCGGAGAATGTCAGGTCTCGCGGCCTCCGCCAGGGCTTCCCGGCCGAATCAAGCCTCTGCGTATTCTGCGAGAGTCAGGCCCGGCTCCGGTGGGAGCTTCTCCGGTGGACCGGTGCGTATGGAAAGCTGCAGAGTAGTCCTCGCCTACCTCTCTTCACCACCACGCAAGGACTCTAGGCGTTCTACCCCCAGACTTCGAGAATCGCCGAACCACACTGCGTCACCATCTCCTGCCTGTCTTGTGAAGGCAAATCTGTTGCCGTTCGGCGACCAGACGAGCGGTGGCATTGCATCCAGGAGCGCGAACGGGATGTTCGTCGCAGTAGTCGGGAGAAACCCATGGTTGTCAGCGCCATTGGGCCTAACAAACCGGATCGTACCCGCACCTCCCTCATAGGTAGTAGAGTCCGAGGCAGCTTTCTCTTCTCCATCACGTGAGTTGACAAAGAACGCAATCCAGTCGCCAGTGGGGCTCCAGGCCGGATACGATCCTCGCCCTATTCTCCTACTCACCTTGGTTCCCAGATCCACTACCATCAAGTCCGCCGCGATTGGTGAAGACGATGCACTGGAATCGCCGCGAGCAGAGAAAACAATCGAACCTCCGTCCGGTGACCACGAAGGCGGCGACACGACGTGCAGGCCGTTGAGATCCAGGACGCGAGTGACGTCACTCCCGTCCGGGAGGGCAGTGTACAGCCCCTCTTGGTGCGAGCTACCCGCGCCACGATCCATGCCGACAAAGGCAATTCGTATGCCCTTTTGATCCCACGAGGGAAATCGGCTGGAGAGGTGAGGAGGCAACGGCACCGACTGAACCACACCGCTGCTGAAGAACCACCGGAACAGTCTCCCCTCCGAGCTGAGAATGGCCTCAGTACCATCAGGCTTGCCTTGTACCTTCCCCCGATAGAGGTCAAGCAAACAAACATCCGGAGGCCAGCCGGCCCGTATCGGCGACACGGAATCCGTGGTGGCAACGTACACGCCGGACCGCGTGCAGAGCCTTCTGGCGGCATCCCCCCTTACCCAGCGGCTGCCATGAATGACGACAATGGGCCCAATCGGAGAGCTCCAGGCCACCGCCCAATCCGTCGGGTGGTATACATAGCCACTCGGGATGACGATCTCGCGATGCCTGGTGCAGGATCCGGAAGTGAGGGCAACACCAATCCCTGCGGACACGATCCAGGCTATCGGTCGCCGGCGGACGGACGGCGAAGAACCGTTTCGACGGCTCCGGCGAAGGACCGCACTAGTGGTGCGGGTCCTTCTTGAGATCGCGTGGCTCAATGTGCAACTCCTTTCGGATCTCGTTCTCATATCGTACGACGCAATCCCCTTCAGATTCGCCCTTGTTACAGACGGTTCCGGTCGCCTTGGGATCGATGCCTACTCCCGCTTCGACCATTTCATGCGCCAGTCTGACAACAAGCTCCTCCCCCGCATATTTGACATCGTCCACCCAAATGTCTTGGCGCACAAGGGCTGCTTGGAAGTGGCCTCCACCACTATTGTCAACGGTTGACTGGGGGCAGTCAGTGCTACAGGCCTGTACGAATAGGTTAGCAAGAAGTGCAGGTTTCTTGTCTAGACCCGTGAAGATCCTATCGAAGGTCTCTGAGCCGCCACGCAACTTGCTTACCAAATCCTGCAGGGCCTTGTCGACTGTTACCTTCAACCCGAACGGATCCGTAAACCCCACCGGATCGTTCCCCGCATACTGGTACAGATTCACGCCGCCCGCCAGCCCGACCGGGTCTTCCTGGGTCCACCGCCCGGTCCTCGTATCATACGCCCGGTTCCGGAAGTACGACACCCCGGCGATGCTCGGCGCCTGATACCGCTCCGCCCCGAACCCCTGCGCGTTACTGGTCTGGCCCGCGTAACGCCATTCCGTCCGCCCCGTGGTCTGCAGATCGTCGATGTCGATGTACCCGATGGAGTCCCCAACCGCCAGCTGCCGCCCGGCGCCGTCGGTCATCAGGTACAGCTCTCGATACACAAAGGAACTGGTACCCCGGTAGATCATCAGCACCGGATCGTCCAGCCCCGGCGCGTGGAAGAACCGCCACCAGTAGCCCCCGCCGGTGCGAGTCGCATTGTCGCCCTCGTAGGCCAGAATGGGCGCCGCCTCGTCGCAGGGGTTGAACATCCGCCCCTCGGCATCGTACCAGCACTCGTCGGGATCGTTGTGGATGTCCAGCCCGCTCCCGTTCCAGGTGGCGTACCGGGCCCCCGCTGAGCTGACCCCCGAAAGAAGAAGAGTCGCTTCACGGAGGCCCAGATCGTGGGCGTGCTGGCGGAGGCGGAGGCGGGAGCTGGGACCGACGAGCTGTGCCGGCGGCACGGGATCAGTCGCAACACGTTCTACAAACTGGCGCAAGAAGTACGGGGGGCTCGGCGTGCCCGAGGCCCGCCGGCTCAAGCAACTGGAGGACGAGAATCGGCGCTTGAAGCGGGTGGTGGCGGACCAGGCGCTGAATCTGCAGGTCTTGAAAGATCTCCTGGGAAACGGATCGTGACGGCCACGGAGCGGCGCCGGGTCGTCCAGCAGGTCCAAGCCGCCGCGCAGGTATCGGAGCGCCGGGCGGTGCGCTTCACGGGCTTCCCCCGCGCGACGATGCGGTATCAGAGCGTGCGGCCCTCCCAGGACGCGCTCGTGGCGCGGATCGTGGCGCTGGCGGCCGAGCGGCCCCGGTGGGGCTATCGCTGGATTCACCGCCTGCTGGTGCGGGAGGGCTGGACCGTGAATCGGAAGCGCGTGCAGCGCTTGTATCGGGAGGCCGGGCTCGCCGTGCGCCGGCGCCGGAAGCGGCGGCGGAGCGGGATCCCCCGTCCGGTGCGGCCCTCCCTCACGGGCCCGAATCAGCGCTGGACCCTCGACTTCGTGAGTGACAGCCTGAGTGATGGCCGGCGCTTCCGGGGCCTGACCGTGCTGGGCGAATGGAGTCGCGAGGCGTTGGCGATTCACGGCGCCACGTCGATTCCGGCCGAGGCCGTGGTCGGGGTGCCTGAGCAGCTTCGCGCCACCCGCGGGCTCCCGCCGGTGCTCATCACCGACAACGGCGCGGAGTTCACGAGCCGGGCGTTCGATGCCTGGGCCTACAGCCGCGACGTCCAGCTCGCGTTCATTCAGCCCGGCAAGCCGCACCAGAACGCGTTCATCGAGAGCTTCAACGGCACGTTCCGCGACGACGGCCTCAACCTGCACTGGTTCCCGACGCTCGCCCGGGCGCAGGTCGTGATCGAAAGCTGGCGGCAGGACTACAATCATGTGCGGCCCCACGGCTCCCTCGGGGAACGGACCCCGGCGGAGTTCCTGGCGGCCTTCACCCCCGGGCGGGAGACTGCCCTTCAACCGGAGGCCGTCCAACCCTAGCTGGACTAGCCTTGGGGGTCAGCTCACTCCTACTTCAGGGGTATTTCGAAGGAATCAATGCCCCCCCTGAGTCTGCAACCCATAGCGTTTGGACAAGACGTTGTCCCGGCGAGGATTCCAGGAACAGCTGGATCAGGTGGCGGGAGCCCAGCTCATGCCTAACCCGGCTCGGGCGTGTAGCCCGGCTTGACGAATGGATCAGACTTGCTCACGCCTCGAGTCTACGATGGGTAGAATCAGGCCATATGTCATTCCGCCGAACACACCAAACCCGATTACCGGCAGTGTCGGAAAGACGAGGGTTACGCTGGAGACTGCGCCGGCCAAACCACCCAGCAACGTTGCCAGTGCGAAAGAGAGCCCTGGGCTCCATTGTGAAGCCCTGTGGCGCCGGAGGTACGTATGAACGAGTACACATACGACCGCCGGGATGCCACCGTGCAGGTAGACAAGGAATCCCGCAAAGCCGGCTGTGCCGGCGAGTGTTGCTGTCTCGCCTGTGTCGAAGTACATCACCAGTGCCAGAAGTCCCGTTGTCACCGGCAGCGCAACGAAGATCATTAAGGTAAGCGCCTTTAAGTACGCTATAACCGGGGACTGACGCGTTCTCATCAGCCACCTCACCGTTCTGGGGCGACCTTGACGTCGCCTCGCCCGAGGAGTTCGAAGGGGTTCTTGCTCTGTTTGTGATAGTACTCTAGCTTCGCCTTTGTGCCATGATACGACCAGATCTCATACGAAGGAAATCCGTCGTGCTTGCCTCCGGTCACAGCTACACTACCGTCTGACGTAACATTGACAGTTATGCTGTAATCGATCATCGCCCCCATTCCTGTGCCGTTTACCGCTTCGCCCTCTAGGATTAGGTTCCATCCGCCCTTGCCATCGGACTCCACACTCACGCTGCTTCCGCCGTAACCTTTGTGCCCTTTGGTGGAACCTACGTCACTTTCGATGCCTCGAACGACTCCATTAGTTGGGTTAATGGAAAACCGCAAGCTGGTCTTGTAGGTGCCACCGTCACTCTGCGGGCCTCGATTATCGCCCACCCCGCGGAATTTCCCCTGGATGAAGCTCTCGATGCAGATGCCTACGCCTTCGCCTTTGGGTTTCTTACACAGCCCCCACGGATCCGTGTAGGCTACCGGATTATTCCCCGCGTACGCATACAGATTGACGCCACCCGCCAGCCCGATGGGATCCTGGGTGAGGAATCGACCCGTCTGTGGATCATACCACCGATTCCTGAGGTAGACAAATCCGCCCTTCTGGTTCGGGGCGCTGGCCCCGGTGTAGCCGGTCTCGGTGTTGGTCACCCCGGCGCCCTGGCTGATATTCCCCT
>JBFXBG010000201.1:0-5571 GCA_050183505.1 Gemmatimonadales bacterium | reverse complement strand
CCAGAACCGGCGCCGCCGGCTCCGGCGGATCCGGATCAGGATGAACGCCACGGCCCCCAGCACCAGCACGGCGGTGAACAGGCCGAGTCAGCGGTTCAGCCTCTGAATGGTCCCGCCGATCCGGTCCCACTCCGAGCCGACGAACGTGGCGAGGATGACGATGCCGGCATACCAGATCCCGGACGCGATGGCCATCGGGAGAATGGCGCGGGCCGGGCTCAGCCCGATGAGCCCGGTGAACGGCGCGACGAAGGACCGCACCCCCGGGAGCAGCCGGCCGAGCACGATGCCGGCCAGGCCGAAGCGAAGGTATTCCCGTTCCATCGTGGCGATCGCTTCAGGAGAGGACAGCACCCGCCCCAGCCGTCCCTTGAAGAACCCCCGGCCGTAGGTCCGCGAGAGGTAGTAGACGATCACGGCCCCGATGACGCTGGATACCCACGTGACCAGGAACACCGTGAGGGGTACCGTCAGGCCCCGGTGGGACAGAAAAGCCGCCAGCGCCACGACCAGATCGGACGGGCTCGGCGGAAAGATGTTCTCAATGACGGCCGCAACGGCCACCGCGGCATAGACCGCGAGCACCGGCAGGCCGGCAAGCCAGTTGAGGAAGCCCTCGATCAGCGAGCCTCCAGGGTGACCGCGGCAAGCACGGCCAGCCCTTCCTCCCGCCCGATGAAGCCCATGCCTTCGTTGGTCTTGGCCTTGATGGACATGTCGCGTTCAGCCACACCGAGGAGCCGCGCCAGCTTGCGCGACATTGCCGGGAGGTGGCGGCCCAGCTTCGGCTGCTCGGCGATGATCGTGATGTCCGCCTGGGCCAGCCGGAACCCCCGGCCCTGCACCAGCCCGTAAGCCGAGCGCAGCAACCCCAGGGAGTCGGCATCCTTCCACTGGGGATCGGAGTCCGGGAACAGCAACCCGATGTTCCCGGCACCGGCGGCGCCCAGGATGGCATCGATGAGGGCGTGGGTCACGGCGTCCGCATCGGAATGTCCGGCCAGTCCGCGGTCATGGGGAATGGTGTGCCCGCCCAGCACCAGCGGCCGGCCCAGAACGAAGCGATGCGAGTCGTAGCCCATCCCCACCCGGATGGTAGGACGCAGCGGGGCGCGGGGTACCCGGGTCTGGGCGGGCAACGAAGCCCGGCGGGCGGTGCCCTTGGGGGCGGCGCCCGCCCCTTTCTTTCCACCACTGCGCTTTCCCGCCTCTCCACCGGTCATGCGGCCACGGCCTTCTGCTCGATGATCGAGTAGTCCTGCCGCCGGCGACGGGCTTCGAACCCGGCTCCGGTAATGGCCCGTTCCATCTCGCCGATGGTGGCCCGGTGGGTGGTACCGGCCGCCGAGACCACGTTCTCTTCCATCATGAGGCTGCCGAAGTCATTGGCCCCGAAGCGCAGCGCGATCTGGCCGATCTTGAGCCCCATCGTGACCCAGGAGGATTGCAGATTCGGCACGTTATCGAGGACCACCCGGGCCAGCGCCAGCGTGCGCAGGTAGGTGACGGCGTCGGTCTTGGGCCGGTAGGCCATCGCCGTGCCCTCGGGCTGCAGCGGCCAGCAGATGAATGCCGTGAATCCGCCGGTCCGCTGCTGAACCTCGCGGATCCTGAGCATGTGCTCGATCCGGTCCTCGTTGGATTCACCCAGGCCGTACATCATGGTGACGGAGGTCTTCATGCCCTGCCGGTGGGCCTCCTCCTGGACGCCCAGCCAGTCATCGGTCATGGCCTTTTTCTTCGCCACATCCTGCCGGATCTGGTCGACCAGGATCTCCCCGCCGCCGCCCGGGATGCTGTCGAGCCCGGCGGCTTTCAGCTCCCGTACGACCTCAGGGACGCTGAGGCCGAACCGCTGGGAGAAGAAGATCACTTCCGAGGGCGAGAACCCGTGGATGTGGATCGGGTGGTTGCGCTTGATGTAGCGCATGAGGTCCAGGTACCACTCGAAGGGGATGTAGGGATTGTGCCCCCCCTGCAGCAGGATCTGAACCCCGCCGATCTCCCGGCACTCGTCGATCTTCTGCCCGATCTCCTCGAAGCTCAGGACATAGCCTTCCAGGTCCTTGGGCCGGCGGTAGAACGCGCAGAACTTGCAGTCGGCGACACAGACGTTGGTGTAGTTGATGTTCCGGTCGATGATGTACGTGACCACCTTCTCGGGATGCCGGCGCCAGCGTTCGGCATCGGCCAGGCGGCCCAGTTCGAGCAGGTCGGCCTTCTCGTACAGCTCGAGATAGCTTCGGAACTCACTTGAGGTGCGGTCGATGGTCATGGTCCTATGCCGCCGTAATGAACGAAAGTGATCCGTCCGGGACCAGCCCGTCCTGGGCCAGCCGGCGGAAGAAATCGGTGAGCCCCGCGAGGTGGCGGTAGCTCAGGGCGTAGTCGAGGTCGCCCAGATAGGCCCGGCAGATGTCCCGCCCGATGCCGGTGTTCCGGGATGCCTCGGCCGCGAGTTCATCCAGATTCTCAAGTCCCCAGGCCCGCGAGGCCAGCAGCCGTTGATGTATCACTTGAACCCGGGCCAGGTCGGCCGTGCGGCGCGCGGCCCAGACCGCGAAAACGAACGGCAGGCCGGTCCAGTCGTTCCAGGCCTCTCCCAGGTCCACCCGGTACTGATACGCGCTGCCGGCGCCCAGCAGGAGAGCGGCATCGCCGATCACCAGCACACCCTCATGGGGCAGGCCCTCGAGCGCGGCCAGGTCGCCGGCTTCGGCACGGGCCGTCGCGAACCGCGGCGAAATCCCCCACCGATGCCGGCAGAGCAGCTCCAGCAGCAGCACCGAGGTCCGGGAGGATGCACTGAGGAGCACCGTGCGCCCGTCCAGCTCCCGCACCGGCCGGCGCGAGAACAGCATCACGCTGTGGACCGGGCCGTCACAGGTAATCGCCAGGTCCGGGAGCAGGTGATAGAGGGCCGCGTTCCGGGCGTACTCCACCGCCGATACGACGCTCACATCCAGTTCACCGGCCGCCAGCAGGTCGTTCAACTCCGAGGCGGTCCCGCTGACGATCTCGGCCTCCACCGGGATCAGCCCCCGATCGATGGCGCCGTAGACCGGGTAGCAGTTGATCCAGGGGATCCGGCCGAGCCTCATGCGGCGTGGACCACCGGGAGCGACCGGGCCCGGAGTTTCGGTTCCGGCGGGGGATCGTCAAACTCCGTCCGGATCGGCTGGTACAGGCTGTTCCGTTCCACCGGGCTCCGCCCCGCCCCGCGGATCAGATCCACCAGGGCGTGGTAGGGCATGTGCATCTCGGTATTGGCCCCGGCCTCGTGATAGACCCGCTCGTAGACCACCGTGCCTTCGACGTCGTCACAGCCGAAATTGAGAGCCACCTGGCTCAGGAACGGGGTGACCATGGGCCAGTGCGTCTTCACGTGCGGGATGTTGTCCAGGAACAGCCGGCCGACCGCGATGTTCTTGAGGTCCTCGTACCCGGTCGTGGCCGTGCCCTCCCGTTCGAGGTCCGCCCCCAGCTCGTTATGGTCCGGATGGTAGGCCAGCGGGATGTAGGTCAGAAACCCGCCGGTCTCCGCCTGCAGATCCCGCAGCATGGTGAGGTGCTCGATCCGATCGTCGGCCGTCTCGACGTGGCCGTAGAGCATGGTGCAGTTGGTCGGAATGCCGAGCTCGTGGGCGGTCCGGTGCACCCGGATCCATTCCTCTCCGGTGAGTTTCCGCTCGGCGATCGTGGCCCGGACGGCCGTGCTGAACACCTCGGCCCCGCCGCCCGGAAGGCTGGTCAGGCCCGCCTCCTTGAGCGCCAGCAGTACGTCCCGCTCCGAGGACTTCTCGATCCGGGCCAGGTGCGCGATCTCCACCGCCGTCAGCGCCTTGATGTGGACCGTCGGGTGCCGCTCCTTCAGCCCCCGGATCATGTCGGTGTAGTAGCTCAGCCGGAGCTTGGGGTGCAATCCTCCCACGATGTGAAACTCGGTCGTCGGCGACCCCCTGGCCTGCTCCGCCTCGGCGAAGACCTCCTCCAGCGTCCGGGTGTAGTTGCCGTCTTCCTTCGGCATGCGCGCGAAGGAACAGAACACGCAGGTGTTCCGGAGAATGCAGACGTTGGTCGGATTGATGTGCTGATTGGCGGAGAAGAAGACCCGGTCGCCGTTCAGGCGCCGATTGGCGAAATCGGCGATGCTGCCGAGCCCGATCAGGTCGTCGGTGCCGTAGAGCGAGCGGGCGTCGTCCGGGTCAAGCCGCCGGCCTTCGAGCACCTTTTCCGCGACGGATATGAGAGCCGGGTCGGTGAGCCGGGCGGGATCAAGGCGCTGCATCGTATCTCCTTGGGCGGCTTGCATATGGCCAATATAATGTGGTGGCCCGTGGAGAACAGGCGGGGCGGCGCTAGCCTGAGGCGTGCGGGCGACTGTCCCCCTCGGTCGCCGGGATGTTCCGCAGGACCTGATACCCCTCCCGCCGGACCGCCTCGACTTCCCGATCGATGTCCTCCGGTTTTACCTCGTATTTCTGCAGCACGCTGCCGAAGATCTGGATGCTGGTCTCGAACTCCTCGGGGATCACTTCGTCGGCACCCAGGGCCAGAAGATCCTCCAGCTCCCGCATGTAGCGGGTCCGGACGATGATATGAACCCGCGGGTTGAGCCGCCGGGCCAGCCAGACGGTGTGGCGCGAGGCGATCGGATCGGAAATGGCCAGTACCAGCGCGCGGGCGCCGGTGATGCCGGCGCTCAGCAGCACCTCACGCCGGGTGGCATCGCCGTAGATCACCGACTCTCCCCGGCCCGCCGCCTCCCGGGCCAGGTCCGCGTTCAGTTCCAGCACCACATGCGGGATGCCCACGTTCCGCAGCACCCGGGAAAGATTCCGCCCGTTGAGGCCGTAACCCACGACGAGAACATGGTCGGTCCGTTCCGGCGGCGGCGCCTCCCCGCGGTCGGCGAGCATGGCCTCCCGCCCCTGGCGCGCGTACGCCACCCGGGGTGCGAGGGAGATCAGGAACGGGGTCACCAGCATCGAGAGAATCGAGACCGCCAGGAAGGTCTGGTAGTCCAGGTTGGTGAGCAGGCCGAGGCCGAGCCCTTCCCTCGCCAGGACGAACGAGAACTCCCCGACCTGCGCCAGCCCGACCCCGGCGAGAATCGCCACCCGCCAGGGATAGGCCAGCGCCCGGACGATCCCCCCCGTAAGCAGGGCCTTCACCACCATGACCAGCGCCACGCCGCCGAAGACCAGGCCCAGCCGGTCACGCACGACGGCCCAGGACAGCAGCATCCCGATGGAAATGAAGAAGAGCCCGATGAACACGTCCCGGAAGGGGAGGACGTCGGCCACGATCTGATGGCTGTACTCCGACTCGGAGAGGACCAGCCCCGCGATGAAGGCCCCGATCGCAACCGACAGCCCCAGCTGAGCCGTAAGCCAGGAGGTGCCGAAGATGACCCGCACCGCCGAGAGCACGAAGCCCTCGGGACTCCGGAGCCGGACGACCTGCCGCATGAAGAGCGGCACCACGCACCGGGCGGCGGCCACGATCGCGATGATCGCCAGGCCGGCTTTGCCCAGCGCCGCGGCGATCTGCAGCGGCGCCGCTCCCCCC
>JBFXBG010000200.1:0-5644 GCA_050183505.1 Gemmatimonadales bacterium | reverse complement strand
GCCGGAACACCCGCCAGGGGCAGGCCCTCGATTTCTCCCCGCCCTGGCCCCGGGTCGGGTTCCACGAGGCGGTGCAGCGGTCGGCCGGCGTGGATCTCCGGACCGCCTCGGAGCCCGACCTGCGGGCCGCGCTGCGCGGCAGGGGAGAGGACGCCGACCTGGTGGCGGCGCTGTCCGGCGGGCGGCTCCTGGACGAGGTATTCAAGGTGTTCGTCGAACCGGATCTGCAGCAGCCCACCTTCGTCATCGATTATCCCAAACCGCTCTCCCCTCTGGCGAGAGTCCACCGGGATGATCCCTTCCTGACCGAACGGTTCGAACTCTTCATCCTGGGCCGGGAGATCGCCAACGCCTTCAGCGAGTTGACCGATCCGGACGATCAGCGGCAGCGGTTCGAGGATCAGGCCCGCCAGCGTGCCGGGGGAGACGAAGAGACCCAGCCGTTTGACGCCGACTACATCCGGGCGCTGGAGTACGGCATGCCCCCGGCCGGCGGCATGGGGCTCGGCGTGGACCGGCTGATCATGCTGCTGGCGGATCAACCCTCGATCCGGGACGTCATTCTCTTCCCGGCGCTCCGCGCGGAAGAGGAAGAAGACGAAGAAAACGAGGAGGCGAAGAGCGATGCCTGACCCGCAACCATCGGGCTGGCGCGAGATCCTGGCGCTCTTCCGCTGGCCCACCCCCCTGGAGCGGCGGATTGCCCGGCGCTACCTCCAGAGCCGGCGGTCGACCCGGGGCGCCTCGCTCACGACGATCATTGCGGCCGGCGGCGTGGCCGTCGGCGTCATGGCGCTCATCGTGGTGCTGGGGGTCATGAACGGCCTGGCGGATGATCTTCGGGCCCGGATCCTGGTGGCGAGTCCCCACCTGCGGGTGCTGACCTATGGCAGCGGCCTGCGGCTGGACGACTGGCCCCGGATCCTGGCCGAGGTCCGCAGCGAGCCCGGCGTCGTCGCGGCCGAGCCGGAAGTGATTACCGAATCGGTCATCTCCGCGGGCCATGACTATGCCGAGGGAGTCCAGGTCTTCGGCATCGAGCCGGATACCGGGCAGGTCGAGGTGACCTCCCTGCCGGAAGCGGTCACCCGGGGAGACCTTCGATTCCGGCCGACCGTCTCCGGGCTCGACGGCGGGGTGGCCCTGGGATACCGCCTGGCCGACCGGCTCGGCGTGGTGATCGGCGATACCGTGAGCCTCATCCCCGCCGGCGGCCTCAAGGTGAATCCCGCCCTGGGTGTGGCGATCCCGCGCTACTGGCGTTTCCAGGTGACCGGACTGTTCGACACCGGCATGTACCAGTACGACAACAAGCTGGTGCTGATCGACCGGAAGACCGCGCAGCAGTTCACCGGACTGGGCGAGGCGGTCTCCGGCATCGCGGTCCGGGCGTCCGACCCGTGGCAGGCGCCCGCCCTGGGCCGCCGGCTGGAAGAGAAACTCGGCGGGTATCCCTATCGGGCCTTCGACTGGCAGACCCAGAACGCGACCCTCTTCGGCGCCCTCAAGCTGGAGAAACTCGCCATGGGGCTGATCATTTTCTTCATCATGATCGTGGCGGCGTTCAACATCGTGGGTACCCTGACCATGGTCGTGACCGACAAGACCCGCGAGATCGGCATCCTCAAGGCGATGGGGCTCAATGCCCGGTCGATCGCCCGGATATTCGTGGCCCAGGGGGCCATTATCGGGTCGCTGGGGGTCGCCATCGGACTGGTGCTGGGACTGGCCGTTGCCTGGGGCGTGGACCGCTGGAACTGGATCAGGATCGATCCCGGCGTGTATTTCATCGATCACCTGCCGGTCCACATCGAGGTCCGGGATGTGGCCGTGGTGGTCCTGGCCAGCCTGCTCCTCGCGGTTCTGGCGACGGTGTATCCGTCCCGTTCGGCCGCGTCGCTCGAGCCGGTGGAAGCGATCCGGCACGAATGACCGCCGTGCTGGAGGCGCGGGATCTGCGCAAGACCTACCTGGGAGGCGACGGGGGTCGCATCGAAGTCCTTTCCGGCCTGGACCTGACCGTCTCCCGGGGTGAGTTCGTCGCCATCATGGGAGCGAGCGGTTCGGGGAAGAGCACCCTGCTGCACCTGCTCGGCGCGCTGGACCAGCCGACCGGGGGCGAGGTTCTGCTCGAAGGCCTGAGCTACCAGGATCGGTCGGCCACGGCCCTCGCCATGGTCCGGAACCACAAGCTCGGGTTCGTGTTCCAGTTTCACCACCTGCTGCGGGAGTTTTCCGCGCTGGAGAACGTGATGATGCCGTTGCTCATCGCGGGGGAAGACGAATCCCCGGCCCGCGCGCGGGCCGGTGATCTGCTGGAAAGCGTCGGCCTCGGCGGCCGGGTGACCCATCGCCCGGCCCAGCTCTCCGGCGGCGAGCAGCAGCGGGTCGCCGTGGCCCGGGCGCTGGTGCATGATCCTGTCGTCCTGCTGGCGGATGAGCCCTCGGGCAATCTCGACCCGCAGAACGCCGAGCGGCTGCACGACCTGTTCGCCATGCTGGCCCGGCGGCTGGAGACCGCCCTGGTGGTGGTGACCCATAACGGGATGTTGGCAGGGCGGGCAGACCGGGTACTTTCCCTGGAAGGGGGGCGCCTGCTGCCTCATCCCGGAGTGGAGTCTTTGCCGACATGAAGTGCACCCAGTGCCAGGAACGCGAAGCGGTCATTCACCTGACCCAGATGGCCAACGATCAGGTGACCACCCTGCATCTCTGCGAGCGGTGCGCCGCGGAGAAGGGGGTGGAGAGCGCCACGCTCCTGAGCAAGGCCCCGGTGGGATCGCTGGTGGCCGCCCTGGGCGAGGGGCTCACCCTGCCGGCCGCGGTTTCCCGCTCGGATTTCGCCTGTCCCGACTGCGGGGCCACCCTGGAGGACTTCCGGACCACCGGGCGGCTGGGCTGCCGGGAATGCTACCGGGCGCTTGCCGAACCGCTGCGGGAACTGCTCCGGCGGCTCCACGGTGCGACCCTTCACGTGGGGGAGCGCTACGTGGCGCCGGACACCCCGCCGGAGACGGCTTCCAGAAAGGAACGCGAGCACGAACTCCGGGATCAGCTGCAGCGGGCGGTGGAAACCGAGAATTTCGAGCTGGCCGCCCAGCTGCGGGACCAGCTGCGGGTACTGCAGGGATGATCGACTTCAGCCTTATCGGTGACGGGGGCCTCGGCTGGCTGGACGCCAGCGGACCCCAGAGCCATCTGGTTCTCTCGACCCGGGTGCGCCTGGCCCGCAACCTCCGGGACCACTACTTCGGGACCCGGAACGATGCGGGCGAGCGGGAGGTCATTCTGGCCGAAATCGAGGACGCACGGCGCCAGACCCGGTCTCTGGGCCTGGCGGTCCAGCTCCGTCTCGACCAGCTGGGCCTGGTGGACCGGCAGATGCTCCACGAACGGCACCTGGTGAGCAAGGAGCTGGCGGGCCTGGACGGAGACGCGGCGGTCCGGCCGGGGGCGGCGCTGCTGGTCCAGGACCGGCTGGGGGCCATGTTGAACGAGGAGGACCACCTCCGGCTGCAGGGGATGCGGTCGGGGTTCGCCCTGGCCGAAACCTACGCCGAGGTGGACCAGCTGGATACCGAACTGGGGCAACGACTTCCCTTCGCATTTGACCCTGAGTTTGGTTACCTTACATCCTGCCCCACGAATGTCGGCACGGGGCTTCGGGCCTCAGTGCTGATTCACCTTCCCGGGCTCGTCCTCACCAAGGAAATCTCCAAGGTGTTGCAGGGCCTGGGTCAGGTCGGCCTGACATTCCGGGGGTTGTACGGGGAAGGGAGTGAGGTCGTCGGCAATTTCTTCCAGCTGTCCAACCAGACCACGCTGGGGAAGGCCGAGCCGGACCTGCTGGATCATCTGGCGCGGATCGTGCGCCAGGTCATCGAGTACGAGGAGCAGGCCCGGCAGGTGCTGCTCCGGGAGGCTCCCGCCATCGTCGAAGACAAGGTCTGGCGGGCGTACGGCCTTCTCCGGTACGCGCGGACGCTCAGCTTCGAGGAGACGATGAACCTCCTGAGCGGTGTCCGTCTGGGCGTGGGGCTCAAGCTGATCAACGAGATCGGGCTCTACACCCTCAACAAACTGCTGGTATTCTGCCAGCCGGCCCATCTGGCCTCCGCCCGGGGCCTCGACATGGACGATCCGGCACTGGCGGTGCATCGCGCCGCGTATGTCCGGACCGTACTGGACGAGGAAGCCGGCCGGCGCACATGACGGGCAAGGGCGGTGAGACCACCAAACGCCGCAGGGTGATGTCATGAACGGCTACAACTTCACAGACCGCGTACGGAAGGTGCTCCAGATGGCCCGCGAAGAGGCGGCCCGGCTGCACCATGAATACGTCGGCACCGAGCACATCCTGCTGGGGCTGATCCGCGAAGGCGAAGGCGTCGCGGCGGCCGTGCTCACCAATCTCAATGTCGATCTGGAAGAGATCCAGCAGAAGATCGAGGAGACCGTCAAGAAGGGGAAGGCGGGTGCCGCGGTCGGGCCGGATCTGCCGTACACCTCGCGGGCCAAGAAGGTGCTCGAGCTGGCCATGACGGAGGCCCGGGAGCTCAATCACTCCTACGTCGGCACCGAGCACCTGCTGCTGGGACTGCTGCGGGAGGAGAAGGGCATTGCCGCCCAGGTGCTGAACGATGCCGGCGTGACGCTGGAACAGTCGCGGGCCGAGACGCTCCGTCTGCTGGGCAGCGACATGCCGCAGACGCAGCAGGCCAGCGCCCAGCCCGCCTCGGCGCCCAAGTCGGAGAAGAAGTCGAAGACCCCGGCCCTGGATCATTTCTGCCGGGATCTGACCCAGCTGGCCGGCGAGGGGCAGCTGGATCCCACCATCGGCCGGGCCAAGGAAATCGAGCGGGTCATGGAGATCCTGGCCCGGCGCAAGAAGAACAACCCGGTCCTCATCGGAGAGCCGGGCGTGGGCAAGACCGCCATCGTCGAGGGCCTCGCTCTGCTGATCGCGAGTGGGCAGTGCCCCGATGTGCTGCGGGACCACCGGGTTCTGTCGCTTGACATGGCCGCGGTGATCGCCGGGACCAAATACCGCGGGCAGTTCGAGGAGCGGCTCAAGGCGGTGATGAACGAGATCGCCCAGAACAAGAACATCGTCCTTTTCATCGACGAACTGCACACGCTCGTCGGCGCGGGGGCGGCCGAAGGGGCGATCGACGCCTCCAACATGCTCAAGCCCGCGCTGGCGCGCGGGGAGCTGCAGTGCGTGGGCGCCTCGACCCTGAACGAGTACCGCAAGTACATCGAGAAGGACGGGGCCCTGGAGCGCCGTTTCCAGACGGTGATGGTCGAGCCGCCCACGGTCGAGGAAACCGTGGAGATCCTCAAGGGGCTCTGCAAGAAGTACGAGGATCATCACCGGGTGGTGATTCCGGAGGAATCGCTGGTCTCGGCGGCCCAGCTCTCGGAGCGCTATATCACCGACCGGTTCCTGCCGGACAAGGCGATCGACGTGATCGACGAGGCGGGGGCCCGCGCCCGGCTCGCGTCCCAGGCCCCGCCGCCGGAAGTGGCGACGCTCAAGGCCGAGCTGGACAAGGTCAACGTGGACAAGGAAGAGGCCGTCCGGGACCAGAACTTCGAGCGGGCCGCCAGCCTGCGGGACCGGGAGCGGGAGCTGCAGAACCAG
>JBFXBG010000199.1:0-5669 GCA_050183505.1 Gemmatimonadales bacterium | reverse complement strand
CGGTGTGCCCGGAGCGGCTTAACCTGCGCTACAAGCGGTGGTTCAGCGGGTACGGCAAGTGTCCCACGTGCGGATTCTGGACCCTCAGAACCGAGACCCGGACCATAACGGCCGCCACGACCGTGTCGACCGGCCTTTCCCGGACAACGAAGACCTGCCTGAACTGCCATTGGTCCGAGACCACCGAGCATGTGATTCCGATGGTGACGGAGTCGTCGTCCTCCAGCGGCGGATCTTCGTGGGGCGGGTCGTCGGGCGGCGGGAGCTCGTTCGGTGGATCCGGAAGTACTTCGGGCGGCGGCGGAGGAAGCAGCTATTGAAGACGGAAGGGCGGAAAGACGGAAGGACGGAAAGGCCACGGTGCCCTTCCGTCCTTCCGTCCTTCCGTCCTTCCGCCCTTCCGCCCTTCCGCCCTCCTTCTCAGGGCTGTGCCGTCCAGACGTTATCCGCCGGATTCCCGTCCGGGAACCGGGCTTCGGGGTCCAGCGTGATCCTGGTGATCTTCCGGGGCCCGAAGTCCAGGGTCGCGGTGTAGGTCCGGCTCCCTCCGAACCATACATCCACCGGCCAGCGGACGGTGGCGGTGTTGCCGTCGATCATGGCATTGGGCATCCGCCTGATGGCGGGTCCCTGGTCGGCGAACTCCACCTTGAGGATCACCGGGGCCGGCATCTCGCCGTCCTGCCGGACGGTGACCATGGTCCGGCCGCCCCGCATTTCCACCTTGGCGATGGACTCGTCGGTCGATTCACCGGTGAACAGCCAGTAGTACCAGAACCAGCCGAGGTCGCGGTTCAGCCCGCGGGACATGGCGAACATGTAGTCCCAGGGTGTGGGGTGTTTGAACCGCCACGTCCTGGCATAGTCGCTCATCGCGCGCTGGACCGCGGAGTCTCCCACGACCCCGCCCAGCGAAGAGAGCACCATGGGGGCCTTCCCGTAGGTGACGAACCCGTAGGCCGGGCCGGCGTAGTTGGCGTCCCACATCATGGGCGGAATGGCTTCGTTGCCCGAGAACCGCCCCCAGGCCAGGCCCAGGCTGTCGAGCTGCGGCTGCCGGTCGCGGTAGGCTGCCGCCGACAGGATGTTCATGTACTGATTGAACCCCTCGTCCATCCAGCCGTACTCGGTTTCGTTGTTGCCCACCATCATGGGCCACCACTGGTGCCCGATCTCGTGATCGGTGACGCCGAAGCCGGGACCGCTCATGGTGAGCATGGGATATTCCATGCCGCCCTCGGGTCCGTCCACCTGGGTGAACTGGGGAAAGGCGTAGGGCATCCAGAGCTTCGAGTAGAACTCCAGCGCGTGCCGGGCGAAGTCTCCCGTCTTCTTGTAATCGTCATGCTCGGGCAGGTAGAGCAGGTTGACCGGGATCGGGCCCTTGCCGGGGATGGTGGCGCGGGTGGCGTCCCAGACGAACTCGCTCGAGGCGGCCCAGGCGAAATCCGCCACGCTGTCGGCCTGGAAGTGCCAGACGAGCCGGTCGCCCGCGGCGGTGGCCTTCCCCGCTCCGCGGTCATCCGGACCCACGATCACGATCTGACTGTCGCTCGCGGTGGCGGTCGCGAGCCGCCGGCGCACCATGGGGGTCAGGATGGAGTCCGCGTTCACCAGGACCCCGGTCGCTCCGACGAGCACACCGGCCGGCACGTCGATCCGCACGTCGAAGGTCCCGAAATTGTTGAAGAACTCGCCGTTGCCGAGGTGCGGCTCCCGGTCCCAGCCCCGGATATCGTCGTACATGGCGACCTGGGGATACCACTGGGCCACCTGGAAGAGGCGGGTCCCCCAGCGGCCCATGCGGTCGCCCCGCCGGCCCTCGGCCACGTCGGGAATCCGGAAGGACCAGTCGACCTCGAGGGTCGCCGTGCCGTGTGCGGGCACCGGATTCAGGAAGGGTACCAGGGCCACGGTCGTGGTATTCCACTGTTCCGCCCGCCGGGTCAGATCCACCGGCTGGCCGTTCGCCACCACCTTGTCGATGGTGACGCCGCCGGTCACCTCGTTGATGGTCCGGTCCCGCGCGACGTTGGGCGCGAACCGGTTCTGGTAGAGCCGCATCACCACGTACCGCAGCGTGGAGTCGCTCGGGTTGGTGATGGTGACGACTTCATGACCGGTCACGGTGCCGGAGTCGGTGTCGAGGCGGGTGTCGATCCGGTAGTCGGTTCGGAGCTGCCAGTAATTGGCGCCGGGCCGTCCGGAGGAATCCCGGGTCCCGGCCTCGTAGGCACGCGCCATCGAGCGAGGGATCGGTATGGTCCGGCGGACGGCGCGTTCGGGGAGTTGTGCGGAAAGCGGCGCGGCCACAAGGCCGGCGGCGAGCAGGCAGACAATCGTCCGCATGGTGCCTCCAGAGAGAGGGTTCAGCGTCCAGCCACAGGAGAATCGCCGGATTCCCGCGGGATCACAAGTCCCGGCCCATGGGGCGCGATCGGGCCCGGGGGGGAGGAAGTCCCGATGATCGCCGAGCGAGCTGACTGGCACGAGGTTCTCGCAAACCCGATCGGTTCCGTCGGTGGACCGGTCGACAGACGGGCTCCGGGATTGCGTATGAGTACCTACGCAGCCGCCGCCCGCTGGTTACAGGCCCGTGTTTCCGCGCCTTTCCGCGTCGGCCCCGCGGTACCCGGAGCACGCAGAAGCCGCTGAAACCGCAGAAACCGCAGAAACCGGCAGACAACAACAGAAACAACAATCCGTGATGATCAGCCGGAGCCGCCATTGCACCGGAGCCATCTGCCTCGTCTGCGGAATCAGCGTCCACCGTAATGGTCTTCCGCGCCTTTCCGCGTCACCCGCGGTCTCCGGAGCACGCAGAAGCCGCTGAAACCGCAGAAACCGGCAGACAACAACAGAAACAACAATCCGTGATGATCAGCCGGAGCCGCCATTGCACCGGAGCCATCTGCCTCGTCTGCGGAATCAGCGTCCGCCGTACGGTTCTTCCGCGCCTTTCCGCGTCAACCCGCGGTCCCCGGAGCACGCAGAACACGCAGAACACGCAGAAACCGGCAGACAACGTCTGCGGAATCAGCGTCCGCCGTACGGTTCTTCCGCGCCTTTCCGCGTCAACCCGCGGTCCCCGGAGCACACCGACCACCTTTGCAATCAGCGTCCGCCCTCCGGCACCGGACGCGCGCCCCCGCACCCGAAACCGGAAAACAACCGCGCCACCAAGGCCAGGGGCCCTGGTGGCGCCGTGATCCCACGGCACTCCCTCAGCTGCTACTTGCCGCGCTTCCGGCGCTTCGCCAGCCGGCGCGCGCCCGCCACCGCTCCGGCCGCCACGGCGGCCGCGGCCGCGACCTTGCCCGCGGTCTTGAGGGCCCGGCCGGTCTTCTTCAGTACTCTCTTCCGACGCCGCTTCACCAGTGCCTTGCGCAGGCGGGATTCTCCCTTCGCCGCGAGTTTGCGCGCGCGCGACACGACCTTGCGTCCCGTCGTCTTCGCCCGCTTCGCCGTCTTCGTCGCGGTCTTCCGTGCCCTGGTCCTTGCGGTGGCCATCTGCACCTCCCGTGGTCTTGAGTCCGGTCCTGCCATCGACCCTTTCATTATAGAACACATTCGCCCGGACTACTAGCCTTCGCGCGACTGCCCCGCCGCGTTATCGGCCGCCGGTCGGAACCGGTCGCAGCAGCAGATCCTGGAAATCGAAGCTGAAATCGGTCGCGGGCGACAGGGCCCGCATGGTCGCCTGCGCGATCTTCCCGTCGGCATCGAGGGAGAAGGTGACCAGCGCATCCGCCCGCAGCTCCCGATCCCGCCACCGCACCAGGAAGGTGTCATACTGCCAGTGGGTCATATCCCCCACCAGACTCGGCGTGTGGGAGAACTCCATGACCAGCCGGGCGCCCTCCTCCCGCACCAGAATATCGCCATACCACGCGTCGGTGTAGGTCCCCGCATATCGGGGAAGCGGGAGCGACGGGCCGCTCATGCTGTCCCGCGCGGCGGCGGCGCCCGCCTCCTCCGCCGATGCCATGGAATCCCCCCGCGCCACCAGGGCCGCGTAGGGCGTGATCCAGTCGAAGGCCTTCGCCCCCACGTAGTAGTCCAGGATGTACCAGGCGATCGCGTTGAACGCGGCGCCGCTCTCGGCGTTGGTCAGCACCGCAACGCCCAGTTTGCGCCCCGGCAGCATCGCCACCCGGGAGACGTATCCGGGCAGGCCACCGGTGTGGGTCACCAGCTGTTCACCGCGGTATTCCCGGACGTTGAACCCGAGGGCGTAGCCGTTGAAGTTGGTCGCCAGCGGCGCCAGGGACGGCGGCGGGGTGCCGAAGGGGATCGGGGTCACCAGGCTCCACAGCTCCCGCTGCGTACGCTCGCTCCACAGGCGGGTGGTGCCGACCCGGCCCGAGTCGAGTTGCGCGATGAGCCACCGGGCCATGTCCGCCGCCCCGGCGTTGATCCCGCCCGCCGGGTTGGTATTGTCGCTCAGGAACGGGGCGACGACCTGGACCTTCCCGTCCACCCGTGCATGGGTGGCCGCAACGTTGCCCGACTGCCCCGCGGCGGAATGCAGCACCACCGCTTCCCGCATCCCGACCGGCCGGAGGATCCGGTCGGTGACAAAATCCTCCCAGCTCTGCCCCGAGACGGCCTCGATCAGCTGGCCGGCCACCAGATACAGGACGTTGTCGTAGGCGTAGGCAGAACGGAAGCTGGTCGCGGGCTCGATGAACCGGAGCCGCCGCATGATCTCGGGCCGGTCGTAGGTGGAGGGCGGCCACCAGAGGAGATCGCCGGCGCCGAGTCCGAGTCCGCTGCGGTGGACCAGCAGGTCACGAACCGTGATCTGCCGGGTGACCCACGGATCGTACATCTGGAAGGCCGGCAGGTAGCGGACCACCGGCGCGTCCCACTCGAGCTTGCCCTCCTCCACCAGAAGACCCAGGGCGGTGGCGGTGAACGCCTTGGTGTTGGAGGCGATGCCGAAGCGGGTGTCGGCGTCAACCGGGGCCGGGTCTCCCAGCCGCCGGACCCCGTAGCCCTTCGCCAGCACCACCCGGCCGTCCTTCACGATGGCGATCGAGAGTCCAGGGACGCCGAATTCCCGCATGGCCCGGGCGACATTCGCGTCCAGGGCCGGCGGCGGGGTGGCGGGCCCGGCCTGCGCCGTCCCGGGGGTCGGCACGGCGGCGATCAGAGCGGCGATCCAGACGTGGTTTCGCATCGGTGGTTGTCCTCGGGTTGTGTCGGTGGCTCGCGTGTCGTACCGGCCAGTTGGACAAGACTGAACGCTGATGAACGCTGAAACAAGCAGATGGTTCCGCCGGGGGCGTCGTTCCCAGCCTGACATTCACGGTTGCCGGGCCTCTTCCGCGTCCGGCCGCGGTCGTTTCCGGGTTCAGCCGCGGTTGGTCCTGCGGCCATCCGCGGTCGTTCCTGCGTTCATCAGCGTTCAGTTCGGCATGGTTCGCCCGCCAGTTGGACAGGACTGAACGCTGATGAACGCTGGAACCAGCAGATGGCTCCGCCGGTGGCGTCGTTCCCAGCCGGCCATTTACGGTCGCCGGGACTCTTCCGTGTCCAGCCGCGGTCGTTTCCGGGTTCAGCCGCGGTTGGTCCTGCGGCCATCCGCGGTCGTTCCTGCGTTCATCCGCGTTCAGTTCGGCATGGTTAGCCCGCCAGAGCTACAGTACTTAAACCAGAATAACGCT
>JBFXBG010000198.1:0-5927 GCA_050183505.1 Gemmatimonadales bacterium | reverse complement strand
CGAGTGCGCTGCCTCGCCCTCAACGCGTCCTTTGAACCGCTGACACTGGTACCGGTGCGGCGGGCGCTCCGGCTTGTCATCGACGGCAAGGCCGAGATCGTTGAGGCCGACGAGGGTGAGCACATACGAAGTGCCAGGCTGGTCCTGCCCAGACCGGCGATCATCCGCCTGGTCCGTTTCGTCCACGTTCCCCACCGTTTCCGCCGCCAGGTCACCAACACATTCCTGTTCGCCCGCGATGACTACCGCTGCCAGTACTGCCAGCGGACGCAGGCGGATCTGAAGTCCCGGGAGTGTCTGACCCGGGATCATCTGGTGCCGATCTCGCGCGGGGGGACCAACGACTGGACCAACGTGGTTACCGCCTGCAGCAGCTGCAACACCCGGAAAGGCAATCACCTGCCGGTGGAATGCGGGATGCACCCGCACCGGCCTCCGACCGAGCCGCACTTCGTCCACCTGGCGTGGGCGGTTCGGCGCCTGACCAACATCCAGGCCAAGTACATCCGCCTCTTCTACGGCGGCGACGCCGTCCGCGCCCTGCAGGTGCTGGAAGAGAAGAAGGTGGCAAAGGCGAGCTAGGGCGGAAGGACGGAAGGGCGGAAGGTGGGTCGGGATACGAGACAACGTCCCGCTCCACCTTCCGTCCTTCCGTCCTTCCGCCCTCCGCCCTACTCCCTGATCCTGAATCGCCCGCTCCGTCCCTCCACCCTGAGGCTCGGCAGCCCGCCGAGTTTGAGCAGGATCCGGGTTGCGCCGCGGCCCAGGGCGTCGCCCAGGTCCCGGCCCTCGCTGGCGGCCGGCCCCAGGTCGCCGCGGAGGAAGCGCTGGAGTTCATCCAGATCACTGTCGGAGAGGGTCGCCACCTGGAGGGAGACGTTGTAATAGTACTCGCCCGGCGAGGTGGGCCGGATGGCGATTCGATAGGAGAACCCGAGGGCCCGCGCCAGCTGGGCCTCCCCGCCGTAGCGGTTTTCCAGCGTCCGCCCGCCGGGCATGAGGGTCGTGACGGCGAACTGGTCCAGCAGCGGCTCATGCCGCACCACGACGTCCCACTCCACCTGCCGGACGAAGTCGTCGAACCAGCCGCTCCTCGAGCGCCACATCTCCAGCCGATAGTGCATCCGCAGCGGGAAGCCCGACCGCAGCATGTTCAGCCAGCGCGGATCGGATAGCATGTTGCCGGAACGCACGGTGGGTTCCCAGCGGTCGGAGGCGGTGGTATCCGAGACGTAGCTGACCTCGACGCGGACCTTGTCGGTCTGCGCCGACGCCGGTGCCGCCGAAACGGCCACGAGGGCCACGAGGGCCAGACCTCTCAGCCTGACCCCGGCCGTCCTGGCCGCGCGGGCCATCCTGGCCGTTCCGTTCATCAAAAGCGCCGCTTGATCCGGAACGCCAGTCGGAGGGGCTCGCCATCGGTGAGAGCCCGGGCCAGGTAAACCGCCAGGTTGCCCAGATCGAGCCCGACTCCGGCATCCGCCTTCCACTCCTTGAACGCCGGGATCCGGTTGTCGGGAACCCGGCCCGGGCCGTCGCCCGAGAGCCATGCTTTGCCGGCGTCGGTGAAGACCACGAAATCCGCCTGATCGATCCCGATGAATCGCTCCGGCGCGCCCTCCCGTTCCCGGAAATGGAATCCGACCCCGACATTGAGCCGGGCCCGGAACTCCGCCTGGGCCACCAGTAGGCGGTCGCACAGGGCGGCGCTGGCGGGATCGCCGGCGCCCGCCGGCAGGCAGGTCGAGGCCCGGAAGGCGTAGCCCGGCAACAGGTCCGAGCCTCCCAGAGACACCCGGCGCTGGACCGGCAGGGGATCTCCCCCGGCGTAGCCCGAACCGTACAGCCGCAGGTTCAGCCGGTAGTTCGCCGAGAGCCGGCTGTAGCGCCGCAGGTCGAAACTGACGGTGTTGAACGCGTAGCCCGTGCCGGGCAGCCTGCCCCGGACCCCGGTCGGGAGGGTGACCGGCGCGACATCGTTGCTCCAGTTCCGCTCCACCCGGCCCTGCAGGTACCAGCCGTCGGTCGGGAAGTCGGGATCGTTGCGGGAATCCACCTCCACCGCGAAATGGGCCACGGTGAAGTGTCCGTCATCGATCAGCGGGTTGGGCCGCCAGCGGTCGCTGTTGCGGAACAGCGACCAGGGGTCGTTTGCCCGGACCGAGGATTCCTCGTCGCGCCGGAGCCCGGCCTCCAGCCGGATCGATCGTTCGGGATAGAAATAGAGGTAGCTGCCGACGCCCTGGCTCAGGTAGTAGTCCCGTTGATCACGTTGAAACAGGAAGGCCGACCAGCCCACTTCGCTCCGGGAGAGCGGCTGGTCTTCGATGGAACGGACCTGGTTGTAGGCCCGGAAGCCCAGGCCCCCGCCGGGCAGGCCCTGGAAGCGGAGCTCCGCCCGGGCCATGTAGCCGAAATCCTCCCGCAGGGCATCGACATCCGTGGCCGTCCGCAGGATGCCGTGCAGATCGAGCCGGGCCGAGAGGCCGGGAGAAAACCGGTACTCGAACCCGGGGCCGAAGATGATCGGCAGGCCCTCGATCCGGTTGTAGGTCCGGTCGGTGCCCAGCAGCAGGGTGGTGCTGAAGGGCCCGCTCTCGAACCGCTTCCGCGCGGCGCTGAGATCGGGCAGCTGTCGTCGTTGCCGGACCACCAGCCGTCCATCCGCAGCCCGGCTCACCGGGATGGCGTCGAGAAACACGTCCTGCCGGCCCCCGACCCGCCCGCCGGGGAAGACGCTGAGCCCGCCGCCGATCACCATGACGTCGCCGGTGACCTCCGCGCCGTTCAGCACCGCCGCGCTGCCGTTGATGACCAGGAGGGATCCGTCGATCCGGCCGGCCAGCCGGACCGAGCCCCGGAACACGGCGATCGCCCCCCGCAGCCCGGCGTCGGCCGGGATATCGACGTCGCCCCAGAACCGGGTCGTGCCCGTCGCATTGAACCGGTCCACCAGGCGCCGCAGGAACTCCGCCGACGGCCCGCCCTGCTCCAGCGAATCGGCCAGCCGGGCATCGGGATCGATGACGATCACGCTGTCCTGGGCTAGGGCGGGGAGGGGGAGAGCAAACAGGAAGAGCAGGATGCCGAGCGTGGCTATTCGACGGTCCGACGGGCGGACGGCCCGACGGGCCGTGGCCCCGGTGGAACCTGGATTGTCCCAGTGATCTTTCATGCGCAGCTCCCTCTGACCGTCTGCCCGTCTGACCGTCTGACCGTCTGCCCCTCAGTGTCCCAGCCCCAGCCGGCGGATCCGCCGGTACAGATTGGCCCGGTCGGTCTGCAGCGCGCGCGCGGCCTCGGCCACGTTGCCCTCGGCCCGGCCCAGCGCCGCGGCGATGAGCCGGCGCTCGTATTCGTCCAGCGCCTGGGCCAGCGGCACCGCCGGCAGGACGGGTCCGCTCCCCGGGTCTCCTGGTGCCCCCGCCCGGCGCGGCAGTACCTGTTCCAGGTCGGTGGATTCCACCGGGTTCCGCCCCAGAATGGTGAGCCGCTCGATCAGGTTGGCCAGCTCACGGACGTTGCCCGGCCAGCGGTAGCCGGCGAGCACGCCGAGCGCTTCGGGGGTGAACTGCAGCGGCTGCCGCGGGCGGAGCCGGGCGGCCAGGTGCGCCGCGAGGAGCGGCAGGTCTTCCAGCCGTTCCCGCAACGGCGGGAGGTGGACCGGAAAGACGTTGAGCCTGAAATACAGGTCCTCCCGGAACGCACCGCTCGCCACCGAAGCATCCAGCTGCCGGTTGGTGGCGGCGATGACGCGCACGTCCACCCGGATGGACCGCTCCGCCCCCACCCGTTGCAGCTCGCCGCTCTCCAGGGTCCGCAGCAGCTTGGCCTGGGCCTCCAGGCTCAGATCGCCCACCTCATCCAGGAAGAGCGTTCCCCGGTGGGCCAGCTCGAACCGGCCGATCCGGCGGTCGGTCGCTCCGGTAAAGGCGCCCCGTTCGTGGCCGAACATCTCCGACTCGACCAGATCCCGCGGCAGCGCGGCACAGTTGACCGTGATGAACGGCTCCTCGGCGCGTCTGCTTCCCTGGTGAATCGCGGCCGCTACCAGTTCCTTGCCGGTGCCGGATTCTCCGGTGATGAGCACCCGGGCTTCGGTCGGGGCGACCTGGGCGATGAGCGCCCGGACCGTATTCATGCCGGCACTCCGGCCGACGATTTCCTCGTGGGGCGCCAGCGCCGCGCGGAGCGCCTGGTTCTCCATCCGTGCGCGGCGCAGCTCGAGCGCGGCCCGAAGGGTGACCAGCACCGATTCCGGGCTCAGCGGTTTCTCCAGAAACTGAAACGCCCCCAGCTGAGTGGCCCGCACGGCATCCGAAAGCTGTGCCTTGCCGCTCATCATGATGACCGGGGCGTCGACGCCCTGCTCGCGCAGCGCGGCCAGGGTGTCGAGGCCGTTGGGGCCCGGCGGCATGAGCAGGTCGAGGAGGATCGCATCCGGCTCGCGCTGCTGCGCTTCCAGCTGGGCGGCGTTGCCGCCCGACGCCTCGGCCGGTTCATAGCCTTCGGCCCGGAGCAGCGCGGCCAGCATCCGGCGGATGTTCGCCTCGTCGTCGACGATCAGGATCCGGTCGTTCATACGGAGGCCGGTGCCGCCGGCGAGGCGGAAGCCGGGAGCCACAGGGCAAAGGTGGCGCCGCCGCCCGGTGTCTCGCCCGCGCGGACGGTTCCGCCATGGGCCTCGACCGCCTGCCGCACCAGCGTCAGCCCCAGGCCGGTACCGTCCTGCTTGCTGGTGTAGTACGGCTCGAAGATGTGCTCGCGCTGCTCCGGCCCGATCCCGGGACCGTGATCGGCGATCTGAACCTCCACACCGCCGTCGTGCGCCGTGAGCCGGAAGTCGATCCGCCCGGTCCCGTTCATGGCCTCGACCGCGTTGCGGATCAGGTTCCCCAGGGCCCGCCGCAGCGGATCGTAGTGACCGGTAATCCGGGGCAGGCCCGGCTGGGTCGTGATGTTTCCCTCTACTTCCGGTGGCAGGGAGGTCCGGGCGAGTTCACCCACGAGTTCGGCCAGATCCACTTCCGCCGCCGGCCCCTCCGGCATCCGGCCGAGATCGGCAAACTCGCGCGCCAAGTGCTCGAGCCGGGCCGATTCCGCCGCAATGACGTCCAGGGCTTCGGATCCGGCGCCCACGGTCCGCTGAAGCTGCGCCACGGCGATCCGGATCGGCGTGAGCGGGTTCTTCATCTCGTGAGCCACCCGGCGGGCAACCTCGCGGAACGCGCGGAGCCGTTCGGCTTCGAGGTCCCGCGCCCGGCTCTCTTCGAGAGTCCCGGCCATGCCCCGCAGGGCCTGGCGCAGAGCCGCGAACTCGGGAGCCCCACGGCGGGGACGGTCCTCCGGCAGGGGCTCGTGCCGCTGGATGTGTTCGGTCCAGCCGATCAGTTCCTCGATCGGCCGGCTCAACTGCCGGCTCAGGTGTCCTCCGAGACGGATCGAGGCGTAGATCACTACCGCACCGAAGAGGAGCAGCATGAGCGCCAGCGCTCCGGTATAGAAGCGGCTGTAGACGCTCGCCTGCTTCACCCGGCTCAGAGCCTCGTTGAGGCTCGACGCATGCCGGTCCAGCGCCACCCGTTCCGGCTGGCTCAGTCTGGTGGTGTCGATGGTCTCGACCAGGATCCGGCCCGATGTCCCCACCCGCTCGATGGCCGCGCGGCCGGCCGCGGCCGGATCGCTCGCCCGGACGCTGAGTGCCCAGCCCAGCAGCGCCAGCGCCGTAGGCAGGGTGCCCAGCGTGATCAGGATCAGGAGGATCCGCTGGCGGAATGACAGGGACATGGGCCTAAGTATAAAGGACTGAGTGCAGGGTGCAGAGTGCAGGGTGCAGAGTGCAGAGTGCAGAGTGCAGGGTGCAGGGTGCAGAGTGCAGGGTGCAGAGTGCAGGGTGCAGGGTGCAGGGTGCAGAGTGCAGGGTGCAG
>JBFXBG010000197.1:0-5954 GCA_050183505.1 Gemmatimonadales bacterium | reverse complement strand
CTTGGGATCGAACTGGGTAGCACGATGCTTTTGTAGTTCTGCAATAACCACATCGACTCCAAGGGCTTTTCGGTATGGCCTGTCTGTCGTCATCGCGTCGATTGTATCTGAGATCATGATGATTCTAGCCCCGAGCGGAATCGACTCGGCTCCGATGCCATCGGGGTATCCCCGGCCATCCCAGCGTTCATGGTGGCTCCGAACCGACTCAAGGACTGTTCCCTTAAAGTCAGACACTATTGCGACCAACTCGGCACTCCGAATTGCGTGGGTTTGAAGAAGCTCCCGCTCCTCTTGCGTTAGCTTGGTTTCCTTCCTAAGTAGCGGAGCGAACTCTTCATACATCTTACCAACGTCATGCAGCAAGGCGGCTTTATAGATCTTTTCAATTTCTTCAGTGTTCATCCCACCAATTTCATGCGCGATCATCCTTGAGAGCCGAGCAACTCTCTCCGAATGGCCTGACGTGTATGGATCTCGTGCCTCAATCGCTTTGACCATCACTTCGAGCAACTCCTGGCTGGTTGCCTCAAGATTCCGATACATGCTGTAGATCTTGCGGACGAACCATATCGGGAGGACAACACCGATGATCCCAAGCGCCCCGAAGTTCCAGTGTTCCTTGCTGAACGTGAAGAGCCAGGCCATCAGAATAGCAATGGCGCTAGCTCCAAGATCGTAGCCGAGTACCCCCCGGGTATTTACCCTCCATACCTCGGAAAAGCTTCGGTTGGATGATAAAGATATCGCGCCAGAGACTGCCGCGCTGTTGATGCTGAAGTAGATGATAGCAAAAAGAAAGAACAGTCCGAAGTCTCGCTGAACCGCCTCCGACGACAACGAGCCCGCTGCTTGCAGATAGGCGGGCGGAATGCTCCCGCCGAGCAACTGATACGCCAAGGACCCAAGGACGATCGCGATAACTCTCTGGCCAGCATTGAACACAATCTTGATAGGCGGATTCTTCTGGCCCATCAAGACAAGCATGATGGAAACCGACCCGATAGCGGCTGCCCAGAACGCCCCGAAGAGTATGCCCGCTGCCAGGTGGATAATGAACGACGTGGTGCCCTTCGCCTCCATACGAAGGGAAGTACTGGTCTGATCCAAAAGGATACTGATCAGCAAGAACGCGCCCAACTCCCACGGCCCGGGCGCTGGTACGCGCAGGTCCCATGCGACAATGAGTAGTGCCGCCGCAACGAGCGCGACACCACTCACGAATACGACTAACGCTCTAGTCCGTGGCATGGGGAAGAAAGAGGAGAGAGAACCCGTGTAGATCCTACCAGATTTGACCTTCGGCCATGATTAGCTTGGCAATGAACCTCATCGCAGCGGTCAGCATGAGCGTCACCTCCTCACAGTACAATCGGTACCTTCGGGGAGTGGCAAGCCTCGCTATGGCTCACCCGACGCTCCGCTCAATTGTGCCCGCTCGTGTTCCGCTCGCCGTACGTGACCGGGTCCCCTCCCTCGTGTCCTTTCTCGCCCAGGGGGCGATGATGGTCGTGGCTATTCCCTGCCCGGCGGCCTAGGGCCGCCGGGCCGAGGCCCAGCGATTGGTGGCGTCCAGGACAGCGAACACCGCCGCCCGCTCGGCACTTTCCCTGATCTCGGCCGTGCCGGTGAGGAGCAGGGAATCCCGCCCCCCGAGCCCCTGCACCGCCGCCAGCACGAACTGCCGGTCGAAGGCCTCCATGATCTTGGCCCCCTCCAGCGCCACCGAATGATCCCGCAGCAGCTTGTCCACCACGGTGATGGTCGCCCGGGCGGCGCCCTCCACCCGGCTCCGCGGCGTATCCGAACATTCCTCTTCCCCGGTGTCGCTCTGGCCGTCGAAGGACAGGGACACCCGGATGCAGATCCGGTGCGGCCGGCCCGGAGTCACCACCAGGGACTCGAACAGGACGCCCCGCTGCAGCGCCCGGTCCCGCACCGCCTGCTTGTCCAGCGCCTCCAGCGGCCGGACCTCGGCCGTTTGGGCCACGCTGATCTTGCGATGATCCACCTTCAGCCCCAGCTGGGCCAGCAGGGCGGACTCCACGTTCCGCACCACCTGCTTGGGACTGAGGCCGGCCTGGGCCAGGATGTGGATCTCGCTCACTTCGCCCAGCGGCGTGGTCACCACCCGGGCGGACAGGACGCCCTCGAGACTGGTGAGCAGGTTCTCCGCCCGCCGCACCCCCCAGGGGTCCGGGTTCCCTTCGGGAGGCGAAGTCCGGGCAGACGGCGGCGTTTCCGGTCTCGGAGAGAAAGAAGTCAACACGGTGCCCTGGTAAGCGTTTACAGACTCATATCGACGCGTGGCGTCGAAGACTTTATGGCTCAGCCGGCGGCCCGCTGCCCCAGCATGTCCTCCTGCACCCGGGCCACCGTGTTCCGCCCGTCCGCCTTGGCCACATACAGGGCCCGGTCGGCGATCACCAGCAGGTCTCCCTCATGCGGCCGGGTCGGATGATGCTCCGCGATCCCCACGCTCGCGGTGACCAGGCCCACACCGTAGCCCAGCCGGCGCCCCACACCCTCGATCCCGGCGCGGATCGCCTCGGCTACCCGGTTGGCCCCTTCCAGGTCGGTCCGGGTCAGGATGACCACGAATTCGTCCCCGCCGTAGCGGGCCGCCAGGTCCGACGCGCGCACCGCATTGCGAATCTCGGCCGCCACGGCCCGAAGCACCTCGTTGCCGGCCTCGTGCCCGTGGCGATCGTTCACATCCTTGAAATTGTCCAGGTCGAGGAACAGCACCGCGAAGCCTTCCCCGCTCCGCTTGCTGCGTTCGATCTCGTAGAGCACCCGGTCCCGCAGGACCCTGAAGGTGGCAAGCCCGGTCAGGAAATCGACCGCCGCTTCCCGTTGCGCCTCTTCCGCCCGCCGCTCCTGGTACGGCGCGCATTGCCGCAGCGTGGCCCGGCCCTGGGCGGCGGCCTCCGCAAACGCCTGACAGGTCTCGAAGCCGCAGGCCCGGCAATCCCAGGGCCGCCCGTTGGGACCGGGCCCGATTGCCTTGAGGACATGAGCCACCGCGGTCGGGTCCGGACGCACCCGGCGCGGCCGGATATCGAACGTCGCCCCAACGCTCGCGACGACCGTCTCGTCCACGACCGGCGTCCGGCTCCGGGGCGGCTCGGTGCTCTGCACCAGCGCCCGCCGCCAGTACAGCTCCTCCGGCGGTCCCGAGAGCGGATGATCCAGCGAGCCCTCATACGACAGGACATCCACGAAGCCCAGGTCGAGCCGGTCGACCGCAACCGCCCGGGCCAGCGCCGGCAGCGCCGTCAGGCCGCGAACCTTGCGGAACCGCCGGTTCGACTGGCGCACCTCCTCCAGCAGCGCCAGCGGCATCCCGCCGGCCGCACTGAGGAACCGGCGCCGCTCCTCGGGAACCCGGGCGAAGTAGTCCGCCTGGCTCAGCACGCTCACGCCCCGCAACTTGAAGACCTGCTCCAGGTCTCCATACGTAATGCCGGCATCGAGTTCCCTGGCCCCGACCGGCGGACACACGCCGGCGTAGACGACCTGCAGGTCGTCCCCGTACATCGCCCGGAGGTAGCGGGCCTCCGCCACCGCCGGGTAGGCGACCGGCGCCAGGTACGGTACCAGTTCCGGGTACTGCGCCTTGATGGTGTCCACCACGACCGGGTCGGTCGAACGGATCAGCGTCCCCCAGCCTTCATCGTCCCAGAGCTTGAGGTACTCCGCCGCCACCAGTTCGTCTCCGATGACTCCCCGGTACACCGACCGGAACCCGGCCGCGTAGCAGGCGTTCACGACCTGTTCCGGCGTCGCCGGATAGAAATGCGCCGCCACTTCCGGGCTCAGAATCAGCGCACCGCCACCCAAGGCCGCGATCGACAGCGCCCGGCCCAGTTCCCCGCTCACGTTGATCGCATCGTGTGGACATGCCGGCAGACACTGCCCGCATCGGATGCAGGCCTCGTCGACGATCCACACCTGCGGCTCTTCGACCGCTACGGCCTCCGTCGGACACACCCGCACACACGCGAGGCACGCGACACAGGCTTTCGGGTCAATCGAAAAGTTCAAAGGGGGCCTTCAGCGGCGCGAGGGCACACGACCCTCCAATATCCTGACGACAGCCCGCCCTGTCAAGAGCATGAAGGCCGCGCAAATGCTAGCAGGATAGAAACTTAGCCCAGCTCGTAGGCTTTGATCTTCCGGTACAGGGTCCGTTCACCGATCCCCAGAACCTCAGCCGCCCGGCGACGGTTGCCCCGGTACTCCTCCAGGGCTGCCTGAATGGTCGCTTTTTCCACATCCGCCATGGTCATCCCCGGACGATAGACCACCGGTTCGGGCCCCCGGGATTCGGGCTCGGCCAGATCCACCATGGTCTGGCTCTCCCCCAGGTCGATGACCTGGACCCGCTGGGGCCGATCGTCCAGCCGGCGCCGCAATTCCTCGATCTGGAGTCGGAGATCCACCAGCGATCGCAGGATGAACTCCATCTCCTGGGACGCGAGCTCCCGGCCCCCCCCGGGCTGGGCAATCCGCATGGGCAGGAACCGGCCCACCCCTTCGAGGATATCCGGCGGGATGTCGGCGGCCCGGATCTCGTTTCCCGGGGCCAGGACCACCATGGACTCGATGAGATTGCGCAGCTGGCGCACGTTGCCGGGCCAGGGCGCTTCCACCAGCAGGCGCATGGCCTCGGGCGTGATGCCCCGGAAGGTGCGGTCATGCGCCTTGCCGAATTCCCGGATGAACCGCCGGACCAGGAGGGGGATATCCTCCCGCCGCTCCCGCAGCGGGGGGAGGTAGATATTGAGGACGTTCAGCCGGTAGAAGAGATCGTCCCGGAACCGGCCGAGGGCCACCAGTTCCTTCAGGTTCTGGTTGGTGGCCGCGACCACCCGGACGTCCACCTTGATCGGCTGGGTCCCGCCCACCCGGAAGAAGATCCGGCTCTCCAGGACGCGGAGCAGCTTGACCTGGACCGGCGGCGGCACTTCGCCGATCTCATCCAGGAAGATGGTCCCGCCGTCGGCCAGCTCGAAGCGGCCCAGGCGCCGTTCGGCGGCGCCGGTGAAGGCCCCCTTCTCGTGCCCGAACAGCTCCGACTCCATCAGACTCTCGGGCAACGCCGCGCAGTTCACCGCGATGAACGGTTTCCCGCGGCGGGGGGAGAGATCGTGGAGCGCCTTGGCCACGAGTTCCTTGCCGGTACCCGACTCGCCCTGGATCAGCGCCGTGCTGGAGACCGGCGCCATCTGCTCGATCCGGACCATGACCTCCTGGATCGGCGGGCTCTCGCCGAAGATGCCGGTCCGCTGCTGCAGCTTGCGCCGCTCGATGAGCCGCCGGGCAATCAGCAGCACATCGTCCGGGGCCACCGGCTTCACCATGATCTCGGTGACCCCGAACTCGGATCGATCCCGCTCGGTATCGGTGGATTCGACCAGGGCCAGGGTGCTGATCTCGGCGTCGCGCGCCGCGGCGGCGAGGGCGCGTCCGGGCGGTTCGTGCAGCAGGCCGGTCAGGACCACCAGTTCGGGTGCTTCCCGCCTCAGGGCCTGCCGGCCGTCGTCGACCGCCGACACCATGGACGTCTGAAACCCCGCGGCTTCGAACGCCGCGTTGAGCCGCACCGCGGCTTCGATGTCGTCCGTGGAAATGAGTATGCGCTCAGCCATGGGACGGGACCCGCGCGGGGATCCGGCTCGACCGGGAGGCTCCGGGATCGCCAGTCATCCAATCACCAATCATCCAGTCATCCAGTCACCGATGATCCGTCTGCTCGCCCCGGATCAGCTGCACGGCGTGCTCGACCACCTGGTCCAGAACCGCCAGACCGTCCTGCACGCCTCCCGGGCTGCCGGGCAGGTTCACCACCAGGCTCCGGCCCCGCAGCCCTGCCCGCCCGCGGGAGAGCATGGCACGGGGAAAGCGGGAGAGCACGCTGACCCGCATCGCTTCCGCGATTCCCGGGACAT
>JBFXBG010000196.1:0-6007 GCA_050183505.1 Gemmatimonadales bacterium | reverse complement strand
GGCTGGTGGGGTACTGTGCCTGAAAGGACGAGGCCACAAGCGCCCGGGTGGCGCGAGAACTTCAGCAGGCGGGCTTTGCCGGTGCGCGCGCCCTCCGGGGCGGCTGGGCCGGGTGGCAGGCGCGGGGGTTGCCGGTGGAGCCCCGGCAGGGGTGATTCAGCAACGAACGAGGGGGCCGGACTTCCGGCCCCCTCGCGCGTTGCCTCACTGGATCGGGTCAGTCGAGACCCAGCAGGTCCTTCTTGAACCCGCCACCCGGGCCCGGCTTGGGACCGATCCATGACCGGAAGAGCGCGTCGGCGAAAGCCTTCCCCGGAATGGTGCCCTTCACCTCTCCCTTGACCTCGATCGTGGTGCCGCTGCCCGGGATGTAGGTGAAGACCATGCGTTCGGTTTTTTCGATGTTGTCGGCCATGTAATCGCACAGCGTGCCGAACTGGGCCTTGAGCTCCTCGGAGGCATCCGGGGTGTTGTCCCGAAGCCCGTCGTTCCAGGCCCCGCAGATCTTGCCCTTGTCCACGCCGCGCAGGAACTCCATCACCAGGCGGCGGGGGGAGTCCGCCGACAGGATGGACGTGTCGCTGGTGTCTTTCGCGGTGAGGTACAGCCCCGCGACATAGACCTTGACGATGAATTTCTTGCGGAGGGCGACCCCGTTGAGCACCATCGAGTGCCCATCCACGGTGATATGACGCTGCAGCGTCACGCCGTCCTTGACGACGGTCTCCGCCTCGTTCTGCGCGGCCACCGGCGCCGTGAGTCCGGCAGTGGCGAGGAAGGCGGCGATGAGAAGCATCTGGCGCATGGGACAGCCCCCAGGATGACGGTAAGCAAGGCACTTCCAATGGGAAGAAGATAACGCCCGTCAGGACGGCGGCCAGTGCGTCCCGCCGGGTCCGGCCGACTGCCCGATCCGGACCGGGAAGATCCCCTTAGAGAATGTACTTGCGCAGGTCCTCGTCGTTGACGATCCGGGCCAGCCGCTCGCGGACACCCGCACCGTCGAACACGATCCGTTTCTCCGGATAGTCCGGCAGGTCAAACAGCAGATCCTCCATGAGGGTGGACATCACGGTGTGGAGCCGGCGGGCACCGATATTCTCCATCCGATCATTGGCCAGAAACGCGATCCGGGAAATCTCGGCAATGGCGTCCTCGGTAAAGACCAGTTCGGCACCCTCCGCGGCGACCAGAGCCTGATACTGCCGGGTAAGCGCGTTCTCCGGTTCGGTCATGATCCGGATGAAGTCCTGCTCGGTCAGCGGATTCAACTCGACCCGGATGGGAAACCGGCCCTGCATCTCGGGAATCAGGTCTGACGGCTTGGAAACGTGGAAGGCGCCCGCGGCGAGAAACAGGATGTGATCGGTGCGGACGTAGCCGTAGCGGGTCTGCACCGTGGAACCTTCCACGATGGGCAGCAGATCCCGCTGGACGCCTTCGCGCGAGACATCGGGCCCGGCCTGCGCCCGCTCGCCCGCGATCTTGTCGATCTCGTCGATGAAGATGATGCCGTGGTTTTCCACCCGGTCCAGCGATTCGTTCACCACGTCGTCCATGTCCACCAGCTTCTTGAGCTCCTCGTCGATCAGGATCCGCCGGGCCTCCGGGATCTTGACCGTGCGCTGTTTCTTGCGTTTCGGCATCATCTCCTGCAGCATCTCGCCGAAATTGATATCCGGTCCCTCCATGCCCTGGGGCGGCATCATGAACTCGAACATGGGAAACCCCTGCGGCGCGACGTCGATCTCGACCTCCCGGTCGTCCAGCCGCCCGTCGGCCAGCAGTTTGCGCAGTTTCTCCCGGGAGCGCTGCAGACGCTCCTCCTCCGGTCCGGGGGTCTCCGCCCGGGCTTCCCCGCCGGGCGAGACGACGAACAGGGTCTTCTCCCGCCCACCCTCGGGTACCGGGGGTGCCGTGATCGGCGCCTCGGCCGGCAGCAGCAGATCCAGCAGCCGCTCCTCCGCCCGCTGCTCCGCCAGCGGATAGACGTCGTCTTCCCGTTCGGTCCGGACCATGTTGATCGCGGCGTCGACCAGTTCCCGGATCATGGACTCGGCATCCCGGCCGACGTATCCCACTTCCGTGAACTTCGAGGCCTCCACCTTCACGAAGGGCGCCCCCGCCAGCCGCGCCAGGCGCCGGGCGATCTCGGTCTTCCCGACACCGGTAGGACCGATCAGGATGATGTTGTGCGGGGTGATCTCGTCCCGGATGTCCTCCGGTGTCTGGGACCGCCGCCACCGGTTCCGCACCGCGATTGCCACGGCCCGCTTGGCCTCCACCTGACCGACGATGTATCGGTCCAGCTCGGCGACGATCTGGCGGGGTGACATCTCCTCCAGCCACGGGAGTGGTCCCGTCGGCTCGGTGGGCGCGGGTCTGGGGTCCGACATTCTGCGGGTCCTTTCAAGAAGAAGACGGAAAGACGGAAAGACGGAAGGACGGAAAGACGGGAGGACGGGAGGAAGACAGATCGCGACACAGCCGCCGAGGTCCGCCCGGCCTATCCGGGTTCGACGATGGTCACATTGGCATTGGTAAAGACACAGATCTCCGCCGCGATCTCCAGGGATCGCTGCACGATCTGCCGGGCGGTCAGCCCGGTATCCGGAAAGAGCGCCCGTGCGGCCGCCAGGGCGTAGTTCCCGCCCGAGCCGACGGCCAGGATCCCGTCATCGGGCTCGATCAGCTCACCGGAACCGCTGATGAGATAGCTGTGCTGGATGTCGGCCACGACCAGCAGGGCCTCGAGCCGCCGCAGCACCCGGTCGCTGCGCCAGTCCTTGGCCAGCTCGACCGCGGCCCGTGGGAGGTTGCCGGGGTAGCGGTCCAGCTTCTCCTCGAACTTCTCGAAGAGACTGATGGCATCGGCGACGGACCCGGCAAACCCGGCGAGGACCTTCCCGCCCTTGAGGGTGCGGACCTTGGTCGCCCGGGACTTGATGACCGTATCACCCAGGCTGACCTGGCCGTCGCCGCCGAGCGCGACCAGGCCGTTCTTGCGGACCGCGACGATCGTGGTGCCGCGGAATGGAGGGATCATTGGAGCTCCGGAAAGATGGCTGACGGAGTGACGGACGCCGAGTCGGATGAGCGCGGGGGAGGCGGTCCCGGAGCCGGTCCCGGCGTGCGGCCCGGCCTTCCGGTCCTCCGACGGTGAGTCGTTCCGTCCTGTTTCATGCTCTGGGATGCGCCTGGTGATAGACCTGCTTCAGCCGTTCGACGCTGGTATGGGTGTAGATCTGGGTCGTGCTCAGGCTGGCGTGTCCCAGCAGTTCCTGCACGGCCCGGAGGTCCGCCCCCGCATCCAGCAGATGGGTCGCAAACGTATGCCGGAGGGAGTGGACCCGCAGGTCGTCGCCTCCGATGGCTTCGAACAGCCGATGCATTGCGCGTTGGATACTCCGCGGCGTGAGCCGGCCGCCCCGCTGGTTCACAAACACCGCCTGGCGGCCGTCCCGCTTTCCGGGCCGGCTCTCACGCTGTTCCAGGTAGCGCCGGAGCGCCAGCGCCGCCCGCGAACCGACCGGGACGATCCGCTCCTTCCGCCCCTTGCCCCGGACCTTGACCTGGTCGCTCAGCAGATCGAGATCGGACCGGTTGAGGCCCGCGACCTCGGACAGACGCAGTCCGCTGGAATAGAACAGCTCCAGCATGGCGTAGTCCCGCATCTCGCTGAACCCGCCGGCTCGAGCCCGGCCCTCCGCCGCTTCAAACAGCGCATCGGTCTGGGCCCGGTCCAGGTACCCCGGCAGACGCTTGTCCAGCTTCGGCACCCGGGTTCCGCGCGTCGGATTGGTCTCCAGGCCCTGGTGAACCTGGAGATAACGGTAGAGCGAACGGACCGCGGACAGGGCCCGGGCCGCGGACCGCCTGGCCAGCCCCCGCCGCTGGAGCTCTCCCAGGAAACCCCTGAGCCCCAGGCGATCGATCGACGACCAGGACCAGGCCCCTCCGTAGTGCCGGTCGCAGAATTCCACGAACCCCTCGAGATCCCGCCCGTACGCCTTGACCGTGTGGGGCGAGACCTGGCGTTCCTTGGCCAGGTGTTCCAGAAACTCGGCCACGTCCGGGTGGACCCGACCGGTCACAGTGCCTCCATCCAGCGGCGAAAGTCCGCCTGTGCCCGTTCCACCAGCAGGGCCTTCTTCTGCTCCTTGCTCATCCGCCGGCCGGTTCGCCCGCCGGCCGCGCCGCCGTCGAGCGGGTCCAGCAGCCCGAAGTTCGCGTTCATCGGCTGGAAGTGGGCCGGGTCGGCCTCGCGCAGATACCGATAGAGCCCGCCCAGCATGGTGGTCGGGGGCGGCACCACCGCCGCCTTGCCCGATATCCGGCGCGCGAGGTTGATCCCGGCCAGGAGCCCGGTCCCCAGGGACTCGGTGTACCCCTCCACCCCGGTCAGCTGCCCGGCGACGAACACCCGGTCGTCATCCTGCAGGGTAAGGGCGGGTCCCAGCGAGGCCGGGCTGTTGATATAGCTGTTCCGGTGAATGCTCCCGTAGCGCAGAAACTCGGCCCCGCCCAGACCGGGAATCATGCTGAACACGCGCTTCTGCTCGGGAATCCGAAGCCGGGTCTGGAAGCCGACCAGATTCCACATCTGCCCCGCCAGATCCTCCCGCCGGAGTTGTACCACCGCATACGGGTCGCGCCCGGTGCGCGGGTCGGGCAACCCGACCGGCTTCATGGGTCCGAACCGGAGGGTCTCACGCCCGCGCCGGGCCATTTCCTCGATCGGCAGGCATCCCTCGAAATAGGGCACCTCGTCGAACTCGTGCCCCGTGAACTGATCGGCGGCGAGGAGGCCGTCGACAAAGGCCTCGTAGGCGTCCCGTGTCAGCGGCGCGTTGAGATAGTCGTCGCCGACGCCCTTCCCGTAGCGGGACATGGCGTAGAGCCGTTCGGCCTCGAGGGAGTCTGCCGAGACGATGGGCGCGATCGCGTCGTAGAAGGCCAGCGCCCCGCTGCCGAGCCGCTGGGCCAGCGCGGCCGCCAGTCGTTCCGAGGTGAGCGGCCCGGTCGCGATCACGCCGGGTGAGGGGATCTCGGCGGCCTCGTCCCGTACGATCCGGATGTTCGGGTGGCTCTCGAGCCGGCGGGTGGCCTCGGCCGAGAACCGGTCCCGGTCGACCGCGAGCGCGGCACCGGCCGGGACGCGCGCCAGGTCGGCGCACTCGAGCAGCAGGCTCCCGAGCGCGCGAAGTTCGGCCTTGAGCAGCCCGTGCGCGTTGGTGAGTTCGGTGGATTTGAACGAGTTACTGCAGACGATCTCGGCCAGCCGGTCGCTCTGGTGGGCCGGAGTGCGGACCTGCGGCCGCATCTCGCGCAGCGTCACCCGGACCCCGCGCTCGGCAAGGGCCCACGCCGCTTCCGACCCGGCGAGCCCCCCACCGACCACGGTGGGGTTCACCCGAGGGCCGCCTCCTCTTCGGCGTTGACCAGGACCTCCCGGTGACCGCACTTCATGCAGATCAGCGACTCCCCTTCCGACTTCTTGATCCGCTTCTCCATACCGACCCAGCCGCAGTTGGGGCAGGTCTCGGGAACCGGCTTGTTCCAGGTAGAGAAATCGCAGTCCGGATAGCGCATGCAGCCCCAGAACGACTTGCCCTTCCGGGTGCGACGCTCGGTGAGATCGCCGACCAGGCACTTGGGGCACTTGATTCCGAGGGGAATCGACCTTGTCCCCTTGCACTCCGGGTAGCGGGTGCATGCGAGGAACTCGCCGAACCGCCCGGTCTTGATGACCATGGGCGCCCCGCAGAGTTGGCATTTCTCGTCGCTGGGCCGGTCGGGTGTCTTCTGTTTCTTGAGCGACTGGGCGTAGTCGCACGTGTCCTTGTAGTGCTCGCAGGCGATATAAGGTCCGAACCGGCCGGTCTTGAGCTGGAGCGCGCCGCCGCATTTGGGGCACTTCTCCTTGGCCAGGTCCTGCAGACCGTGCGCTTCCATGACCAGGGCGTTGATGTCGATGGCATCGAGCGCCCGGACGAAGGGGCTGTAG
>JBFXBG010000195.1:0-6089 GCA_050183505.1 Gemmatimonadales bacterium | reverse complement strand
AGGACCGGGTCTGGCGTTTCTCGCCGGACATGATCGTCCTGACCTACCATCCCGCCTCGGATGCCCGGACGGCGTTCCAGTACCTGGCCAACGCCGTGCGGGACAGTGTCCCCATCGAGGATCCGGACCTGCAGGACATCGTCCGGCGTTCCGGCGTCAAACGGGGAGACGCCCAGCCGGTGGCCTTCCGGAAGATGCGGCCGCTCGGCTATGAGATCGTCGAGTGGTGTTTCCAGCGCATCAGCGACTCCGCCCGGGCGCGCGGCGTCCCGGCGGTCCTCCTGGTGCTGGACGTTCCCAAGGAGCCCTCCATGCCGCGGGACCGGCTGATTATCGCCGCTCAGCGGGCCGGGTTCATGATCCAGGACATCCGCGACGCGTACGGCAGCCGGGCGCCGGAGAGCCTGATCCTCGCGGAGTGGGACAAACACCCCAATGAAGAAGGCCACCGGCTCCTGGCCGACCGGTGGTTCAAGCAACTGACCGCAGGCAATCTGATCCAGCAGCTCGGGTCCGGCGCGGATACCGTCGCCGGCCGTTCCCTCTCGGAGGCGCACCAATGAGCGATGACATCATCCAGGCAGTCAAGGATTTCATCCTGACGAGTTTTCTTCCCGGCGAGGATCCTGCCGCTCTCACGCCCACGACGCCGCTGATCACCGGCGGCATCCTGGACTCCCTGGCGACCCTGGAGCTGGTCTCCTTCCTCGAGGAGCGCTACGGAATCGAGCTGGAGGCGCACGAGGTGGATGCCTCCAGGCTGGGGACGCTCAACGATATCGCCAAACTGGTTCAGACCAAGACGGCGGCGAAAACCGCATGACGCTGCACGAGTATCTCGAAGCTTCGGCGCGACGGTCGCCGGATCAGACGGCGGTCGACGACCCTGAGCGCGGCACGATCAGCTACGGAGACCTTGACCGGGTCTCCAACCGGCTGCGGGACCGGCTGCGCCACCTGGGAGTTCAGCCCGGGGACCGGGTGGGCATCTACATGGCGAAGTCCATTGATGCCATCGCGTCGATCTTCGGGATTCTCAAGGCGGGTGCGGCGTACGTCCCGGTCGATCCCGGCGCCCCGCCCGCCCGTTGCGCGTACATTCTCGACAACTGTTCGGTCCGGGTGATCCTGACCGAGCGGGGGCTGGTCCCCGCCCTGGAAGCGGAACTGGACCGGCTCGGCGCCAGGCCGGCGCTGCTGGCCCTCGGCCCGCCAGGCGGACCGCCGCCGCTGGAGGCGATGCTGGAGGCGCTGGACCGGACCGATCCCGCGGCGGAAACCTCCACCGTCGTTCCGCCGGACGACAGTCTCGCTTACATCCTTTATACCTCGGGGTCCACCGGGAAGCCGAAGGGGGTCATGCTGACCCACCGGTGCGCGGTGAGCTACGTGGACTGGTGCTCCGACGTGTTCCGGCCCACCGCCAGGGACCGGTTTTCGTCGCACGCTCCGATCCATTTCGACCTTTCCATCCTGGACATCTACGTTCCGCTCAAGCACGGCGGTACGCTGGTGCTGATCGGGGAGGAAGTCGGGAAAGACCCGCTCCGGCTGGCGCCGCTCATTGCCGACCGCCGGATCAGCGTCTGGTACTCGACGCCCTCGATCCTGAGCCTGCTGGCCCAGTACGGCCGGCTCGAGCGACAGGACTATTCCGCCCTGCGCCTGGTTCTGTTTGCCGGAGAGGTCTTCCCGGTCCCCCAACTCCGGGCGCTCAAGCGGCTGTGGTCACACCCCCGGTACTTCAACCTCTACGGGCCCACCGAAACCAACGTCTGCACCTACTACGAGGTCCCCGGCCTGGTCCCGGATGACCGGGCCGACCCCTACCCCATCGGCCATACCTGTGAACATCTCGAGTGCCGGGTGGTGGATCCCGACGGCGCCGACGTCGAGCCGGGAGAGGAAGGCGAACTGGTGGTCCACGGGCCGGGCGTGATGGTCGGGTACTGGAACCTGCCGGAGCAGAACGCCGCCGCGTTCCTGCCCGGCCCGGACGGACGCCTGTGGTACCGCACCGGCGACCTCGTGATCGAGGATCCGGCCGAGGGCTACATCTTCCACGGCCGCCGGGACCGCATGGTCAAGCGGCGGGGCTACCGGGTTGAGCTGGGTGAGATCGAAGCCGGGCTCGCCACCCACCCGGCCGCCCGTGAGATCGCCGTGGTCGCCATGCCGGACAAGGACGGCGGCGTCCGGATCAAGGCCTTTCTGGCGGTCAACGGCGGGCGCAAGCCGTCGATCGTGGAACTGAAACAGTTTTCCGTCGACAAGCTGCCCCGCTACATGGTCCCGGACCAGTTCGTCTTCCTCGATGCCCTGCCCCGGACCTCGACCGACAAGATCGACTACCAGACCCTCAAGACGATGTGAACGCTGAACGGGGCCGGCGTCCGCCCAGCCCCGCGTCACCGTGCACCCCTCACCACCTCATCGGTCCACCCACCGCTCCTCCGCCGCCAGCCGGGTCGGCCGGACCCAGAAATACCACATCCTGGGCGCCCGTTTGATCCGGTCGGCCAGATCCTCCACCCTCCCGTGGAGAGCGCCCCGAAGCCGGAGACCCGCACCCGCCGCCGGCAGCGATCGCTCATAGCCGAATTCCGCCATCAACGGCCCGGCCTCCGCCTCGACGAGCCGGATCTGATCGGGCGTGAGCTGGCTCCTCCATTTGTCCACTCGGTCCCGGGTCAGCGCCTTCTGGGCCCGCTCGAACCAGGGCTTGTCCGTGCCCGCGGCGGGATCGGCCCGCAGCATGGCGGGGTCGAACGGCTCACCCAGAAAACGGCAGACGTCCGTCAGCCGGCCTTCCGGATCCCCGATCAGATCCTCGTACCGGAGCCGGAGGTACCCCGGCCGGTGCCGGGAACGTTCGGCCGCGCGGGTAAGACTCACCCAGAGCCGCCCGTTGGTGACCGCGCTTCGGCGTCCCCACGGAACGTTGAAGAGCGACGCGGTGACGTCCCGTGGATCCCGCAGCAGATGGATGACCCTGGCGCCGGGATACCACTCGAAGAGGGTCTCGGTATTCCACGCGTGATGCGGTGTCTTCTCCCCCACCCGGAACTTGCCATGGGCTTCCGCCCAGAACCTGAGAATGGCGGCGAAGAACGCGGGATAGCTGCGGCCTTCTTCCCGGAGCCGCGCGGCCAGAGCCGGGAGATCGAGCTGGAGCCGTTGCATCCGCTGGGTGGCGAGGTAGCTGGCAATGAGCCGTTCCCGCCTGGCCGGATCGGCCAGGTCCCCGAAGGCCCGGGCCCGCAGGTGCACATAGTAGAAGAAATACGTTTCGTCGCAGAGTCCGATGCGGGGGTGGCGGTTCAGCATCGCCCGCAACAGCGTGGTGCCGCTCCGGGGCGCGCCGACGATGAAGACCGGCTCGAACCTGTCCGTCATGGCCGACCCGACAGGTAGCCGGTCATTTCCCCAAGACTCCATCCCGCCAGGAGCAGCAGAATCACCGGCGAGGCCATCAGGAAATCCCCGACGGACCGGTGCTTCTCGACCCGCTGCCGGAAGTGACGGACGAAGAGCACCAGCGGGAGCAGCGGAGAGAGGGCGGCCAGAACGAGACGGCGGCGGGGATCGATCTCCCGTGCCCGGGTATAGGCAAAGAGCCGCCCCCAGCCGACCCGCTCCTTCAGCAGACGCATCAGCGTCAGATTCTCCCGCATCTGATCGACCGCGAAAGTATTCGACAGGTACAGGGTTTCTCCCGCCCGGAGAAGCGCCCAGTGGACGGTGGTCTCATGGTACCGTTCGAGCCACAGCTCCCGGGTCGCTTCGATGGCCCGGCGCTTGTAGCAGATGTTCACGTCGGTCACGTACTCGCGGGGACCGGGTTCGTAGGGCAGCTGATAGCGGCCGAAGTCACAGATGTAGACGGCCCAGTTGAGCAGCCGGTTGCGGCCGTTCTCCACCGCGCCGCCGATGACCGCGTGGGGCAGCTCCCAGTGGAGCCGCTGGACCTCGGCGGCCCAGTCGGGCCGGGGAACGCCGCGGTCTTCGAGAATCGCGATCAGATCACCCGTCGCCTCCCGCAATCCGGCCGCGCGGCGCCGGTCGAACAACTCGTGCTGACCGGCCGGACCGGACTTCTCCCGTCGGGTGCCGATCTCCCCCAGCGCCAGAAACCGGAACTCGGGGAACCGTTCCATGATGGCGTCCATGCCGACGACACTGTCGTCCCAGGGCACCAGGACTTCGAGGATCGGGCCGCCGCGCTGAGCCGCGATGGCGCTGAGGCACCGTTCCAGTGTGGTGCCGCCGTCGACGATGGTGACGATGACTGAGAGCATCCGGGTCCGCGATCAATCCAGGGTTTCGGCGATACGGCAGGCGTTCGCCATCAGGGTGAACGTCAGGTTCTTCGCCGGCAGAAACGGGAAACTGGCTCCGTCGGCAAAGTAGAGATTGCCGAAATCATGACTGCGGCACTCCGCCGTGCAGCCGAAGGTCCGCCGCTCCCGGCTCATGGGAACCGTTCCGGCATAGTGAATACTCGCGCCCTTGGGGAGCGTCCGGGCCATGCCCGGCGGGACCAGGGCACCGAGCCCGCGGAGCGCGGCCCGGATCCGGGCCATGGTCCAGTCGACCAGGGCCCCGTCGTCGACATCCGGGTAGCGGATGACCAGGTCGGTCCCGCCGCCCGCCCGGGGCCGGATCGTCACCACGTTCCCCGGCCGGGGCCGGTCGTGCAGCCAGACATTGGCGACCCCCAGCGCGGCGTGCGTGAGCCGGAAGAAGGAGAGCGCCGAGCGGAGATCAAGCGGCATGCTCTGCACCACCGGATGCAGCGAGGCCGCCTTGAGCGCGGTGATCTGCCCGTGGACGTACTCTTCGGCAGCCGGCCGGGTCAGTCCTAGGGCAACCTGGTGAAACTGATAGCTATGGGTTTCGACCGGGCGTCCCAGCATGGACAGGGTCATGAACGGCACCATGAGCTGCCGGTTGTCCATCAGCCCCGGGAGCCGGTGGGTCTCGCCGGTGCGGGCGTAGATCGAATCGAGGAACAGCTTGGAAGAGTTGAGCGTCCCCGCCGCCAGTACGTATCGATCCGCGGCGTACTGCTGTTCCGGCCCGCCCTCGAGCGGGCGGGCGACGACCCCGGTGACCCGGGTGTCCCGGTACTCGAATCGCTCCACCAGGAGCCCGGCCCGATACTCGAAACGCGGGTGCTTCCGCAGGCTTCTCAGGGTGTAGGACGGCGCGTAGAGCGATTCCCGGGGACAGCCCCAGAGGCAGCGACCCAGATAGTCGCACGGATTCCGGCCGTCCTGTTCCCGGCGCAGTACCGCGACCCGGGAACGGCCCAGGTAGAATCCCAGCCGGCGCTGCAGCCGCGCGCGGCGCCGGGTGTAGCGGTCCAGCAGCAGTGCCGAGTGTACATCCAGCGCGAGAGGCTCGTGATACGAATCGTCCCAGGGCGTGAAGCGGGCCAGATCATCCTGCCGCGCCGTGATGCCGATCCGCCGGATCACCGTGCGATAGTGCGGCTCCAGTTCCGAGTAACCGAAGGGAAAGTCGGCCAGCTCGGCGTCGTTCAGGGCATACACCCCGCCGGTCCACGCCTCGGCCAGGCCGCCCGCGGCAAAGGAGAAGACCGGGTCGAATCCGTCCGGCGCGCTGGTGAAACCGGGCGGGAGGTCGAACACATAATCCTTGCTCGGCGGGAACCCGTAGAACTTGGCGGTCGGCCCCGGGTAGACCACCGACTCCCCCGCCGGGCCCAGGAAGTACCCTGCCGGATCCTCCAGCCGCGCCTTGAGTCCGTCGAAGTCCGCGTCCGGAAGCACCGGCTCCGGCCGCTCCTTCCCGACGTCGAGCATCAGCACGTCATGACCGCGCTCGAGCAGCGTGGCGGCACAATGGACGCCGCTGGCCCCCGAGCCGACAATGAGGACCCGGCTCATGCGCCGCCCGCTCCGCCGTTCCGGCCGGCCACGAGGTGTACCGGCCCATAGAGCGCGAGGCCCGTGAGAAATGCCAGGGCGAATCCCAGGAGTGTCCCCGCCAGCCGCAGTACCGCACCGAAGGGTCCACGGTCCCCTCCCCGGGTGAGCCGGACTCCGGCGGGAGATGTGGTCTCC
>JBFXBG010000194.1:0-6113 GCA_050183505.1 Gemmatimonadales bacterium | reverse complement strand
CGCCGTCGTGGTTGTCGACACCGCCTGCCAGATCAAGAACGGCACCAACACCCTGGCCAGTATCTTCGCGGCCGTCGACGCGGCGTACAACCTGTTCACCGGCGGGCGGGACACCGTCAGCGGACTGCAGAAAGCATTCAAGAAGGCTACGGCGCTGCAGAAACTGTGGCAGGCCCTCGCGGGGCTCATCAATACCAACGACGAAATCATCGGCACCGCGGTGGAGGACGCCGTTGTGGGCGCTTATTATCCGCCGGCCAACTGGATCGTGAAGGGGGAGAACAACGTGACGACCGGGTGGCTGAGGCTGGAGATGAAGTGAGAGGCAGACGGTCGGACGGGCGGACAGGCAGACGGGCAGACGGTTAGACGGGCGGACGGGCAGACGGTCAGATGGGCCGGCGGGCAGACGGGCAGACGGGCAGGACGGACGGTCCGTCAGTCCGTCGGTCCGTCAGTCCGTCGGTCCGTCGGTCCGTCGGTCCTCAGTCGAATATTCCCTCTTGACCTCTCCCCGGTCCTGCCTTCTCTTGGGAAGAGGGCCACGACCGGTCCGCCCGGCGGGTGTCCCCCCTCCCGCCTGCCACTCCGGAGACCCAATGCTCTCGAGCCTCCGCAGCCGCCTGGTCCTGCTGGTGCTGATTGCCTCGCTGCCGGCGCTCGCGACAATTCTGTATACCGCCCGGAAGCAGGAGCAGACCGCCACCGCCAATGCGCGGGCGGAGGCACTGCGTCTGGCCCGGGTGGCGGCATCGAGCCACACGGCTGCGCTGGAGTCGACCCGGCTGCTGCTCGATGCCCTGAGCCGGCTCCGTGCCGTCCGGCTTCGGGATGGTGAGGCTTGCAGTGAACTGTTTGCCGACCTGATCGGTCGGCATCCGGAGTACGGCAACCTCGGCGCCGTCACCCCGGACGGACGGGTGTACTGCTCGGCGCTCCCCCTGGCCGCACCGGTCAACCTGGCGGATCGGGCGTACATCCGTGCCGCCCTGGCCAACCGCCGATTCGCCATCGGGGAATACCAGATCGGGCGGATCACCGGTGTCCCCGGGGTCAATGCCGGCATGCCGGTCCACGATCTGGATGGCCATCTGGTGGCCGTGGTGTTCGCGGCGCTCTCCCTGAACACATTCGACCGGATCCTGGCCGGGATCACGCTCCCGCCCGGTGCCCATGCGCTGGTGCTGGACCGGGTGGGGACGGTCCTCCTCCGTTATCCGGAGGACCGGACCTGGATCGGCCGCCCCGCGGCGGATGCCGCCAACCTCCCTTTCCCGCAGATTGCCCAGGGAACCGTGCACACCCGCGGCCGCGACAGCCTGGAGTACCTGTACGCGATCGCGAAGACGACCCTGCCCTCGGGCGAGCGGGGGCTGGAGATCGCCATCGGCATGCCGACGGAAGCGCTCCAGGCACCGGTCAGAGCGGCGTACCAGCAGAGCCTGCTCTGGCTCATCCTGATCTCGCTCCTGGCGGTGCTGTCGGCCTGGGCTCTGGGCCAGTGGTTCATCGGAACCCGGGTGGAGCGATTGCTTGCGGCAACCCAGCGCGTGGCCCTGGGCGACTTCTCGGTTCGAGCGAACCTTACCCCGGCCAGCGACGAACTGGGCCGGCTGGGCCAGGGGTTCGATCAGATGGCGGCCTCCCTCGAACGCCAGACCGAGGAACTGCACCGATCCGAAACCCAGCTGAGGCAGGCGCAGAAGATCGAAGCGATCGGGCAGCTGGCCGGCGGAGTCGCCCACGATTTCAACAATCTGCTCGCGGCCATTATCGGCTACTCCGAGTTGCTGCTCACCCAGCTCCCGGCCGATTCACCCTACCGCCCCGACGTCGAAGAGATCGACCGGGCGGCCCTGCGGGGCGCCGACCTCACCCGCCAGCTGCTGGCCTTCAGCCGGCGCCAGGTGCTCGAGCCCACGGTTCTCCAGCCCAATGACCTCATCGTCGCCAGCGAGCGGCTGCTCCGCCGCCTGCTCCGTGAGGACGTCCACCTCACGACCCTGCTGGCCCCTGACCTGGGGTACGTCCGCGCCGATCGAGTGCAGTTGGAGCAGGTCCTCATCAATCTGGTGGTCAATGCGCGGGATGCGATGCCGGACGGCGGACACCTCACGATCGAAACCCAGAACGTGGACCTGGATGAAGAATACGCCAGCCGCCACGTGGAGGCGACCTCGGGCAGCTACGTCATGCTGGCGATTACCGACACCGGCGTCGGCATTCCGGCGGATGTCCGAGAACGTATTTTCGAGCCGTTCTTCACCACCAAGCCGGAGGGCGAAGGCACCGGGCTGGGCCTGGCGACGGTCTATGGCATCGTCAAGCAGAGCGGCGGGACGATCTGGGTGTACAGCGAACCCGACCGCGGTACCACGTTCAAGGTCTACCTCCCCCGGGTCACGGCGCCGGCGCCGGGAAGCAGCCTCGCGGCGGCGTCACCCGGTTCGGCAGTCGGCGGGTCGGAGACCGTCCTGCTGGTGGAGGACGATCAGGGTGTGCGCGCGCTGACGCGGCGCATACTGGAGGGAAACGGGTATACCGTCCTGGAAGCCCCCAGGCCGGAAGAAGCCCTGGCCCTCGGCGCGGGCTATGAAGGGCCGATCCACCTCATCCTGACCGACGTGGTGATGCCGGGCATGAACGGCGTGGAACTGGTACGCCGGCTCCGCAAGACCCGGCCGTCGATCCAGGCCGTCTACATGTCCGGCTACACCCATGGGACCGTCGGCACGGAGGAAATCCACTCGACCGGCGATCTGTTCATCCAGAAGCCCTTCACACCGGCCAAGCTGCTGCAGCGGATCAGAGAGGTGATGGAGGCAGGTGGGGGGAAGTGAGGGGAGGAGAGGTGTGGTGCAGTGGGGAGCCGTGGGGAGAGGTGGGGAGAGGTGTGGAGAGGTGTGGAGAGGTGGGGAGAGGTGTGGAGAGGTGGGGAGAGGTGTGGAGAGGTGTGGAGAGGTGTGGAGAGGTGGGTCCTGTCCCCGCCTCTTCGTCCCGCCCTCACTTCTCCGTCTTGATCTCACCTCTCCGTCCTGCCCTCACTTCTCCGTCTTGCCCTCACTTCTCTGTCCTGCCCTCACCTCTCCATCCTGCCCTCACCTCTCCGTCCTGCCCCTACGTCTCCGCCTTGCCTTCACTTGCCAACCTCGCCCGCTCGAGCAGGAGTTTCCGCTCGCTCTCGTTTCGCGTAAGTGCGGCCGCGTGTTCACATTCGGCTCGGGCCTCGTCGAACCGGCCGAGCTTGGCGAGCAGGTCCCCGCGGACGGCGGGAAGCAGATGGTATTTCGCCAGCGCCGGCTCTTCGCGCAGCGGGTCGACGATCTCGAGCCCGGCCGCGGGGCCGAAGGCCATCCCATAGGCCACGGCGCGGTTCAGCTCGATGACGGGCGAGGGCGTGAGTCCCGCCAGGGCATCATACAGGGCCGTGATCCTGGTCCAGTCGGTGTCGTCCGCGGTCCGGGCGCGGGCATGGCAGGCCGCGATGGCGGCCTGGAGGCAGTACGGCCCCAGCATCCCGCCCAGGGACTCGGCGCGTTCCAGCGCGGCCAGTCCCCGCCGGATGAGCAGCCGGTCCCACCGGCTCCGGTCCTGATCCAGCAGGAGGATGGGCTCGCCCGCGGGTCCGCGACGAGAGCGCAGCCGTGAGGCCTGAATCTCCATCAGCGCGACGAGGCCGTGCACCTCGGCCTCCTGCGGTGCCAGCTCGGACAGGATCCTTCCCATCCGCAGAGCATCGTCACAGAGCGCCGGACGGATCCAGTCCTCGCCGGCCGTGGCAGAGTATCCCTCGTTGAAGATGAGATAGAGTACTTCGAGAACCGCGGGGAGGCGCGCCGTCAGGTCGGCACCATGCGGGACCTCGAACGGAACCCGCGCTTCCGACAGGGTGCGCTTGGCGCGGACGATCCGCTGCGCGACGGTCGGCACCGGGGCCAGATAGGCCCGGGCGATCTCCTCGGTGGTGAGCCCGCCCAGCAGCCGGAGGGTGAGGGCGGCCCGGGCCTCGGCCGAGAGCACCGGATGGCAGGTTGTAAAAATGAGTCCCAACAGATCGTCCCCGACCGGGGCGTCGATGGCGGCGTCGAGATCCGGCGGTGTGGCCTGCCTCGCCTCCAGTTCGTGTCCCAGCATCGCGTGTTTGCGCTCGGCCATGGCGTGGCGGCGGGCGCGGTCGATGCCGCGCCGTTTGCCCACGGTCATGAGCCAGGCGCCGGGGTTGTCCGGGATGCCGGACTGGGGCCATTGCTCCAGCGCCGCCACCAGCGCGTCCTGGGCCAGGTCCTCGGCGGTACTCAGGTCTCCCGTCACCCGGCACAGGCCGGCAATGACCCGGGCGGATTCGATCCGCCAGACCGCATCGATAGTGGCGCGGACGTCGGGCATGCGCGGCCTTACCAGCCCGCGGCCTTCTGCAGCTCCCGGGGGAACTCCGTGAGCTCCTGGATCTGCCGGACTTCGATCACGTTCCCCTCCCCTGCCGGGCAGCGTCCCGCCCAGTCGACCGCCTCGGCCTTCGAGGCAACATCGATGATCCAGTAGCCGCCCACGACCTCCCCGGCTTCGGGGAATGGCCCGTCAACGACACGGGGTTTCCCCCCGGCAAAGGAGACCCGGGCGCCTGTGGCCGGCGGATGCAGGCCGTCCAGGGAAAGCAGCACGCCGGCCCGTCGAAGCTCCTGGTTGTACCGGGCCATCGCCGCAACGGCCGCCGCATCGGGCAGCGTTCCGGGGGCGGCGGCGGCGTACCCACGGGGAAGCATCAGCATCATGAAGCGCATGGTCTGGTTCCTGGTTGTCTGGAAGACGCTCCGTGCGTCTACTCGCCGCCCGCAATCCCCATCTCGCGAAAGCGTTCCACCGCATCGCTGGGCTCGAAGTCCTCGAGCTCGAAGAGCTGGCGGACCTCGATTTCGGCGTCCTTGCCCTCTCCCACCGGATTGGGGAAACGCCGGGCCCATTCCAGGGCCTCGTCCCGGGACTTCACCTGGATCAGGGTATAGCCGGCCACGAGTTCCTTGGTTTCCGTGAATGGTCCATCGATCACCGTGCGTTTCCCGGCCTGGTACTGAATCCGCCACCCCTTCGAGCTGGGCTGGAGCCCGGACCCGTCGAGCAGGACGCCGGCCTTCATCAACTCCTCGTGGTAGGAAGCCATCTCCGCGATGAGCTTCTCTTCGGGCATTACACCGGCTTCGGAGTCCTTCGTGGCCTTGACCATGATCATGAACCGCATGGCATCCCCCCTTGCGAGTTGTTGGTTGGGAGCCTGGAACCTGCAGCCGTCCCGCGCAAGACTCCGGCTCTACCAACACGTCGAACAGGGGGTGGCAGAATCGACACGTGCTGCCCTCCCCTGCTCGATGGGTCCGGCGGGCCAACCCGGCCAGGCTAGGCCCTGGAGACCTCCCCGAGCCGCTCGACCAGCCGCTCGAAGCACTGGGTCCAGCCTCCCTGATGCCCGTCCCGGGACTCGCGGCTATCGAAGACGCCCTGCTGAAAGGTCATCTCGGTTCCGGTCCCGCTCGGCTTCAGGGTGACGGTTACGAGAGTCTCGTGCCCCGGCCGGCCGTCGTCACCCTCCCAGGCGTGGCTAAAGACCAGGCGCTCGTTCCGCACGACTTCCCGGTACACACCGCCGACCCAGAGATCCGCGCCCTCCGGTGCCCGCATGCAGCAGCGCCAGGTGCCCCCCGGCCGGGCGTCCCCTTCACAGTGGGTGATGGTAAACCCGTGCGGCGCGCTCCACCGGGACAGATGCTCCGGCTCGGTCCAGGCGCGGTAGACAAGTTCCGGCGGCGCGTCGAATGTGCGGACGATCGTCAGTTCCCGCCCGGAGGTGGTCGAGGCCCCCGACGGGGCACCGGATGATCGGGTCGCGGTCATGGCAAGGCTCTCTTGTGATGGAATCTCAGTGGTGAGCACCTGAACCAGCTGCTCGTCGGTTTCTCAGCCCTCGGTTCCTTTCATCTCTTCCAGGTGCGCTTCCAGCCGGTCGAAACTCTCGGTCCAGAAGCGTTCGAAGTCGCGGGTCCAGTCGTGGATGGGCTTGAGGGCCCGGGCATTGAGGGTGTACAGGCGCCGGCGGCCGGCACCGAGATCGGAAGAGCGTC
>JBFXBG010000193.1:0-6209 GCA_050183505.1 Gemmatimonadales bacterium | reverse complement strand
GGTCGGAGGTCAGGACGATCTGCCGCTTGCCTTCGTAGAGGGCATTGAACGTGTGGAAGAACTCCTCCTGGGTCATTTCCTTCCGTTCCAGGAAATGGACGTCGTCGACCAGGAAAAGGTCTACATCGGTGCGGTACCGGCGCCGGAATTCCGGCATGGTCCGGTTGTGAATGCTCTCGATGACCTCGTTCATGAACTGCTCGGCACCCACGTAAAGCACTTTGGTATCCGGAGCGTGCTCGCAGACGGCGTGCGCAATGGCCTGCATCAGGTGGGTCTTGCCGAGCCCGGTGGCCCCGTAGATGAACAGGGGGTTGTAGGTCTTGCCGGGGGCCTCGGCGACCGCATGCGCGGCGGCCGCGGCCAGTTCGTTGGACTTGCCGATAACGAACGTTTCGAAGGTGTAGCGCTCGTTGAGCGGCTGGGTACTGGGGTTGTGGTCGGCCGACCCGGGCGCTGCCGCCGGGGTGGGGGTCGGGGTGGCCACGAAGAAGTCCATCTGGGGCCGGCGCTGGCGGTCCTCCTGGACCTGGAATACCACGGACGTGGGCCGGCCCAGGACCGGCTCAGCCAGCCGGGACAGGAGTCCGGCGTGCTTGCTCTCGTTCCATTCCGCCGCGAAGTGATCCGGAGCACCGACGGTCAGGCGGCCTTCATCGAGCGCGATGGCTTCGACGGGTTCCAGCCAGGTCCGTACGGTATGTTCAGGTAGCTCGCGATGCGCTTGTTCGAGAATGCGTTTCCAGGCTTCCTTGGCGGACAGCGACATCGGGACTCAGGAGCGGTAGGGACGGAAACAAGGGCGCGCCGAGTTTACGGGCTGAATGTGGAAAAGTCAACCTTGACCCGAACCCCCTTGCGTAGGTAGCTTGCCGGGCTCATTGGAGGGTCATAGGACATGGGGAAACCGACATACCAGCCGCGGAACCGGCGGCGGATCAATAAGCACGGCTTCCGAGCCCGGATGGCCACCCGGTGGGGTCGGGCGGTGCTGTCCCGCCGCCGGAAGAAGGGGCGGAAGCGCCTGGCGGTCTCGATTCCCACGAAACACGGGAGCGCCTGACGGCATTGGAGCGGTTTCCCCGGGCGCGGCGCCTGGCCCGGCCCTCCGACATCCGCCACTGTCTGCAGCACGGGCGGAGGTTCCGAACGGAGCACCTGGAAGTGATCTGGGTCGAGAATACGGCGGGCCACCCACGGATGGGACTGATCGTTCCAAGATTTCAGTCTTCCGCGGTGGCCCGCAATCGTTTGCGCCGGCGGCTCCGGGAGATCTGGCGGCGGGAGGTCCTCCCGGCCCAGCCGCCCTGGGACGTTCTGGTCCGCACCCGCCCTTCGGCATACCGGGTCGGGTTCAGAGACCTCCGCGATCAGCTGGTCCTCTGGCGCACCACGGTCCTTTCCGGCGGCTGACCGTGTGGGCGGTTCTGCGCTGGCCTCGCCGTGGGGCGGCGGCCCTGATCCGGCTGTACCAGCTGACGATTTCGCCGGTGCTGCCGCCCAGTTGTCGGTTCACGCCCTCATGTTCGCAATACACGAGGGAAGCCATCCTCAAGTACGGGGTGCTGCGGGGGGGATGGATGGGGCTCCGCCGACTGTTGCGGTGTCATCCGTTTCATCCGGGCGGCTATGACCCTGTTCCCTGACCGCTGACTTCGCTCATGGACCGTCGAGTCATCTGGGCCATCGTGCTGATGATGATCATCGCGATCGTGCCCACCTTCATTTTCAAGCCCCCCTCACGCCCGGTGACGACCCCCTCGCCGGTCGTCACCCCGGCCGATTCCGGTCCGGCGCAGTCTCAGCCGGTGCCCCGGATGAGCGCGCCGGCCGTCCCGGCGGAAAGCGTCGAGGCCGACACGGGTGCCGTCGGTGACACGGCCTGGGCATCGTCCCCGCTCTATCGTTACGGTTTCGCCACGGTCGGTGGCCGGCTGGTCTCGGCGACCCTGGAGCAGTACAAGTCCATGGCCCCGGGTGAGCGGGGACAGCCGGCCCAGCTGCTGCGTCCATCCAGCAACCTGTTCGGTCTCAAGCTCATTCTGGGAGCCGACACGGTCCGGTTCGATCGCTGGGTCCTCAATCCCTCCACCACGTCGCTCCAGGTCACCGGGCCGGACACGCTGAGGCTGTCGGCGAGCAACGGGATCCAGAGCCTGCAGCTGACCTATTCCCTCGACCCCGATCGTTACATCATCGGGGTCGAGGGCCAGATCGGGGGGATCGGTCCGAACGGCGGCCGGCTGCTGGTCGGGATGGGGCCGGGGCTGGCCAACACGGAGGCCGATTCCAACGACAATCACCGGCAACTGGCGGTCGTGACCCGGGCCAGCAAGGCGGAAGCGACCGCCTTCAGCAAACTCAAACCGGGTGAAACCACCGCCCTGGACGGCCCGTTCGACTGGGTCGCGGTGAAGTCCAAGTACTTTGTCACGGCCGTCCTGGCCCTGGACACCACTCAGCCCCGGATCAGCGGAGCCACGGCCACCCCGCCCTCCACGGAAGGCAAACATCCGGTCAGTGCCGACGTCGAGGTCAGCCTCCCGATCAGGCCGGACGGCAGGTTCTCCCTCCAGCTGTACGCCGGGCCGATGGAGTATGAACGGCTCGCCCGCATCGGCCACGACTTCGACGACGTCAATCCGTACGGGTGGCCCGGGTTCCGCACGCTGATCCGGCCGGTGGCGGTCGCGGTACGCTGGCTGTTTGTCTGGATGCACCAGAACCTGCACCTCGCCTACGGTATCGTACTGGTGCTCTTCGGAGTACTGGTGCGGCTGATACTCTGGCCGTTGAACCAGAAGGCCATGCGCGCCAGCATGGCGATGCAGGCCATCCAGCCGGAGATGAAGTCGATCCAGGAGCGCTACAAGAACGACCCGCAGAAGCTGCAGCAGGAAATGTTCAAACTGTACCGGGAACACGGCGTCAATCCGTTCGGCGGGTGCTGGCCGCTGCTGATCCCGATGCCGGTGCTGTTCGCCCTGTTCTTCGTCTTCGGCAACACCATCGAGTTGAGGGGCCAGGCGTTCCTCTGGCTGCCGGATCTGGCCCGCCCCGACCCGTACTATGTGATCCCGGTGCTGCTGGGGCTGTCGATGTACGCGCTCAACAAGATCGGGCAGAAGGGGATGGCGCCGAATCCCCAGATGAAGATGATGCTGTACTTCATGCCCATCATGATGACCGTCCTGTTCTTCCCCCTCGCCTCGGGGCTGAACCTCTACTACAGCGTGAGCAATCTGGCCAGCATTCCGCAGCAGTGGATGCTGGCGCAGGAGCGGCTGAAGCGGAAACCTCCCGTACCCGCGCCGGCGCCAGAAAAACGCAAGAAGTGAGAAGTGAGCGATGAGAGCGCCGCTGCCCCGGACCCTCTCACCTCTTACCTCTCACCTCTTACCTTCTCTCGATGTTCTCCGATCCCATCGCCGCCCTGGCCACCCCGGCCGGCCGGTCCGCCTTGGCCCTTCTGCGGCTCTCGGGCGAAGGCGTATTCCCGATCGCGGCGCGGGTCATCCACGGTTTCCGGGTCCAGCCGGTCCGGACTCAGCGGCTGGCCGGGTTTGTGGGCCCCGACGGGGTCCTCCTGGACCGGGGGCTGTATGCCTGTTTCCCGGCCCCGGCGAGTTACACCGGCCAGGACCTGGTCGAGCTGTCCTGCCACGGCGGGCTGGTAGTCCCCGCGGCGGTACTGTCGGCGTTGTACGCCGCCGGTGCCCGTCCGGCCCTCCCCGGAGAGTTCACCCGCCGCGCGGTCCTCAACGGCAAGATGGACCTGGTGCAGGCCGAGGCCATCGGCGATCTGATCGACGCCACGGCCCCGGCCCAGGCGAGCGCCGCCCTGCGGCAGATGGACGGCGCGCTCTCGCGCCGGCTGGGAGACCTGCGCGAGCGGATCGTCGGCCTGCAGGCGCTGCTGAGTTACGACATCGATTTCCCGGAAGAAGACGACGGGCCCGTGGCACCGGCGCGGATCCGCGGCGCGCTGCGGGACACGCTGCAGCGGATCGAGCTGCTGCTGCAGACCGCGCCCGCCGGGGAGCGGCTGCGGGAGGGTGCCCTGGTGGTCATCGCGGGCCGGCCCAACGCGGGGAAGTCGTCCCTGCTCAACGCGCTGATCGGGAGCCGCCGGGTGCTGGTATCGGAGCGGCCCGGCACCACCCGGGACGCGGTCGAGGTCCACACGGACTTCGAGGGCTGGCCCATCCGGCTGGTGGATACCGCCGGGCTGGGGGACTTCGCCGATCCGCTGGACCGCTCCGGCGTGGCCATGAGCCGCTCCTACATCGACGCGGCGGACCTGATCCTGCTCTGCGTCGAGGCCGGGCTGGCCGTGGAGCCCGCCGAATCGGCCCGGCCGGCGGAACGCACCGTCCTGCTCCGGACCAAGGCCGACCTGATCCGTCCTGAAGGCGAGGGGATCCCCGTGTCGGTCGTGACCGGCGAAGGCGTGGCCGAGTTGCGGCGGGAAGCCGCCCGGCGGCTCTTCCGGGCGGACTCACCCCGGGCCGACCTGGAACCCGCCCTGACCCGGGAGCGCCACCGGGTGGCGCTCGCGCGGGCCCGGACCGAGCTGCTGGCGGCGGGAGATCAACTCACCGCCGGCGATCCGGTCCTCGCCGCCCACCATATCCAGGATGCCACCCTGGCCCTGGACGAACTCATCGGCGTGGTGGACATCGAACAGGTGCTGGACCGGGTGTTCGCGAGGTTTTGTGTGGGGAAATAGTGCAGAGTGCAGAGTGCAGAGTGCAGGGTGCAGAGTGCAGGGTGCAGAGTGCAGAGTGCAGGGTGCAGAGTGCAGGGTGCAGAGTGCAGGGTGCAGAGTGCAGAGTGCAGAGTGCAGAGTGCAGAGTGAGGCGGGAATATGACTATTCAATGGCGGGACACCCTCGACAAGAGCCGGGAACGGCCTTCGCTCATCTTTCTTTCGGCTCCCGGGTGAATGGGCTGCAAGGCCATGGATGCGCACACGTATCCTGACCCCTCGGTCGAGGGGTTCCTGAACCGGGAGTTTGCCCTCACCCATGTGAGTTTTGATGACCGTGCGCCGGCGGCGCGGCAGATCCTCCGGACCTACCGGCTGCTCTGGTCCCCCGGGTTTGTGGTGCTGGCCCCGGGCGGGGAGGAGATCAGGCGTTTTATCGGATTCCAGCAGCCGCGAGACTTCCTGGCCGAGCTGCGGCTCTCCCTGGGCAAAGTCGCCCTCCTCGGGCGGGACAGCTCGACGGCGCTGCGGCTTTTCCGGGAGGCCGCCGATCTGAATCCGCCGGCTCCGGTGAGTCCGGAGGCGCTCTACTGGGCCGGCGTGGCCGCGTACCGGATCGACCAGGGGGATCTGGAGTATCTGCGGAACTACTGGCAGGAACTCCGGGAGCGGTTCCCGGAGAGCCGGTGGTGGACGCATGCGGATGTGTGGGACGAAGGACAGTGAGAAGTGAGAAGGGCGGAGGGAGAAGGGCTGATAGCCGGCATAAGCAGGTATACCGTCCAGCGGCCTTCTCCCTTCTCACTTCTCACTTCTCCCTTCTCACTCTCTTATGGCTTCCATCGCAGAACGGCCGGTTCGCCGAATGTCCGCAGCCGCAGAACTTGATGACTCCGGGCTGTTTGAAGGGCGGCGGAGTGATCGGGTTGCCGTCGGGGTCGCGGATCTCGGCGGGGCCGTGGACGATGATGGTCCCGTGCGGTTTGACGGTGATCCGGGGTGGGGGCGGGGTATCTTCGGTCATAAGGGGTCCGCAGATCGGGCACATGACACAGATCGGAGTGATACGCAGATTAACCGAGGGGGGTGCCGCTTGGGCAGATGGGGCTCAAGCCGGGGGAGAACCTTCTCATTCCAACCACGCTGATCAGCACTCTCGCACTCGCGCCCATGGCGGGCTTGATAGACTGGTTTATTTCACGAGACTGAGACCCCGGGGCGTCGCCGCAGGCGACGCGCGGCCGAGCCGCGAATTCATTCGCGTCCGGCGGCCGTCGATGGATGGAGCAGGTGGGGGCCAGTCGGGCAGGGCTCCGCAGCGACCTCGGAGATTGCTTCGGGCGCCTGCGGCGCCTCGCAATGACGGTTGGGGGGCACCGGAGTCCGTCGGTCCGTCTGACCGTCGGACCGTCCGCCCGTCGCGACTCCAGATCCCAGACCCCCGGGCGTCGCCGCAGGCGACGCGCGGCCGAGCCGCGAATTCAGTCGCGTCCGGCGCACG
>JBFXBG010000192.1:0-6253 GCA_050183505.1 Gemmatimonadales bacterium | reverse complement strand
AGGACTGAGTGCAGGGTGCAGAGTGCAGGGTGCAGAGTGCAGAGTGCAGAGTGCAGGGTGCAGGGTGCAGAGTGCAGGGTGCAGAGTGCAGGGTGCAGGGTGCAGGGTGCAGAGTGCAGGGTGCAGGGTGCAGAGTGCGGAGTGCAGAGCACGGCCGCGTGAGGCACCGATCTCCGAGCCTCAGTCCTCAGTCCTCAGTCCTCAGTCCTCAGCTTCGCCCCCAGCACGACTCCCCCCGCCGCACCGATCCACTCCGAGACCCCGGAGAGCCCGAAGCCGAAGGCAACCGGCATCGCCGCGAGACCCGCGACGAGCACCAGACCCAGCAGAGTTGCGCCGGGGCCCAGGCGTTTCGACCCCCCGCCCGGGCTCCGGAGCAGCAGCCTCGCGCGGTGGGTCCAGTAGCCCGCCGGGAGGAAGAGCACCGCGAGCCACAGCATCGTCACCACACCGGTTTCCATCCCCAGCGTGTGCCCCCAGGGCAGAACGAACGCCCAGCTCCATGACGGGCTGAGCTGCATCGTCACCTGGGCGGTGTGGGTGACGCTGTCCGCCGTGGTATACGCGGTGCGGATCTCGATCCGCCCGTCTCGTCGCGTGGCTTCCAGGGTGACCGGCAGGCCCGGCCCGGCGGGCAGGGCATAGGGAAGGAGGAACACCGGGGACCGGAGCCTGAGGCGGGCCAGCCGGTCCCGTTCGGCATAGACCACGTCCCGGCCGATTTCCCCCAGCAGGAGAATGTTGCGCTGGGCGTCGTCGAAGATGCTGAAAATCGGCGCGAGCCGCTCCGTCGGCGTTCCCGACAGCGCGCGTACCCTGAGCAGGGCCCCGCCGCGGAGCAGCAGGGCACGGACACTGTCGGTTTCGGGAAGCGCCGTGCCCCCGAGAGGCAGGCCGCCCAGGGTTACGCTGTCGACCCGCCCGGTGTACTGGTCGAACTGCCCCAGTTCCGGCGCCCACTGTCCGAAATAGGTCGAGCGCGGCATACTCGGCTGGAGGGCCCAGCTGCTGAAGAGCTGCAGGCCGAGCCACCCGCCCATCCATCCCAGGGCAAGGCGGCGGGCCGGCGCCGGCGCGGGGAGCAGCAGCCGGCGCCAGGTGGTTGCCAGCAGGAACCCCAGGCTGCCGCCCAGCGTGTTGCTCAGGAGATCGCTGAGGCTGGAGTCCCGGCCCGGGATCCAGAGCTGCAATACCTCCACCGCCAGCGTGGTCCCGAAGAGGAGCAGCACCGCATGCCGGAACCGGAGCCCGAGGACCCCGAGCCCGGCGCCAAGGGGCAGAAACAGAATCACATTGAGGAGCACGTCGACCAGGCCGAGCCGGCCGCAGACGATGCACCAGACCGGAGTCGCGGCGACCAGCGGCACGGCACTCGGATTCGGGTAGAGCGTCAATGCCGCGATCAGAGCCCAGCCGAAGACGGCGAGTGCCAGTCCGTAGCGTTTCTGTGGGGTCACCGCAACAGCCACGTGTGGTCAATGGGTATGGCGAAAAACCGGGTGGGCGGGTTCAAGGGGGAAGCGGGTGGGGATGTCATCGGCCCTCGTTGTTCAAGGGTAAGCACTGCGGGCTCTTCGCGTCCGCCACCCGGCCGGAAGCCGGCGTCATGGCGGATGCAGTGGCCTGTTACATTCCAGACCGGCCGGTGGCATCTTAACTGCGAACCACGCGGCCCCAAAGGTGGTATCTACCCCAGTTTCGAGAAAGCCATGATCCCAAACGGACGCGCGTCTGCCCGCCGGATTGCTCCCCTGCTGCTCGGTCTGGCGCTGGGAAGTCTCCTGCCCCGGCCGGCATTGGCCCAGAGCCTGACCGCCGGCGCTCTGAGCGGGCGGGTCGTCGGAGTCGATGGCACCCCCATTCCGGGGGCAGTGGTCATCGTGGCAGACGAGCTCTCCGGGGTCTCGGTGAGTCAGATCGCCGGCCGGGACGGACGGTTCTCGATGGCGCTGCTCCCGCCCGGGACCTACGCCGTACGGGCTGAACAGGCCGGTTTCCAGCCGGTGCGCCAACCCGGCATTCTGGTCCGGGCGGGCCAGGCGACCATGCTTACTCTCACGATCGAACGCCGCCCGCCGCCGATCGAACAGATCGTCGAGCTGCCGCCACCACCGGTGCTGCCTCTGGCCGCCGGCTGGGGGACCGGACCCGAATTCGGGGCCCGGGATTTCCGCGGGTTCGATTACACCCAGGATATCACCGGGATTTCCCGGGATGCGTCGATCGTCACCGGCCCCTGGGACGGCGACGCGGGATACGCCCGTACCGCCGGCGGCCTGCCCGGCCGGGCCGGCCGGCTGTACGTCGACGGCATCGAGGAAATCCTGCTCCGGCATCCGGGCACGGTGGCCGAGCCCGCCGCCGCACCGCTCTTTTCCCGCAATGCCATCGGCGGCGCCGCCATCATGGAGGGCGAGTTCGATACCGAGTGGAACGGCGCCCCCGGTACCATCCTGACGACCCAGTCGAGGGGCGGCGCCGCCGGACTGCACTTCCAGCCCTATGTGACCTATTCCGGCAGCACGCTGGGTGGGCGGAGCGAGGACAATCCCGCCGACAGTTCGGCCTCCTCCATTCAGGCCGGCGCGGTGCTGCACGGGTCCATCGTGCGGGACACCGCCCAGTTCCTGCTGGGCTTCAACTACCAGACCCTCGAGCGTCCTTCGGCCGATCCCTGGGCGCAGGACTCCACCATGTATGACGGCTCCGGGGTGTCGCTCCGGAGCGTACTGCCCGTGGTGGCCGCCGACAGCTTCGGCGCCGTGATCGATCCCTACATCCGGCCGGTCGTGCGGAGCTGGCGCGGGGGGAATGCCTTCGGGCGGGTGGACTGGCGGCTCTCCTCCAGCACTCTGCTCAATGCCCGGGCGGGCTTCAGCAAATGGAAGGAGCAGGATCCCGCGCTCGGGATTGAGCGGGAGAGCGGGCTCGGTTCCCGGCTGGAAGGCCAGGACTTCTCCACCGCGGCCACCCTCACCTCGGGCTGGGCCCACGCGGCCAACGAACTGCGGATGGGTGTCAAGGTTGCCAAGCGGGACTGGCTGGCCTCGGGTGTTCCCTCCACCGCGCTGGTGGCGGAAGGCGCCGCGCTGGGCGAGTCGCCGCTCCTCCCGGCCTCATTCGACCAGCGGGTGCTCGATTTCACCAACACCTTCCATTACCGTACCTCGGCCCATGCGGTGAAGGCCGGCCTCGGCGTCACCTTTACCAAGTGGAAGCAGGACTACCTCTACGGCCGCGACGGCATGTACCGCTTCGGCGACCTGGACCGGTTCGGCAACGCCGAAGGCGCATTCTTCCAGACCACGGCCCCGGTCAGCGCGGTGGAATTCTCGACTACGGGCATCGCGCTGTTCCTGCAGGATGTGTGGACGCCCGACCCGGCGTTCCAGGTGATGGCCGGGGTCCGTTACGAGCTCCAGAAACTGCCCGACAACGAGATCGGCCTGGATACGGCCTGGGTCAACGCCTCGGGCATCAGGTACAGCACCGCGCCGAAGGACAACAACAACTTCTCGGCCCGCCTGGGGTTCGTGTGGGATCTTCAGGGGCGGCGGACCTGGGTGCTGCGGGGCGGAGGCGGGCTCTACTATGATGTGGCCGATCTGGCCCTCTTCAGCGAAGCCGCCCTGTACGACGGCGGCGTCACCGTCCGCCGGGGTCTCGGGACCTTCTCCGGCTGGCCCGCCCTGCCGGACAGCGCCGGCGCCCCGGTGAGCGGCAAGCGGCTGGCACTGCTGAACCTGGATTATCGGACGCCGCGGACCACCAAGTGGGATATCTCCCTCGGTCACGTACTCCGGGGCGGCGTGTCACTGGAAGTAAGCGGAGCGTACCACCACTCGGATTTCCTGCCCCGGCGTGAAGACCTGAATCGGCTGCCCGCGGCCGCGGGCATGACCGTGGACGCCCGTCCGGTCTACGGCATGCTGGTGCAGCAGGGGGGGCTGGTCACGGTCCAGCCGGGCAGCAACCGCCGGTTCGGGGAATTCGATCTGGTCAGCGGTATCTCGCCCACGGGCTTTTCGGACTACTACGGCGTCAGTATCACGCTGGCCCGCCCGGCGGTCACGGGTCTGTCCCTGGCGGCGTCCTATACCTATTCCCGGACCGACGACAACTGGCTCACCGCTCCTTCCGGTGATCCGGCCGATCTGCTCTCACCGTTCCCCGAGCGGACCGGCGGCAGCGACTGGACCGATGGCCGGTCGGATTTCGATATCCCTCATCGGGTGAGCGCCAACGCGGCGTACCACTTCCAGGGCCGGCTCGGCCTGGTTCTCGGGGCCCGCTACCGGTACCGCTCCGGCTATCCCTTTACCCCGGGCTTCCGGCGGGGGGTGGATGTGAACGGAGACGGCTCGGGCGGCAACGATCCGGCCTTCCTCAACGCGGCCATCCCGGGCATGGCCCAGTTGCTCTCGGATAACGGCTGCCTGGCCGACCAGGTCGGGACCTTCGCGGATCGGAACAGCTGCCGGGACGACGGCCAGCACGCGCTCGACCTCCATCTGGATTTCGGCGTTCCGGCCGGGGGGATGGGGCGGATCCGGGTGATGGTCGATGCCTTCAACGTCGTGGCGACGACCACGGGTATCGTGGATCATGCCGCCCTGCTGGTCGATCCGGCTCAGAGCCTCACGGTGGACGGTGCCGGCAATGTGGCCATCCCGTTCGTCGCCAACCCGCATTTCGGCCAGCTGCTGGTGCGCCGCACCGCTCCCCGGGTGGTGCGCCTCGGACTCAAGGTGGACTACTGATGCGTCTCCCACATCGACTGACCCCGCTGCTGCTCCTGACGGCCCTCGCCGCCTGCTCCAACGCCGGCGACGGGATCGGCTTCGGGGCGACCGGCGCCGGCGCCGTCTCGGCGTTCGTCTACCTGGACCGGAACGGATCGCTGGATATCACCCAGAACGTGGACACGACGTTCGCCGGAGTCCGGGTCGGACTGGTCGTGCTGGGGACCGCCGACACCGCCCTCACCGGAACGACCGATGCCCAGGGCCTGGTGAGTTTCACCGCGGTGCCCTTCGGGGACTACCGGCTGGTGGTGGACACCGCGACCGTGGGCGACTCGCTCGAGGTCCAGGCGGTGGATTCCGGGACGGTGCGGCTCCGGGCCAACACCCAGAACTGGGCCGTGTCGGTCCGGCTGGGTTTCCCGCTGGTGACGGTGGCGCAGGCGCGAACCCTCGCCGCCGGTGCCCGGGTCTTCGTCCGGGCCCTGGTGCTGAGCGGTCCGGGGGCCTTTGCCGACACCACCGGGTACATCACCGCGGGCGGCACCGCCATCCGGCTCACCCGGGCGGCGAACGCCCAGGGCTTCACCCAGCCGGGGGACAGCGTCCGGGTGCTGGGCACCGTCGCCAGCCGGGCGGGCCAGCCGGTGCTGGACCTGGCGCGGCTGTACGTGTTCGTCGCCTCACAGGGACCGCCGGCCGGGATCCCGCTCACGACAGCCCTGGCCGCGCTGGCCGATACCGGACGGGCCGACGCCGCCCTGGCCGCTATCACCGCGGGCGCTATTACCGATACGATGACCGTCACCGGCGGCTTCCGGATCACGGTGGACGACGGCTCCGGACCGCTGGATATCCTGGTGGACCCGAACCTGCCGTTCGCGAAGAACCAGGCCCAGCCCGGCAAGTCCGTGACCGGCCGCGGGGTCCTGGTGCCGACCGGAAGCGGAACCTGGGTGCTCAAGCCCCGGGCAGTGGCAGACTTGACGATATTCTGAGTGCAGGGTGCCGGGTGCCGGGTGCCGGGTGCCGAGAGCAGAGTGCCGGGTGCAGAGTGCAGGGTGCAGGGTGCAGAGTGCAGAGTGCCGGGTGCCGGGTGCCGGGTGCCGGGAGGAGTACGGTGCTTGAGGGGAAGGCCGGTGTTGCATTCACGGTACGGGGCGTTATCATGGCGCCGGGGTCCGGACTCCCGCGTGCCACCCCGCCACCCCGGGGGCTCTAGACCTCTCGACCTCTCGACTCCTCGACCTCTCGACTTCTGACTTCTCGACCCCTCGACCCCTCGACTTCTCGACTTCTCGACTCCTCGACTCAATGACCGCAACCACCTCGACCGACCAGCGCAGCCAGGACACGACATGGACCCTGCTGGGCCTGGCGGGGCTGCTGTTTCTGGTCATCGGCACGCTGGAGATCGGCACGGTGCTGTTTCCGCTGACACTGGGGTCGCCGGAATGGGAGTTCGGCACCTACAGCAGTCTGATGGACACTCTGCCGTTGTTTCTGCTCGG
>JBFXBG010000191.1:0-6260 GCA_050183505.1 Gemmatimonadales bacterium | reverse complement strand
AGTCATACTTGGCAATCCGCCGGTCTCCCGCAATAGCCCGGTGGACCCGCTCGCGGACAACACCCGTTCCCATACCGTGAATGATACGCAGGAAGGGGCGATCCGCGAGTATGGCCGCGTCGACCGCCGCGATGGTCGCCTGGGCCGCTTCCTCACCGGTCATGCCCCGGAGATCGATCTCCGACGGCGCGGCCGCCGCCCGGGCCAGTACACCGGCCCCGGCGGCCTCGGCCCGCGCGTGCAGCCGGGGCGCCTCTCCCGCGATCGGGGTCAGGGCCGAAGGGTCCAGAACCATCCGCACCGCACCGGCGACCACGACGATCCGGCCGTCGGATCGGACCTCCTGCACCCGGCCGGTGGTGCCGGTCGCCAGCCGGACCCGCTGGCCCGCGAGCAGCGGAGCATCCACCGGCACCGTTTCCGCCGCCTCCGCCGCCTCGGCATCCGCCAGCGCCCGGGCCTCGGACTGAATGGCCTCCTCCACCTGGCGTCGGGCCTCCCGGCTGGCGTCTTCCTCCGCGGTTTTCACCTGCTGGATGGCTTCCTCCACCCGCCGCCGGGCCTGGAGCAGATAGGCCCGGGTCTCCTTCCGGGCGAGCCGCTCGGCCTCGCGTTCACGCTTGCGCAGCTCGGTCTCCCGGGACTCCACCGCCGCCGCCTCGGACGCCAGACGCCGGGCCAGGGCCTCCAGGCCGGCGGCCCGTTCTTCCGCCACCGCTTCCCGGGCCCGGAGTTCACGTTCCCGCTGCTCCGCCGCCGCCAGGACCGCATCGAGATGTCGCTCGGTATCGGGGATCCGGGCCTCGGCCTCCGCCAGCACGCCTTCCGGCACCCCCAGCCGCCGGGCGATGGCCAATCCGTAGGAGCGGCCCGGGAGACCTTTCAGAAACCGGTAGGTGGGCGACAGCGTCGCCGCGTCGAATTCAAGCGAGGCGTTGACGATGCCGGGATGGCCGGCCGCCAGCTCCTTGAGGCTCCCCAGGTGGGTCGAGGCCAGCGTGACGGTCCCCCGCCGGTTGAGGGAGACGAGCGCAGCGGCGGCGAGGGCCCCGCCTTCGGCCGGATCGGTCCCGCTTCCGATCTCATCCAGCAGGACCAGCGCGGTGTCGTCCGCCTCCGCGAGGATGCGGCGCAGAGTCTGCACGTGGGCGCTGAAGGTGGAGAGGCTCGCGGCGATACTCTGGCGGTCGCCGATGTCCGCGAAGAAGCGGTGGAACACCGGCAGGGTGGACTCCGGCCCCACCGGCGGCACGACCCCGCTCTGGGCCATGAGGCACAGCAGGCCGACCGCTTTGAGCAGGACGGTCTTGCCGCCGGTGTTCGGGCCGCTGATGAGCAGCGTGCGCTCCCCGGCGTCGAGTATCAGATCGAACGGCACCACCGCCACCGGGCCGTCGCAGAGCAGCGGGTGCCGGCCCTGATTGATCCGCAAGGGTCCCGGCGACGCCGACACCTGCGGCGGACGGCCGCCGAGCGAAACGGCGTACTTTGCCCGGGCGGAGACGTCATCGACCGCGACACACATCCGGTGTGCCTCGGACACGACCTCACGCTCGGGGCGGACCAGATCGGTGAGGTCCCGCAGGACCTTGAGCCGCTCCCGGTCTTCCGCGGCCTCGGCTTCGCGAAGGGCGTTGCCGAGTTCGATCGCCTCGGTCGGCTCGACGAAGAGCGTCCCTCCGCTGGCCGATTCGTCATGGACGATTCCGGCTGGACGGTGGCGGGCGTCCCGCCGCAGCGGAATCACGTAGCGCCCGTTACGCACCGTGACCGCCCCTTCTCCGCCGGTCTCCACCGACCGCAGCAACGCTTCCAGCTTCCGGATCAGCCGCTCACGCGCGGTCTGCACCGCCTTCCGGGCGGCGGCCAGCTTCGGGCTCGCGCCGTCCAGCAGATTGCCGTCGGAATCGAGCGACTGCTCCAGACGTTTCTCGATCTTCCGATCGGGCAGCGGCCGCTCCAGGGCACCAAGCCGCGGGGCGTCCTCCCGGATCCGCCGCAGTTCGGCCGCCACCAGCCGCGCCGCGCCGAGCGCCTGCCGGAGGGAGGCCAGTTCCATCCCTTCGAGGACGCTGCCTTCGACCCGCAGCCGGGCCAGGCTCCGGGAGAGATCCGGTACCGGCTCGGGGCCCACGCCCCGGGCCGTCTCCAGCAGCAGCATGGCTTCACCCACGAGGGCGAGTTCCTCCGCGATCCAGGCGACATCGCCCGACGGCACCCGGGCGCGGACGGCGGCGGCGCCGAGTTCGCCGGCCGCATGCGCGGCCACCCGATCGAGCACGGCGGAGAACTCCAGCGCGGCGAGGGCCTCGCCCGCGGCCCGGTCCGGCAAGGGAAACGGGGTCCCGGTGATCGACACCGGCACCCCGTTATCCTGAACCGCCGAGCCCGCAATCATCATCCGGCCTGCAGTTCCTCACGCACGATCTGGTTGATCAGCTTTCCGTCGGCGCGGCCCTTGAACTTCGGCATCACCTGCCCCATGACCCGGCCGAGATCTCCGGCGCCGGCGGCGATGGCGGCCTGGACGGCGGCGCGGATCTCGGCGGGATCGGCGTCCGGCGGCAGATACGCTTCGATCATGGCAATCTCGGCCGCTTCCCGCCCGGCGAGATCCTCCCGCCCTCCCTTGCGATACTGCTCCACCGACTCCCGCCGCGTCTTGACCGCCTTGCGCAGCACCTCCACCACCTCGGCATCGGAGAGCGGATGTTTGAGTTCGATTTCCCGGTTGCGAAGCCCGGCGATCAGCGTCCCGAGCAGCAGCGTGCGGGGTTTGTCCTGCGCCTTGCGCGAGGCGTTCATCGCCTGCTGCAACTCCGCGGCGAGTTTACCTGGCTCCACGCGCCCCCCGGTGCCTCCGGGTGCTGTTCATCTTCCGTTTGCGCCGATCACTGGGCTTCTCATAGTGCCGGTGCTTGCGCAGGTCGGCCTGGATACCGGCTTTCTGGCACTTCCGCTTGAAGCGCTTGAGAGCCAGCTCGACCCGCTCGTCATCATGAACGATGACCTCCAGCATGTACTGATTCACCCCTTCCGCGGTTTCTGGTTCACTAAAACGTGACAGGTATTGAAGATACGGGATCTGAACGGACGATACAAGGGCGCGTCAGTCGAGGAACCGGGCCCGCACCGAGGCTTCCGGCACCGGGCATTCGGGATACCGGCCAAACACCCGGTAACGGTACCGGGCGATCAGGTCGTAGACGGCGTCACGCAGGAATCGAGGCACGACCCGGAACACGAGCAGCATCCGCCACGGTCCGCCCAGGTAGGCCGCGATGCGCAGCGCGGCGTCCGACCGGGTCAGCACCCGCTCCTGCCCCGCTACCCGCTCGACCCACAGGACCGAGTCGGCACCGGCGGCGGCCGGGTGACGGGCCAGTACCTCCCGGGCGTGCGGCCCCCGCAGCGGGGCGAACCGCAGGTCCCGCCGGCGCTCCCGGGCGAGAATGAAACGGACCGTTCCGTTGCAGAGCGCGCAGAGCCCGTCGTAGAGCAACAGCGGCGGGTTGCTCACCCCGGCGGCCAGGTCATCCGGCGCCCGCCCAGCAGGTGAAGATGCAGATGGAACACCGACTGGCCGCCGTCCGGCCCGGTGTTGGTCACGATCCGGTACCCGTTGGCATCCAGACCGAGCTCGGACGCCACATCCGCCGCAAACGCCATGAGCCCGCCCAGCAGGGCCTGACCGCGCGCGTCCCGCGCGTCGCGCACCGACTCCACGTGCCTGGTCGGGATGATCAGGACATGCGTCGGCGCCTTGGGATCGAGGTCGTGAAACGCCACGGCGTCGTCGGATCGTTTGACCACCATGGCCGGGATCTCCCCGGAAGCGATGCGGCAGAAGATGCAATCGGACATGGCGGGACTCGTTCAGAGTTCAGAGTTCAGAGTTCAGAGTTCAGAGTGCAGAGTGCAGAGTGCAGGGTGCAGAGTGCAGGGTGCAGAGTGCAGGGTGCAGGGTGCAGAGTGCAGGGTGCAGGGTGCAGGGTGCCGGGTGCCTTCCCTCTCACCTCTCACCTCTCACCTCTTACCTTGTCGCCTGCGCTCGGGTGTTCACAACCAGGATCGCTCCGGCAAGCGCGGCCGTTTCGAACCGCAGTGTGTTGGGGCCCAGCCGGACCGGCAGGAATCCGCTCCGGAGTACGGCCGTGCGTTCCGGATCGGTCAGGCCGCCTTCCGGCCCGACGAGAATGGTCACGGTTTCCGGGCCGATCTCGCCCTGCGGTGCCGCGCCGGCCTCGTCGGCCAGCCACTGCGTGCCCGCGAACTTCCGGGCGAGGAAATCCACCAGCGGGACCGGATTCTCCAGCGCCGGTGCCCAGGCCGCGCCGCACTGCTTGATGGTCTCCACCGCCCGGCGCGCGAGCCGTTCAGCGTGTTCCGGTCTCACCCGGGTCGCCACGTTCAGGGTGCGCTCGGTCTCGACCGGGACCACCGACGTGACGCCCACTTCGGCGGCTTTCTCGACCAGCCAGCCGAACCGCTCCTTGTCGCCGGCGCCGACGGCGAGCTGCAGCGGCGCGGGCGGCGGGACCCGTTCGGCTTCGGTGACTTCCACCCGGGCCTCCTTGCGCGAGAGGCTCAGCACGCCGAACGCGACCGTGCCCTGGCCGTCCACCAGGCGGACCCGGTCCCCGGACGATGCCCGGCGGACCTGGAGATGGTGCGCCTCGGCGGGATCGAGAGTCAGCAACGCTCCCCGGGCCAGCAGGCCGGCGGGCGCGAGCGCGGTGATCATGACCGGCGCGCCGCCACGCTCCACCACCCTTCATCCACCACTTCCTCGACCGGCCGGAACCGATGCGCCTCGAGCGGGGGCAGGAACAGGTCCCGTTCCCCGGTTTCCATTCCGGCGAAGACCGCCACGCCGCCGGGCCGCAGGGCATCGTGAATGGCGGGCAGCAGCTGCTGGTTCACGGTGCGGAGGATGTTCGAGCAGACCAGGTCTGCCGGGCCGAGCAGGGGAGCCAGGATGCCGGCGTCCCCGGCGATGAACTCCACCCTGGCGGTAACCTGATTGCGGTCCGCGTTGCGTTCCGCCACCGGGATCGCCTCGTCGTCCTCCTCGACGCCGACGGCCCGCGAGGCCCCGAGCTTGACCGCGGCGATGGCCAGAATACCGCTGCCGCTGCCAAGGTCGAGCACCGTGTCGCCCGCACGGAGATGGCGTTCGAGCAGCGTGAGCGCGCCCCGGGTGGAGCCGTGCTCCCCGCTGCCGAACGCGTTCTCCGGATCGAGCATCACGGCGACCTCTCCCGTTGCCGTTTCCGGGGCGATCCAGCTGGGCACAACCACCAGCCGGCCCAGCCGCCGGACGCCCAGGCCTTCACGCCAGCGGGTCGACCAGTCGACCGCGGGCAGGTGGCGGGTGTTGACCGCCAGCACCCCCGGGCGGCCCCGCAGCGCCCGGGTCAGCGCCGCGGCGGCCGCTTCGGAATCCACCGTGGCAATCAGCGTGTCCCCCTCACCCTGGTCCAGCACGGCCTGACCGGTCTGGCCCACCAGCCAGGCGGCCAGCGATTCGCGCCGAGACACCACGGGGGCGAGATCAGCCTCGCCCCCATCGCCGGAGTCATTCCGGAGCCGCACCTCCACCTGCCACCAGGTCACGCGCGCAGCGCTTCCTTGATCCGGCTCCAGAATCCGGAGCCCCGCTTCGGCGGCGCCCCCTCGATGGCGGAGAGCCGCTGGAACAGCTCGGTCAGTTCAGGCGTGAGGTGTTCCGGGGTCCAGATATGGACCTGGACGTGGAGATCACCCTTCCCGTCGGTGCCCAGGTGGGGCAGTCCTTTCCCCTTCAGCCGCAGGATGGTCCCGGTCTGGGTACCGGGCGGCACGGCCACATCTTCCTCTCCCGTCGGAGTCGGCACCTTGAAGCTGCCGCCCAGTGCCGCCTGCGAGAACGACACCGCCAGGTTGTAGAGCAGGTCGTCTCCCTGGCGCTCGAAGCGTTCGTCATCCTTCACTTCGAGAATCACCAGGAGGTCGCCGGCGGGCCCGTTGCGCGGGCCGGCCGCTCCCTGCCCCCGGAGGGTGAGGTAGTTGTTGGAGGACACGCCGGGCGGCACTTCGACCACCACGGTTCGATCCGCCTTCACCCGGCCCTCACCCCGGCAGATCTCGCACGGATGCAGGACCACTTCGCCTTCCCCGGCACAGGTCGGACAGGGAGACACCGAGACGAACTGGCCGAACACGCTGCGGGTGGCCCGGCGCACCTCTCCCGACCCGCCGCAGGTGGTGCAGGTCGTGGG
>JBFXBG010000190.1:0-6391 GCA_050183505.1 Gemmatimonadales bacterium | reverse complement strand
CGGCATCCGGCTGGGGGGCCTGCTGCTGCTGCTGTCCGGGGTGGTCGACACGCTGGACGGCCAGGTGGCCCGGCGCACCGACCAGGCGACCAAGTTCGGCGCGTTCTACGACTCCACCCTGGACCGGGTGGGAGACGGCGCCACGTTCATCGGCATCGCCAGCTTTCTCCTGGTGGCGCCGGACGTCGCGTGGCGCATACCGGCGGTGATCGTCTGCATGGTGGCCATTCTCGCCTCGCTCCTGGTTTCCTACGCCCGGGCGCGGGCCGAGGGCCTCGGGCTGGAGTGCAAGGTGGGCATCGCGCAGCGGGCCGAGCGGATCGTGGGGCTGGGAGGCGCGAGCCTGCTGGTGGGGGCCGGGCCGCACGCCCTGGTGCTGGAGGTGATCGTCGCTCTGCTGGCGCTGGCCTCGGTCATCACGGTGGTGCAGCGGTTTCTGTACGTCCACAAGATCACGAACGGCGCGCTGGCGCCGAACCCGGGTGGGGCCGCGGACCGGCCCGCCCTGGATACTCTCGCGAAAGGACACTAGCAGTGGCGAAGTCTTCTGCCCGGCCGGTCGAGCCGGCCAAGGGAAAGCTCGGAGTGCTCTGTGTGGGGCTGGGCGCGGTGGCGTCCACGTTCATCGCCGGTGTCGAGCTGTCCCGGCGCGGCAAGGGCAAGCCCTTCGGTTCGCTGACCCAGATGGGGACCATCCGGCTGGGCAAGCGGACCGACAACCGGGTTCCCCTGATCAAGGAGTTCGTTCCGCTCGCGGCACTGGAGGATCTGGTGTTCGGGGCCTGGGACCCGGTGCCCGACGACGGCTACCAGTCGTGCCTGCACTGCGGCGTGCTAGACAAGCATGAGCATGTGGAGCCGATCGCCGATTTTCTCAAGACCATCAAGCCCATGCCGGCCGTGTTCGACCAGCACTATGTCAAGCGCCTGCAGGGGACCAACGTCAAGAAGGGCGGGACCAAGCGGGAGCTGGCCGAACAGCTGCGGGAGGACATCCGCAACTTCAAGAAGCAGCACAAATGCGACCGGCTGGTCATGGTCTGGTGCGCGTCCACCGAGGTGTTCATCACGCCGGGGCCGGCGCACCAGACCCTGGAGGCCTTCGAGAAGGCGATGGATGCCAACGATCCGGCCATCGCGCCGTCGATGCTGTATGCCTGGGCCTCGATCATGGAGGGGGTTCCCTTCGCCAACGGCGCGCCGAATCTCTGCTGCGACACCCCGGCGCTGCTCCAGCTGGCCCAGGACCGGAAGGTCCCCATCGGCGGCAAGGACTTCAAGACCGGCCAGACCATGGTGAAGACGGTGCTGTCTCCCATGTTCAAGGCCCGGATGCTGGGCGTGTCGGGCTGGTATTCGACCAACATCCTGGGGAACCGCGACGGCGAGGTGCTGGACGACCCGGAGAGCTTCAAGACCAAGGAAGAATCCAAGCTCGGCGTGCTGGAGTACATTCTGCAGCCCAGGCTCTATCCCGAGCTGTACGGCAACCTCTACCACAAGGTCCGCATCAATTACTACCCGCCGCGGGGAGACAACAAGGAAGGCTGGGACAACATCGACATCTTCGGGTGGCTGGGCTACCCGATGCAGATCAAGGTCGATTTCCTCTGCCGCGACTCCATTCTCGCCGCGCCGCTGGTGCTGGACCTGGCCCTGTTCTTCGATCTGGCGCAGCGGGCCGGCATGAGCGGCATCCAGGAATGGCTCTCGTTCTATTTCAAGAGCCCCCAGGCCGCCGCACAGCTGTATCCGGAGCACGACCTGTTCATCCAGCACACCAAGCTCAAGAACACGCTGCGCTGGCTCATGGGTGAGGACCAGATCACCCATCTGGGGATCGAGTACTACGAGCAGTAAACCGTGAACGGCGGGCGGGGAGCGGCCAACGGGTTCAGCCGCTCACCCGCTGCCTCCTTCGAACCGCGCCGGGACCATGAAATACTTCCATCGGACCTCCATCAGCCCGGATCAGGCGATCGAGCGGGCCACCTCGTTCTTCGGGCAGCGGCTCACCCCCACCGGCGAGACTCCGCGCACCCGCCAGTTCTCCGGGACGATCGGCAACATCCGGGTCGACGTGCAGGCCGAGGGGGGACACTACACCCTGATCACCGTGGCGACCGATCAGCCGGGGGAGAGCCTGGCGGACAAGCTCGCCAAGCGATTCCTCACGGTGGTGCACACTCTGGCCGACCCGGCGCACGAGCCCCGCGGAGCCTACTAGGATCGGTGGCCATGGCCCATTTGCGTTTCAATATCCGCGGCATGACCGGGCCGGCCTGCCAGCAGAAGATCGAACAGGCGCTGGCCGGCCTGCCGGGGGTGTATGCGGCCGTGGTGTGCCTGGACCAGGGCTATGCGGATGTCGAATTCGGTGAGGACCGGGTCCTGGAGGACCGGATCGTGGCCCGGATCCGGGAGGCGGGATACGAGGCGCGGCTGGGGGGGTGAGGGGATTGGGAGATTGAAGGATTGGGGGATTGAGGGATTGAGGGATTGAGGGATTGAAGGATTGAGGGATTGAATGCCCGTCAGGATCTTGACGAGCATTCAATCCCTCAATCCCTCAATCCTTCAATCCAGATCACGCAATCCCCCCCTTGATCGCCTCCATCACCTTCTCGCTGAACACGTCGATCTCGGCGGGCGTGGTATAGACGTTCGGGGTGATCCGCACGCCGCTGAACTCCGGATGCACGATCGGGGTGGTCACGATCCGGTGCTGGCTCAGCAGCCACCCACCCAGTTTGCCGGGGTCGATCCCATCGACGCTCACCAGGGCGATGCCACCCGAGTCCCTGCCCTCCAGCGGGGTCAGCACCCGCACCCGGTCGCTCGCGGCCAGGAGCCGGCGGGCCCAGCGATCCCGCAGGTAGCGCAGCCGGGCGATCTTCCGCTCCGCGCCGATCCCCCGATGGAAGGTGAGCGCCGCGGCAATGGCGTTGTGATTCGCGGCCGGATGCGTCCCGATCTCCTCGTACTTGCGGACGTTGTCGTCCATGCTCTCCGGCGCGGCCATGAGCGGCCAGAGCCGGGGGAGTTTCTCCCGCCGGACGTAGAGGAACCCGGTCCCGATCGGCGCCAGCAGCCATTTGTGGAGGCTGGTCCCGTAGAAGTCGCAGTCGAGCTCGTCCCGGGTGAACGGGAAATGGGCGAAGGCATGGGCCCCGTCGACCATGACTTCGATGCCGCGAGGCCGCGCCAGTTCCATGATCTGGCGGACCGGCATGATCTGCCCGGTCAGGTTGGTGATATGGGTGACTTCGATGACCCGGGTCCGCGGCGTGATGGCCGCCCGGAACTGATCCACCAGATATTCGGGGGACGGGGGCGGGACCTTGAAGGAGATCTGCTTGAGGACGATGCCGTGGCGGCGCACCCGGGTCTGCCAGCTGGTGATCATCCTGGGGTAGTTCTGGTTGGTCAGGAGGACTTCATCCCCGGGCTTGAGATCCAGTCCGAAGATCATCGTCTCCAGCGCTTCGGAGGCGTTGCGGGTGATCGCCATTTCTTCGGGGTCGCACCCGAACTCGCGCGCCAGCTCCCGCCGGACGGTTTCGATCCGGGGTTCCAGCACCCGCCACATGTGTTCCGAAGGCAGCTCGTTGCAGAACCGGAGGTCCCGGATCATCTGTTCCAGAACATGCGTCGGGGTCGGGCAGACGCCGCCGTTGTTCAGGTTGATCATCGTGCGATCCGCGTCGAATGCGCGCTGGATCTCGCTCCAGTAGGTTTCGTCGTCGGCCAGGGCGGCCGCGGAGCGGCCCCGGGCGATGCCGGCGGCGTCATCCAGGTGGCGCATGGCGTTCCGCCGGAACATGGGCACGGCGACCGCCGTACCGGCCACGGCAGCAAGGAAAGAACGACGGCTGGTCATGTTCACGCCTCCTGGTGGGATCGACCCAATGTCGGGTTCGGAGGCCGCATCGGCAAGGGCAAGCCCCGATATCCGTCCCCGCTCCCTCACACTCCATGCCCGGACTCCTGAGCGACACCGAACTTCTCCGCCGACTGATCGCGTTTGACACCACCAGCGCGAACAGCAACCGGCCGCTGGTGGAGTTTCTGTGCGACTATCTGGAGGGCCGGGGCGCCGTGCTCGAACTCCTGCCTTCCCCCGAGGGGGACAAGGCGAACCTGCTGGTCACCCTGGGGCCGTCGGCCGGTCCCGATCGGGCCGGGCTGGTGCTCTCGGGTCATACCGACGTGGTGCCCGCCCGGGAGCAGGGCTGGGAGTCCGATCCCTTCACGCTGGTGGAGCGGGACGGGCGCTTCATCGCCCGCGGGACCTGTGACATGAAGGGCTTCCTGGCGCTGGCCGTGAACCGGCTGGCCGGCCTCAATGCCCGGGATCTCCGGGCGCCGCTGGTCCTGCTGTTCACCTACGACGAAGAGGTCGGCACCCTGGGGGCCCGGGACTTCGTGGCCGCGACCCCGGCCGTCAACGCCCTGCCGGCGCAGGCGGTGATCGGTGAACCGACCAGCCTGCGGCCGGTCCGGAGCCACAAGGGGCACCTCAAGCTGCGGCTGGAGTTCGCCGGTCGCACGGCGCACAGCGGGTTTCCGGCGCTGGGGCGGAACGCGATCGAACCGGCCGGGCGGGCGGTCGCGGCGCTCGGCCAACTCCGGGCACAGCTGGAGCGGGAGCGGCCGCCCTCCGGCGGACTGTTCCCCGACGTCCCCTTCGTGGCGCTCAACCTGGCGCGGATCGAGGGAGGCAGCGCCATCAACGTGATCCCCGACCGCTGCACCCTGGACCTGGGACTGCGCCTCCTGCCGGACAGCGCCGCCCCGGTGCTGACGGCGCGGGTGCTCGAGGCCGTGACGCGGGTCGTTCCCGCCGAAGCGTTCAGGCTTGCTTCGCTCGGGGAAAGCCCGGCGATGGTCCTGGACCCTTCGGCACCCCTGTTCCAGGCCCTCTGCCGGGAAACCGGCTGTGCCGATGGGCCCGGCCTCGCCTTTGCAACCGACGCCGGCTGGCTGCACCAGCTCCCCATGGACTGCGTCATCCTGGGGCCGGGGGACATCGCCGTGGCACACCGGCCCAACGAATGGCTCCCGGTGGCGGAGTTCCACCGGGCAGGCGAGATTCTTGATCGGATGATCGCCCGGTTCTGCGGCTGAAGCAGCGCGGCCCTCTCCTCACTCGTCACCCGCCACGCGCCCATTGTCTCAGGTCCTTGAACCCGATCTCATCTGGACCGGAAAGTCCTTCGAGCCCGGTCTCCAGGTCGAAGTCCGTCCCGACGGGAAGTTCGGGCGGGTCGGGCGGCTGGGGCTGCCCGCCACGCGGCTGGCAGGCCGGGCGATGATTCCCGGATTCGTCAACGTGCATTCGCACGCGTTCCAGCGCGGGCTCCGGGGGCGCGGTGAACGCTTCCCCGCGGCCGTGGGGAGCTTCTGGACCTGGCGGGAAGCGATGTACGGCCTGGTGGATCGGCTGGAGCCTGCGGAGTTCCGGGCCCTCTGTCTGCGCGCGTTCCGGGAGATGCTCGCGGCCGGGATCACCTCCGTCGGGGAGTTCCACTACCTCCATCACACATCCGGGACCCGGGACTTCCAGTACGACCGGCTGGTGCTGGAGGCCGCGCGCGAGGCCGGGATCCGGATCGTGCTGCTGAATGCCTATTACCGGACCGGCGGCGTGGGGCAGCCCCTCAAGGGCCCGCAGAAGCGGTTCGAGACTCCGGATCCGGCGGCGTTCTGGGACCACATGGACCGGCTGGGTGAAGACCTCGATGGGCCCCGGCAATCGCTGGGGGCGGTGGCGCACAGTATCCGTGCCGCCACCCCGGAGGAAATCACCGGCCTCCATGCGGAGGCGCGCCGACGGGACATGGTGCTGCATCTCCACGTGGAAGAGCAACGGCAGGAAATCGAGGACGCGGTGGCCGCGTACGGCCGGCGGCCCATGGCAATTCTCAATCACGTCCTGTCCGATGCCGTCAAGGTCACCGCCGTCCACTGCACCCACACGGCGCGGGAGGACATGGACCGCTTCCAGGAGCAGGGCGGGACCGTCTGCATCTGCCCGATGACGGAGGCCAACCTGGGCGACGGGATTGCCGACGTGCCGCACATCCTGTCGACCCAGGGACGGATCTGCCTGGGCAGCGACTCCAATGCCCGGATCTCCATGCTGGAAGAGATGCGCTGGCTGGAGTACGTCCAGCGGCTGGCACGCGAACAGCGGGGGATCCTGCGTGACGAGCACGGACAGGTGGCCCGCACTCTGCTGGAGTGCGCCACCACCGCCGGGGCCGCGGCCCTGGGCATTCCCGCCGGCCGGATCGCCCCGTGGACCTGGGCCGACTTCGTGGCGGTCGACCTCTCCGCCGCCACCCTGGCCGGCTGGGAGCCCGACACGCTGGTCGAGAGCCTGGTCTTC
>JBFXBG010000189.1:0-6397 GCA_050183505.1 Gemmatimonadales bacterium | reverse complement strand
GCCGGCCCACGTCCGTGGTCTTCCAGGTCCAGGAAGACCGCCAGCGCCGGCCCCAGATGGACTTCTTCGTGGCCACCCCGACACCCACCCAGGCGGCCGCGCCCGGGTCGGCCGACCACAACCCCAGCACCCAGCCGCTCAACGAGCGCTACACCTTCGAAACCTTCGTTATCGGCAAGTCCAACGAACTGGCCGCCGCGGCCGCGCATGCGGTCGCCGAGGCCCCCGGGAAGACCTACAACCCCCTGTTCATCTACGGGGCCACCGGGCTCGGCAAGACCCACCTGATGCAGGCCATTGCGCACGCCGTCTGCGAGCACGCCCCGGAGACCAAAGTGCTCTACGTGGGTGCCGAGCAGTTCATGAACGAGGTGATCGAGAGCATTCACAACCGGACCATGCCGGAATTCCGGCGCCGGTACCGCACCGATGTGGACCTCTTCCTGGTCGACGACGTCCACTTCCTGGAACGGAAGGAAATGACCCAGGAGGAGTTCTTCCACACGTTCAATGCCCTGTACGAGGGCAAGCGGCAGATCGTCCTGACCTCCGACCGGCCCCCCAAGGAGATGCCGGGCCTGGAGGCAAGGCTGGTAAGCCGGTTCGAATGGGGCATGGTGGCCGACATCGGCCAGCCCGACCTGGAGCACCGGATCGCCATCCTGCGGAAGAAGCAGGAGCAGGACCACCTCGAACTCACGATTCCGGACGACGTGCTGCGGTTCATCGCCGAGCATGTCCGCTCCAACGTCCGGGAGCTCGAGGGGTGCATCATCAAGCTGCTCCTGTTCGCCTCCCTGAAGCACCGGGAGGTCTCCATCGAACTGGCCCGGGAGGCCCTGGCCGACAAGATCAAGCCGTCGGAGGATTCCGTCCCGGCCGCCCACAAGGCGCTGCCCACGATCGACCGGGTCCAGGAGGTGGTGGCCCGGCGCTGGGGGGTCACCCCGGAGGGGCTCCGCTCGAAGGCCCGGATCAAGACCCTGACGGTGCCGCGCCAGATCGCCATGTTCCTCGCCCGGGACCTGCTCCAGATGCAGCTGGTCGAGATCGGCCAGGCCTTCGGGGGACGGGACCACTCGACGGTGATTCACAGTGTGGACAAAGTCCAGCGCCAGATCTCCCGGGATCGCAACCTGCGCGAGCGAATCGACCTCGCGCGCCAGGAATTGATGGCCCAATAGACGCGCCGGCGAATATGCGATTGTGAAAATGCGGAGAACGTTGGCAGTCCGGGGGGATTATCCAGACCCCCAACACGGTGTCGACAGAGCTGGAATGGTGGAAGCGATTGGAAGGGAAGGCGGTTGGCCGGGACATCCACATATCCAATCTCTCTACTACTGCTACTATCTTATTTAATCTCTAGAGTTATCAGTTATCCTATGGCCCATCGGGGACTGGCATGAAGTTCACCATCGCGCGGGAACAGCTGCAGGAAGGCCTGCTGGCGGTCCAGGGAAGCGTCCCGACCAAGACGACGCTCCCGGTGCTGTCCAATATCCTGGTGGAAGCCACCAAGGACGGCCTGCGGTTGTCCGGAACCGATCTCGACATCGGGGTCACCACCACGATCCCCGGTTCCGTCGACCAGGAAGGAGCCATCACCCTCCCGGCCAAGAAGCTGGTGGAGATCGTCCGCGAGCTGCCGAATGCGGCGATCCGCGTGACGGCCAGCGGCGAGCAGCGGGTGAACATCGAGTGCGGCCGGACCAAGTTCCGGCTGCTGGGACTGCCGCGGGAGGAATTCCCCGCCTTCCCGGCCGTCAAGTTCGAGGGCGGCTGGTCCACCTCCGCCGGAGACCTCCAGAAGCTGATCGGGCATGTCGCGTTTGCCGCCAGCACCGAGGAAAGCCGCCCGATCCTGAACGGCGTCCTCTGGGAACTGCGCGCCGAGCGGATGCGGATGGTGGCCACCAACGGCCACCGCCTGGCGCGGATGGATGTTCCGGTCAAGGCCGGCGGCGGCAAGGACCAGGCCGACCTGATCGTGCCGCCCAAGGCGCTGGAGCAGATCCGGAGGCTGTTCGGCTCGGAGGAGGATCTCGAGATCGCCCGGAGCGAGAACCATCTCGGATTCCGCTCCAGCACGACCCAGGTATACACCCGTCTGATCGAGGGGCCGTATCCCAACTACGAGCAGGTCATCCCCCGGGAAAACGACAAGAGCGCCACGGCCGAAAAGAGCGCCCTCACCTCGGCGCTCCGGCGCATGAGCATCGTCGCGAGCGATCAGACCCACCGGATCCGGATGCAGTTTACCAACGGGTCCTGCAAGCTCTCCGTCCAGACGCCCGACCTGGGTGAAGCCCAGGAGGAAGTCACCGTCTCCTACGAGGGAGATCCGCTGGAAATCGGGTTCAACGCGAGCTATCTGCTGGAGATTCTCAAGTACATGCCGACCGATGAAATCCGGCTCACGTTCAAGGGCCCGGAACGCGCGGCGACCTGCGAGCCGGTCGGGTGGGACGACTCGGCAAGCTTCCTGACCCTGGTGATGCCGCTCCGGCTGGTTGACTAGGACGGAAGGACGGAAGGACGGAAGGACGGAAAGGCGGACCGTCCCGGCCGCCTCGGCCGTCCTTCCCCTCACCTTTCCCCACTTCTCCCCACTTCTCCTCACTTCTCCCCACTTCTCCTCACCTCTCCTCACCTCTCCCCACCTCTCCTCACCTCTCCCCACCTCTCCCCACCTCTCCTCACCTCTCCTCACCTCTCCTCACCTCTCCTCACCTCTCCCCACCTCTCCCCACCTCTCCGTCCGGCACCACCGGGATCGGCGCCTCCTCCTCGGCCGGCGGCACCACCACGTCCTCGCCCCGCATGCGCCGGAGGATGAGCTGCTGCCGCCAGCGCATCCTGCCCGGACGGTGGGCCGGGTTGGAGCTCAGCGGAAAGGGCAGCGTGGCGGCCAGGGCAGCCGCCTGCTCGGTCGAGAGCCGGCTCACGGGACGGTCGAAATACCGCCGGCTCGCGGCTTCCACGCCCCAGATCCCCTCGCCCAGTTCCGCGACGTTGAGATACAGCTCGAGGATGCGCCGCTTGCCCAGCACCCATTCGAGCCGGTACGCCGTGACCGCTTCCTTCACCTTGCGGAGCGGGTTGCGCGACGGGGAGAGGTAGAGGTTCTTGGCCAGCTGCTGGGTGATCGTGCTGGCACCCCGCAGCCGCTCGCGGTGAGCCCAGGCCCCGGGCAACACCCGCCGGAGATCCTCCCGGTCACGGGCCGATGACCAGGCAAAGGAGTCCCGCCGGTAGCCCAGCGCGTGCCGCAGCGCCACGAAGTCGATCCCCCCGTGCAGCCAGAAGCGATCGTCCTCGCCGGTCGTTACCGCCTTCTGCAGGGCGGTTGGAATGCGGTCCAGGGTGACCGGCTCGTAGGCGAGCGGACCGGTGCCGGCGGCCTGCCGCATCTCCATGAACGCCGTCCGCGCGGGCCAGTGGGTCCGCCACCAGAGGGGGGGCGGCCATACGGCCAGCAGCCAGAGCAGGCCTGCCCCGAGCGCGAGTCCGGCGAGAAGGCCGGCGCGGCGCAGCCAGGTCGTCACCGGTGGCCGGCCTCGGGCCGACTCAAGGGATGCGGGTGAGGGAATAGCTGCCGGTGACCAGGGTCGGCACCGTCTGGCCGATCGCCGGCAGCGCAATGCTCAGATCCACGCTGTCGCGGACCTGGGCATACAGCAGCTGCCCGCCGGGGGACAGGATATGGACCCCGGTCGCGTGGCCGCGTCCGGAGACCTGCACCTCCTGGCCGAATGATGTCCCGGCGCCGGAGACGTCGTAGTCCACCTCACTCCCGATCCGGAGGCCCCGTCCGTAGGGGGTGTTCTCGATCCGCCCGGCCCGGTAGCTGGCGACCTGGTCCTCGGTGACGGAGGCGGTCGCGAGAAGCGGCACCTGCATGGAAGCGGTGTCGGTCCAGGTCGTATTCGCCACAGCTCCACCGGCCGGGAGGACCGGCAGAAACCGGAACAGGAGCGCCCGGATCTGCCCGCCGAAGACCGAGATCCGGTCGGGCGTGAGCTCGGAGATATGTCCGTCCGGCGAGATGAGCCCGTACCAGCGCGTACCCATGGCGCTGTCGACCAGCGGCTGCAGCCGATCATCCGGCCGGTCGAGCGAAAGCGAGTCGAGGGTTACCTGGGCGCGCAGGCCGTCCATGGCCTGCTCCAGAAGGACCGTCAGCTGGGCACGCTTGACGGTGAAGGTGCTCTGGAAGGACCCGTCCGGCATGTTCATCGAGACACTGTCCAGCGCGTCCAGCTGGTAACGTGCGACGGGGCCGGCCCGGAAAAGGATCCCGGACCCGGTCGGCCCGGCGGTTGTTCCGGTCCCCTGATCGGGTGAAGCCGATCCGGGCCCGCCGGCGCGGGCCACCTGGACCGGCTGGGCGCAGGCCGCGAGCGAGAGGAGGCCCGCGGCTGCCAGGCCGACGTAGCGGAAGCGGAGGGGGGACTGTGGCATGCATGGAAATTAATGCGGCCGGTGCGCCGGAGGCGTGACCGCCCTTACAAACCGGCCCGCCGGCGCCGGGGGCAGGAAAACGAAAGGCGCGCCGCCCGGCTGGGCGGCGCGCCTTTCGGACCCGCGGTTCGGAGCGTTACTTGATCACCGATACCGTGCGGGTGTTCATGATAGTGATCGGAATCGGCTCGGGCGTGCCGGCTCCGGTCACCAGCAGCGTCGAGGACTCCGACATCTCCGAGCCCAGGAGCTGGCCGCTCGGCCCCACGTAGTAGGTGGCCGTTCCGGTGCCGGTGCCGTCAATGGAAGCCGGCCCCTGGCTTCCGGACTGCGAGAAACTCGAGGCCGTCTGGATCTTGAGGGCCTTCACGCCGGCCATCATTTCGGTGCCGGCCACGCTGTAGTTGGTGTAGGCCACCTTGGTCAGGCTCCCGCTCGGGATGGGGGTGGTCACGTTGGTCGTATCGGTCCAGGTGTCCCCCGGCTTGGCCCCGGCCCGGACCCGGGGGAAGAACCCGTCAAGCATGTTCTTGGCCCGCGCCAGGCTGGACGAATCCCCTTCGACCACTTCGAGACCGGTGACCTCACCGCTGGGGAGGAGCATCCCGTGTGCGGACGTGCCCTTGGCGCCGGCCAGCAGATCCGGATTGGGGAACGTGCTGTCCGAGACCATCGAGTCGATGACCAGATGGATGGTCCGGCCGCCGGCGGTATCGCTCAGGGTAATGGCCAGGAAGCTGGTGACCGCGATGTTGGTCCGCTGGTCCTCCTGCCCCATCGCCGAGAGGTCGACCACCTGTTCAAGTTTGTTCTCCACCCGGTATCGGGTGGTGCTCGGAGGCGCTGGAAGGGCCGTGACCCCGGCCGTGGTCCCGAGAACGGCCGCGAGTGCCAGCACACGTGTTCGCATAGAAATCCCTGGGTTGTTGTTGTTGCCTGAGTCCGGGGCCTGAGGCTGTCGTTACCTGGCCCCGCCGCCTTTGCTCTTGCCGAAGACCGCGACGATCTCATGAGCGTCGCTTGAAACACGGAGCAGCTTCCAGCCCCGTTTGACCATTTCGGAGCGCCAGCTGGTCACCTTTTCCCAGTTTTCCGCGGCGGTCCGGAAGACCCGCAGGTACGCCACGTTCTCCCATGTGGCCGGATAGGGCTTGTCCGGCGCGTCTTTCTTGCCAGTCGGGGCCATGGAGGCTGTCCGGGAAAACCCAGAAAAAGTCGCCCCCCGGCCCCACCGGGGCAAGAGAGGCTTGGAAACGGACCCGGCCGCAGGCCCGTTGAGGCGCCGGCGGCCGGGAGCGGGGCAGGGTCGTAAGCCGAGTTCTGTTCCGTCGCTCGCGCGGCGGGATGATCATCTCTCTGGGATGGCTGTCGCCAGCCACCTCAAGCGGCCTACCCGCGGCTGCCCTCCCCGGGCGTGCCGGTTCGGGATGGTCGGTGTGGGTCACACCTCGCCGCCTATTTGGCCTTGCTCCGACTGGGGGTTGCCATGCCGCCGGTGTTGCCACCGGCGCGGTGGGCTCTTACCCCACCTTTTCACCCTTACCCATCCCGGGGGTGACCCCGTTTGAGGCGGTTTGTTTTCTGTGGCCCTGTCCGTCGCCTTCCGGCGCCCAGGCGTTACCTGGCAGTCTACCCTCTGGAGCTCGGACTTTCCTCGACGGGACGGATGTCCCGCCGCGATCATCACTTCCCTGACCCCACATAAAGATAATCCGCCGGCGGACGGCGGACTATGAACCCGGGCCGTGCCGGACCCCTCAGCTGTTGCGCTCTCTCAGTTCGCCCGCCGTCCGCGCCAGCCCCCGCTGGGCCTCCCGCAGGTACCGGTTCAGGACCGGATCCGGGGACTTCCACTGGGCCAGGACGGCCCGGTACTCGGTGGCCGCCGCATCCGGCTGGCCCAGCTTTTCGAAGGCGAGGCCCCGGAGAATCC
>JBFXBG010000188.1:0-6429 GCA_050183505.1 Gemmatimonadales bacterium | reverse complement strand
CTTCCTGGCCGCGATCGTCGAGTCCAGTGAGGACGCGATCATCAGCGAGTCGCTCGACGGGTCAATCACCAGCTGGAACGCGGGGGCGGAACGGCTGTTCGGATACCCGGCGGCAGAGATCGTCGGCCGGCCCATGGACCAGCTGCTGCCCGAGGAACGACTCGACGAGTGGCGGAACCTCCAGGGCCGGATCCGCCAGGGCCAGGTGGCCCGGATGGAGAGCGAGTGGCTGCGGATCGACGGCGCCAGCCTGGTCGTGGCCATCACGATGTCGCCCATCCGGGATCACCAGGGTGCCATCCTGGGAGCGTCGATCATCGCCCGGGACATGACCGAACGGACCGAGCTGGAGCGCCAGCTGCGCGAGTCCCAGAAGATGGAAGCGGTCGGCCGTCTGGCCGGCGGGATCGCGCATGATTTCAACAACGTCCTGACCGCCATCATCGGGATCAGCGATCTGCTGCTGGAGGAGACCCCGGAGAACAGCACGACGACGCGGGACCTGCAGGAGATCCGGAATGCGGCCGGCCGCGCCGCCGATCTGACCCGCCAGCTCCTCGCGTTCAGCCGGCGGCAGAACGCCAATCCCCGCCGGATCCTGCTCAGCGAAGTCGTCGCCGGCCTCAAGGAGATGCTCGACCGCCTGCTGGGCGAAGACATCCGGCTGGAGGTCCGGACGGCACCGGACCTGGGCGCGGTGCGCATGGACCCGGGCCAGGTGGAGCAGATCCTGATGAACCTGGTGGTGAACGCCCGGGACGCCATGCCGGACGGTGGAACCATCACCATCGAGACGCGGAACGTCGGAATCGGAGGCGGCTCGGGCCCGCCCGGACGGCAGGTGCTGCTCGAGGTCCGGGACACCGGGACCGGAATCGACGAAGCCACGCTGTCCCGGATCTTCGAGCCGTTCTTCACGACCAAGGAACAGGGCAAGGGCACCGGGCTGGGGCTCGCCACGGTGCATGGGATCGTGACCCAGAATGAAGGCCGGATCATGGTGGCCAGCCGCCCGGGCGAGGGCACCAGCTTCACCATTCTTCTCCCCAGACTGCCGGACGACACCCCGGACTCGGCGCCGCCCCGGACGGCGGCGCGCATCGCGGGGGCCGGCTGCGGCACGATCCTGGTGGTCGAGGATGAGCCGGCGGTGCGATCCCTCATCGTCACGACCCTGCAGCGCGCCGGATGTCTGGTGCTTGCCGCCGCCGGGGCCGAGGAGGGCCTCCTGCTGCTCCACGAGCATCCGGGCCGGGTGGACCTCGTCCTGACCGACGTGGTCCTGCGCGGGGAAAGCGGCAAGTGGCTGGCCGACCGCCTGGCCGTCACCCACCCCGGGCTTCCGGTGGTCTACATGTCCGGCTACACCGATGACATGATCGGCCACCATGGCATTCTCGACCCGGCCGTTCCCTTCATTGCCAAGCCTTTCACGCCCGCCACCCTAGTCGGCCGGATCCGGGAGATTCTCGATCCGGGCCGCCGTGATCCCGGTCATGGCGGTTCAGGCACCCCACCGGGTACCTTTTCCGCCTGAACGGGGTAGTATCCCCCATCGGGAAGCTCCGATCACCGCCACGGCCGCGGCGGACCGGACCCCGTTCTGAGTCATGCCCCATAGCTGCCCCGGTTGGGGTCCCCGAATCTCTGAACGCATAAAGGAAGGGAGACTGCGCATGTCTTCACGTAGCCTGCTGGTGGCCGGACTCGCGGCGTTGCTGGCGACCGGACCGGCCGCCGCTCAAGCCGGCAGTTCGGTGGAACTGGGCGGTTTCGGCCGCTACACCTGGTTCGACACGAAGCTCGGCATCGACGACGGCGCGGGCTTCGGCGGCCGGATCGGTTTCTTCTTTCTTCGGAACCTGGCGATCGAAGGCGACGCGTCCTACGTCACCGTTCCAAGCGGCGGCCTGGGGAACGTGTCTTATGTGCCGATCCACGCCGGCCTCACCTACAACCTGCCCTGGGGGCAGGATCTCGCCATCCTGGTCGGCGGACGCTGGGCCCACAATGAGTACGGCGGTGTGGCCAACGCCAGCGACAACGGCGTCGGGGGGCTGCTGGGCATCCGTCTGGGACGCGGGTTTGCATCCGCCCGGCTGGAAGCCACCGGGGACTACATGTCGAACAGCGATGTCGCCGGCGGCAGGAGCTACTGGAACTGGGGAGCCAATGCGGGGATCAGCCTGATCTTCGGTCCGCGGGGGCCCCGGGACCGGGACAAGGACGGCGTGAGCGACGAGCTCGATGCCTGCCCCAACACCCCGGCCGGTGAGCGGGTCGACGCCCGCGGCTGCCCCCTGCCCAAGGACAGCGACGGCGACGGGGTGACCGACAACATCGATGCCTGCCCCGGCACGCCCGCGGGCGAGCGGGTCGATGCCCGCGGCTGCCCCCTGCCCCGGGATGCGGACGGGGATGGCGTGATCGATGCCAACGACGCCTGCCCCAACACGCCGGCCGGCACGCGGGTCGACGCGCGCGGCTGCCCGCTCGACAGCGACCGCGACGGGGTCTCCGACGCCGCCGACGCCTGCCCCGGCACGCCCGCCGGTGACCAGGTCGACGCCCGGGGCTGTTCCCTGCCAAAGGACTCCGACGGCGACGGCGTCATGGATCCGGACGATCGCTGCCCCAACACGCCCCGCGGTACGCAGGTCGACGGGCGCGGCTGCCCGGTGCTGTTCGCCGAGAACACCACGACGCTGGTGCTGGAAGGGGTGAACTTCGAATTCAACAAGGCGGTGCTGACCGCCGAGGCGAAGACGGTGCTGGACCGGGTGGCCGAGTCGCTCAACGGGAACCCGGAAGTCCGGGTGGAGGTCGCCGGGTACACCGACAGCCGGGGAAGCCGGGCGTACAATCTCCGGCTCTCGCAGGAACGGGCCGAGGCGGTGCGGGCCTATCTGATCGAGCAGGGCGTGGCGGCCGAGCGGCTGACGGCCAGGGGGTATGGCCCGGATGATCCGGTGGCGCCCAATACCACCGACGAGGGCCGCGGCCAGAATCGCCGGGTCGAACTCCACCGACTCGGCTAGTCATCCACGGACCCGACGAAGGGCCGGCGCTCCGGCGCTCGGCCCTTCGTTCAGTGTCCACCCGTGTCCGGACCGGTCCCGTCGAGCCGAATCCGCTTAGATTGGGCGGGGCGAATCCGGGCCCTCCGTGTACCCTCTCAGCGAGGCAATGAAGATGGGCAAAGACTTCCGCGAGTTCATCATGCGCGGCAACGTCGTCGACCTGGCGGTCGGTGTCATCATCGGCGCGGCCTTCGGGACGATCATCACCTCTCTGGTGAACGACGTGCTCATGCCCCCCATCGGGCTCCTGCTGGGCAATGTCGACTTCAGCAATCTGTTCGTGGTTCTGAAGGAGGGCGCCCGCTCCGCCGCGCCGTATGCGACGCTCGAGGAGGCCCAGGGTGCCGGGGCGGTCACGCTCAATTACGGGGTCTTCATCACCAGGGTGGTGAGCTTCCTGATCGTGGCCTTCTCGGTGTTCATGGTCGTCCGCGGCTTCGCCCGGCTTCGCCGCAAGGAGGAAGCGGCCCCGCCGCCGCCGACCACGCGCGAATGCCCGTTCTGCGTCATGCCCGTTCCGATCAAGGCGATCCGCTGCGGCCATTGCACCGCCGACCTCAAGACCGCGTGATGCGGAAGGAGCCGACACTCATGTTGCGTACCACCCTCGGGTTCGCCGTCCTGCTGGCCGCGCCGCTGGCGGCCCAGCAACCCGCCAGGCCCTGGTCCCTCGTCACCGACCTCGGCTTCGTCAACGCCGCGGGCAACAGCGACCTGACGACCCTGAGCCTGGGCGAGAAACTTGCCTACACCGCCGGGCCGTGGACTCTGGGCCAGACCTTCGGAATCGTCTACAGCCGGAGCGACGGAACCACCACCGCCAACCAGCTCAAGGGCGGCGTTCGTGCCGACCGGAAGCTCTCCGGCGTCTGGGGAGGATACCTCCTGGGAAACTACGAGCGGAACCGTTTCGCCGGCATTGCCCGCCGGTTCGAGGAAGGCGCCGGCCTGGCCCTGAGGGCCGTCCAGGGCCCGAAGAACCACCTGGATTTCGAGGCCGGTGTGTCGCTGATCCAGCAGCGCAGCACGACGGACATCGACCAGAACTTCACCGCCGGGCGAGCCGCCGCGAGCTACAAGCGCTCGCTGACCGAGGCGGCCTACTTCCAGCAGCAGGTCGAGTTTCTGCCCAACCTGGAGGAAACGGACGACTATCGCCTCAACAGCGAAACCAGCCTGGTGGCACCGCTGGCGAAGAGTCTGGCGTTGAAACTCGGCTACACCATTCGGTTCGATAATCTCCCCGAGCCCGGGTTCAAGAAGACCGACCGGATCTTCACCAGCGGGCTGCAGATCGCCCTCTAGGAACGCGGGAGTGAGGGGTGAAAGGCGGCCCGGCCGTCTCCCTGGGCCCCCTTTCACTTCTCCTCCAGCTTCCCCCGATTGCCGCGCTCTCGGACCCTGTGCCTTTGCGCCTGTCCCCCATCACCCTCCGCCGGCTTGGGCCGGTTCTGCTGGCGTCGGTCCTCGCCTGCGGCAAGGAGCCGCCTCCTCCACCACCGCTGACCGAGGCCGACTTTGCCGCCGTGCTGCGGCAGGCGGTCGAGGCCGTGGATTCCCAGGTCGGCGGAAGCCGGGCGGAGCTCATCCGGACCATCTATCAGGACCGGGCGTACCGCCCGGTCTGGCTCCACCTGTCGGGCTCGACACCCCAGGCCCGGGATCTGGTCGCGTCCGTCTGCGCGGCCGAGACCCAGGGTCTCCGCCTCACGGGCTACAATCTTGAGGAACTGGCAACGGCGTTGCGTGGCGTCCACGCGGCGGGAGACACGGACCTCGCCAGCCTCGCCGCGGGGGAAATCCGTCTCACCCGGCTCTTCATCGACTACGGCACCGATCTTTACCAGGGTCTGCATCCCTCGGCCGTGGACAGCGCCTGGCTCATCCCGGCCCGGGCGGGGGAGGTCGACAGTCTGATCCGGCAGGCGATCAGGGGCGCCAACTTCCCGGAGATGGTCACGCCGCTCGTCCCCCGGCAGCATCAGTACCTGGAGCTGGCGCAGGCCCTGGCCCGTTACCGTGGGATCCAGCGTACGGGCGGATGGGACACGGTTCCCCTTCCCGCGCAGGACCGCCTGAAGCCGGGCGGCCAGGACCCGCTGGTTCCGGCACTGGTCCGCCGGCTCCGTGCCACCGGGGACGCCGATTCGACCACGGGCATGGCCACCGATACCGGCATCGCTCCCTCCGATTCGCTCCGGTACGACCGCCGGCTGGCGGGGGCCGTGGCCCGGTTTCAGGCCCGCCACGGCCTCGACCCCGACAGCATCGTCGGGCTCGAGACCATCGAGGCGATGAACGTCCCGGCCAGTACGCGGGTCCGGCAGATCGAGCTGAACATGGAGCGCTATCGCTGGCTGGGGGCCGACCCCGGACCGCGGTACATCCTGGTGAACATCCCGGACTTCCGGCTCTACGCGTACGACTCCTCCCGCCTGGCGCTGGAGATGCGCGTCATCGTCGGCAAGGACTACCGGAACCCCACGCCCGTCTTCTCCGACACCATGAGCTTCCTGGTGTTCCGGCCCTACTGGAACGTGCCGCCCAGGATCATCAAGGAAGAGATCATCCCGCTGGCCCGGCGCGACCCGGCCTACCTGTCCAGCCACGACTATGAAGTGCTCCGGGGCCGGGAGGTCATCGATCCCGCGACCATCGACTGGGCCACCGTGGACACCCAGAACTTCCGCTACCTGATCCGTCAGAAGCCCGGCGGGCAGAACTCACTCGGCCACGTCAAGTTCATGTTCCCGAACCCGTTCGACGTCTATCTGCACGACACCCCGGCCAACAACCTGTTCCTTCGCGCCGGGCGGAACTTCAGCCACGGCTGCATCCGGGTGCAGCGGCCGACCGCGCTGGCCGAGTACGCGCTGGAAGGGACGGCGGACTGGGACCCGGCCCGGATCCGCCTGGCGCTGAGGGATACGACCCCGCCCCAGCAGGTCATCCTGAAGAACCCGGTCCCGATCTACATCGTGTATCTCACGGCGTTCGTCGAGGACGGAGTGGTGCAGTTCCGCAAGGACCTCTACGGCCACGATGCCAGGGCCATCGAGCGGCTGGACAACGTTCGGGGGGAAGCGGGGAACGGGGAGACGGTGTGTGAAGCGGTGATGGGGCTGATGTGATTGAGGGATTGAGGGATTGGGGGATTGAGGGATTGAGGGATTGAGGGAAGCCAGCTTCAATCCCTCGATCTGTCAATCCCTCAATCCCTCGACTCCCTACCACCCGATCGAGAAGCTGAAGAAGTTGGTGCCGCCCAGGATCCCCAGGTACTTGTAGGCGTAGTCGAAGCCCACGCTGAAGTTCCCCGACGCGTAGTTCAGCCCCCCGCCGAACGCCG
>JBFXBG010000187.1:0-6517 GCA_050183505.1 Gemmatimonadales bacterium | reverse complement strand
GCGGGCGCGACCGCGCCGGCCGCCTGCCCCGGATCTGCAGGAGTTCCTCAGGCAGGATCTTGTTCACGTACGTCCCCGACCCGAGCGCGCTCTCGATGTACCCCTCCGCCCGGAGCTGGTCGAACGCGCTGACAATGGTGCCGCGCGAGAGGCCATGTTCACGGGCGAGATCCCGGGTAGCCGGCAAGCGCGCGCCCGGCCGCAGGTGTCCCTCCAGGATTTCGTTTCGGATCGAGCGGTAGAGCCAGAGCTGGGCCGGGGCTCGAGGATCCCGCGGCGGCAGAGTCAGACCGATGGTGGAGGATCGCCTGGGCATGTGTCCGGGAAACAGGTGAAGGGACAACCGCAGCCGGGATGCGCCGAAGAATTGTCGGCGCCGCGGCCGAAGAATTGTCGGTCGCCCCCACGGACACGAGCCGCCGGCCGCCGAAGAATTGTCGGTCCAAGTGGTACACTGAAAATAATGTAAGTGGAACTTCTCGCTAGACCGCATGAGATGTATCCTCGGGGCCGTCCAAGGAGCCGACCATGATCCGACTGATCCAGCGCGTGTACATCCGACCGTTCATGATACCGATCGAACCGGTGATGGAGATTCTGCAGCCGCACCACGACGCGACCCCACCGGTCCCCCAACAGGTCCAGCGGACCGCGGAGGCTGCCTGAAGCGGGCCGGGGCGGCGACGCTGAGGGCCGGGCTGGTCGCGAGCGGTGCTCTGGCGGCGGGCCTGAGTACCGCGGTGTCGGGCTCTGCGCAGCAGCTGTCCTCGAGGCCGACGGCGCTTCCGGCGAGCCGCGAGGCGGTCTGGCCGCTTCCCCGCCTCACCGGGCCGGTCCGAGTCGACGGGCGGAGCGACGATGCGGCATGGCAGCAGGTGACCCCGCTCCCGTTCACCGTTTATCTCCCGGTCTACGGTGGGACCCCGACGGAACGTACGGTGGCGCGGGTGGCCTACGATGCCGAAGCGTTGTACGTGGTGATCGATGCCTGGGAGGCGCATCCCGGCGGCGTCCGCGCCAGCTCGATGATCCGGGACGACGACTCCCCCGGCGACTTCGTCAACGTCCTGCTGGACACCTTCGGAGACCGGCAGAACGCGCTGACCTTCAGTACCACGCCCGGCGGACAACGGAACGACTGGAGCGTCAGCGGCGATGCCCAGAGCAGCGACAACCTGAGCCCCGCCTGGAACGGCGTCTGGGATCTGGCGACCCGCCGCGGCCCCGACGGCTGGCACGCCGAGTTCCGCATACCGTTCTCAACCCTGCGATTCGCGCCCCGGGACGGCGAGGTGGTATTCGGGCTCAGCGTCAACCGGCTGACGGCGCACTCGAACGAGCGGGTGACGTTCCCTTCGATCGCGCCCAACAACGCGCTTGCCCTGTGGAAGCCGTCCCGATGGCAGCGGGTATCGGTCGAGAACATCCGCCCCGGGCGGAGCCTGCGGGTGAGCCCCTACGTACTGGCCGGACTGGAGGGCGCCCGCGCGCCCGATCCCGCGCTTTCCCCCTGGGCCCGCGACGGGCGGCTGGAGGTCGGCGGCGATGCCAAGGTGGCGCTGACCCCCGCCCTGACGCTCGACCTTACGGCCAATACCGACTTCGCCGAAGCGGAAGTGGACGACCAGCGGATCAACCTGACCCGGTTTCCGCTGTTCTATCCCGAGCGACGCCAGTTCTTCGTCGAGCGTTCCGGAACCTTCGAGGTCAGGACCGGCGGGAAGGACCTCCTGTTCAACAGCCGCCGGGTCGGGCTCACCGACGCGGGCGAGCAGGTGCGCCTGCTGGGCGGGGCCAGGCTGGTCGGGCGGGTCGGTGGCTGGGATGTCGGCATCTTCGACGCCCAGACCGGGCGTACCCCTGCCGGAACCCGGGAAAACCTGGGCGTGCTGCGTCTCCGCCGGGGCGTGCTGAATTCGCGATCCTGGGCCGGCATGATGGTCACGTCACTGATCTCCTCCGACGCCGGTCAGGCCGCCGTCGCCGCCGACGCGGACCTGCATCTGGGAGGCGACGACTATCTCGGGCTTGCCGTGGCCACCCTGGCCGGGGACGCGGGAGCCGGACCGGACCGGGGCCTGCTGCCGCGGGGTTCCATCCGGCTGGACCTCGCCCGCCGGCGCAATCGAGGCCTCTGGTACCGGACGGCGCTCACGACCACCGGCGCCAGGTACACTCCGGCCCTGGGCTATGTGGAACGCCTCGATGTGGTCCAGCCATACCTCGAGTTCGGCTACGGCCGCGCGGTCTCACCCGCCGGGCACCAGCTGCGGACCAGCGTGACGACGAGGCTGGTCTACCGCAACGCCGCCGGCACGTTCGACGGCGCCACGAGCGAGGCGATCGTTGCGCTCGAAACCCCCGGCGGCGCCACCTGGACGCTCACTGCCACGCGGCAGGAGGATGACCTCCTCAGCCCATACGCCCCGACGCCGGAGACGGTCGTCCCGGCGGGACGGTATGTGGCGGGATTCGCCCAGCTCACCATGACGGCATCGACAGGACCGCGGGCGGTGATCGGCGGGAGTATCCGGGCGGGCGAGTATTACGACGGCACGCTCTACTCCGTACTGCTCACGCCGGAATGGCGCGCCTCGGAGCATTTCCGTGTTTCGGCCGATCTGGAGCTGGACCGGGTGGACTTCCCCGATCGTGATGAACGCGAATGGTCCCGCCTCGCCCGGATCCGGGTGCTGGCATCGGCCACGCCGCAGCTCTCACTCAGCGCGGTCCTCCAGTTCAACAGCCTGGCCAGACTCGCCACCGGGAACCTGCGGCTGCGCTACAACATGCGCGAGGGGCACGATCTCTGGGTCGTGATCGGACACCAGATGAACCTCGAACGCGACCGCACCACACCAACTGTCCCCCTGACCGCCCGCGCCTCGCTGCTGATCAAGTACACCCGAACGTTCGGACAGTGAAGCCGCGGGCCTGGCCGGGTACCGGCAGCACCGGCGCTCAGGGCACCATCAGGGCCTTGGTCACCCGTTGGGCCTCGACGTCGGCCAGCGCCTCGTTGGCCTGGTCCAGACGGTAGCGCCGCCCGATCACCCGCGCAAACGGCAGCCGCGCATGGTGGCGTCCGAGCATCTGCAGAGCCCGGACGACATGATGAAAGTCGGTGCCCCACTGGCCCCGGACCTCGGCGTGCTTCCGGTTGATGTCCCGATGCGGATTGAGCGGGATCTCGCCGGTATCGGTGTAGTGACCGGCAATGACATAGACACCGCCGTCCCGGAGCATGGCCAGGCCTTCGGGCACGGCGCGCGGGTTGCCGGTCGCCTCGATGACGACGTCCGCCCCCCGTCCACGGGTGAGGTCCCGGACCCGCGCGTCCCGGGCTTCGGCCGGCTCATCGGCCAGCGACACCGTTTCGTCCGCCCCCAGCGCTCCTGCCAGTGCCAGCCGGTCGTTCGGGGCGCCGATCAGGATCACCCGGCCCGCCCCCCGGAGCGCGGCGAAGGCGGCCGCGGCGAGGCCGACCGGGCCGGCACCCTGCACCACCACCGTGTCTCCCATGGCCAGCGTGCTGCGTTCCACCGCGGCGAACCCGGTGAAGAGCCCGCAACCGCCTCCCATCAGATCGTCCGGCGCCACCCCCTCGGGCAGACGCAGCACCCGGACGCCGGGCCGCAGATAGATCCGCTCGGACCACCCGCCCAGGAGCCCGTCGCCGGCCGAGTAGGTGATCCCGTAGACCCGCCGATGGGGACACCGGTTCGGCTGCCGGGCCACCAGGCAGTGCCAGCAGTTGTTGCAGATCTCGTGGACGTCGTAGTAGGTGACGATGTCCCCCGGGCCGATCGGATCACCCAGGGCGTCCCGGTCGACGCCGCTGGATTCGAGGATCCGGCCGACCGCCACGTGACCCGGGATGATGGGGTACGGTACCCCGGCCAGGCGCCCGTGGTGCAGATGCACGTCGGTCCCGCAGACCTCGCTCCCGATGGTTTCCAGAAGCAGCCCGCCCGGTTCCACCCGGGGCGACGGAAACTCCCGGATCTCGACCGGTTCTCCCGGACCCGGCATCACCGCCGCGCGGATGGTCATGACCGGCATCGCTACGGGTCAGCGAGTGGCGACGGCGTCGATCTCCACCCGGGCGCCCCGGGGAAGCGCCGAGACCGCCACGGTGGACCGGGCCGGTTTGTGGCCGCCCAGGGCCTTGCCGTAGATCTCGTTCATCTCGGCGAAGTCCTCCATGTCCGTCAGGTAGACCGTGGTCCTGACGATGCGGGACATGTCGGACCCGGCCGCCTCGAGGACCGCCTCGAGGTTCTTCATGACCCGCTCGGACTGCTCCCGGATGCCGCCTTCAACCATCTGGCCGCTCGCGGGATCGAGGGCGATCTGACCGGCGGTGAAGACCAGATCGCCGATGATGATGGCCTGGCTGTAGGGGCCGATGGCCTTGGGCGCCTTGGGCGTGGAAACGGAGGAGAGGGGCATGGGGGCTGAGAGTTCAGAGTTCAGAGTTCAGGGTTCAGAGTGCAGGGTGCCGGGTGCCGGGTACCTGGCACCGGGCACCGGGTACGGGGGGTCGGGGGCCGGGAGCCGGGCCCCCACCTAGAACAGCCCCTCGATCGTCCCGTCTTCCAGCACCCGGATATTCACCGCGGCCGGGGTCTTCGAGAGGCCGGGCATGGTCATGATCTCACCGGCCAGGGCGACGACGAACCCGGCGCCGGCGGAGGGAGTGACGTCCCGGATGGTGATCCGGAAGCCCGTCGGCCGGCCCAGTTTGGACGGATCGTCGCTGAAGGAGTACTGGGTCTTGGCGATGCAGACCGGCGTGTCGGCCAGGCCCATGCTCTCGCACTGGGCGATGGACCGTTCCGCGGCGGCGGTGTAGTCCACCCCTTCGGCGCCGTAGATGCGCCGGGCGATGGTCTCGATCTTCTGCTTGATGCCGAGCTTGCTGTCGTACAGCGGCTTGAAGGCCGCCTGCTTCTCCTCCAATGCCGCCAGGATCTGTTCCGCCACCGCCATCCCGCCATCGCCCCCGCGGGCCCACACGTCGCTCAGGGCGGCCCGGGCGCCCCAGCCGCTGACCGCTTCGAGCAGCGTATCCAGCTCTTCCTTCGAGTCGGTGATGAACCGGTTGGCCGCCACGATCACCGGCAGGCCGAACTGCTGGACGTTCTTGACGTGAGCTTCGAGGTTCACGAGCCCGCGCTTGAGCGCGGCCACGTCGGGCGTGGCCAGGGCGTCCTTCTTGACACCGCCGTTCATCTTGAGCGCCCGCACGGTGGCCACCACCACGGCGGCCTCCGGATTGAGCCCGCCGAAGCGGCACTTGATGTTGAAGAACTTCTCCGCGCCCAGATCGGCGCCGAAGCCGGCTTCGGTGAGCACGATGTCGGCCAGGCCCAGGCCCAGCCGGGTGGCGACGATCGAGTTGCAGCCGTGGGCGATGTTGCCGAACGGCCCGCCGTGCACCAGCGCCGGCCCGCCCTCCAGCGTCTGGACCAGGTTGGGCAGCATCGCGTCCTTGAGCAGGAGCGTCATGGCGCCGGCCGCCTTCAGATCGGCGGCGGTCACCGGTTTCTTCTCCCGGGTGAGCCCGACGATGATCCGGCCGATCCGCCGTTCCAGGTCCGGCAGGTCCGTCGCCAGGCAGAGAATGGCCATGATCTCGCTGCCGGGCACGATCACGAACCGGTCTTCCCGGCTGGGCCCGCCGTTGAGGCCGCCCAGGCCCACGACGATGTGCCGCAGGGCCCGGTCGTTCATGTCGATCGTGCGGGGCCAGGTGATCCGCCGGGGATCGATCCCGAGCGCATTGCCGTGGTGGATATGGTTGTCCAGCATGGCCGAGAGCAGGTTGTGCGCCGAGGTGATGGCGTGGAAATCACCGGTGAAATGCAGGTTGATCTCGTCCATCGGCACCACTTGGGCGTAGCCGCCGCCCGCCGCGCCGCCTTTCACACCGAACACCGGGCCGAGCGAGGGCTCGCGGATACAGATGAGGGTCTTCTTCCCCATCTTCCGGAGGGCCTGGCCGACGCCCACGGTGCAGGTGGACTTCCCTTCGCCCGCGGGGGTCGGGTTGATTCCGGTGAACAGCACCAGCCGGCCCCGTGGGCTGGCCGAGTACCGCTTGACCGCTTCGGCGCTGATCTTGGCCTTGGTGCGGCCATAGGGCAGGATGTCGTCGGCGGTGAGCCCCAGCTCGGCGGCCACCTCGGCGATGGGCCGCAGCTTCGCGGCCTGGGCGATAGCGATGTCGGAAGGGACCTTGCTCACGGACGGGTTCCTCTCGGGATTTGAGTTCAGCTAAACGACGGACGACTGTTCAGGACTGGCCAGTGTTCTTTTCACCGCGGCAGCGGCGATCGCTCCGCGGTTCCTCTGCGCCTCTGCGGTCAGGTTCAATCCACCGGAATCCGACGCCGCGGTCCCGAACACCTTTAACAACGGACGGCGGTTCAGGAATCGCCAGTGTTATTTTCACCGCTGTGGCGCAGAGGCGCAGAGAACACCGCAGCGACTCTACCTTCGGCCTAAACGACAG
>JBFXBG010000186.1:0-6574 GCA_050183505.1 Gemmatimonadales bacterium | reverse complement strand
CGGCGCGACGGCGCTCGTGATATCCCGGGAGATCCGCCAGAGCCGGCAGGCCAACCTCAAGGATGTCCTCGGTTTCGTCCCCGGCGTCTACGTGCAGCCGCGCTTCGGCGCGGCCGATGAGAGCCAGATCTCGATCCGCGGATCGGGGCTGCGCAACAACTTCCACGCCCGCGGCGTGAATCTGCTGGTCAACGGCATGCCCTACCGCAATGCCGACGGATTCACCGACTTCGAATCGCTGGAACTGCTGACCACCGAGACGATCGAGGTCTACAAGGGGAGCAACGCCCTGCGCTATGGCGGCTCGACCCTGGGCGGCGCCATCAACCTGCATACCCGTACGGGATATACCGCCGACCGGCTGGAGGCGTTCGCCCAGGGCGGCAGCTTCGGCTTCTACAAGGCGCAGGGTGCGTCCGGCGGGCGGACCGGCGGGTTGGACTACTACGGCAGCTACGCCCGGACCTCGCTGGACGGCTACCGTGACTGGTCCGACCAGCGCCGCGACCGGGTCAATCTGCATCTGGGGCTGCTGCTCGCTCCCGGGGTGGATGTCCGCAGCTTCTATTTCTTTGCCCGCGTCCGCGAGCATCTCCCGGGCGCGCTCACCGCCGCCCGGCTCGCCGCCGATCCGACCGCGGCGGATTCGGCCAACCGGGCCAACCGCTACGGCCGGGACTATGACCTGCATCATCTCGGCCTGCAGCTCCGGGCCCGGCTCTCGCCCAGCCAGCGGGTGGAGCTGAGCCCCTATTTCCAGTACCGTGATATCGACCATCCGATCTTCCGGGTGATCGCTCAGCAGAGCCGCGATTACGGGGTGGAGGCGCGGTACGAGAACGACGGCTCGATCGGCGGGCGGCGGCAGCGGTTCGTCGTCGGTTTCCAGGCCGCCTACCTGAACATGGACAACCGGCAGTTCGACAACATCCAGGGCAGTCACGGCCAGCTGCGGAAGGACCAGAAGGACGAGGTCACGTCGGTCTCGCTGTATGCCGAAGAAACCCTGGCCGTCCTGCCGAAGCTGTCGGTCATCGCCGGACTCCGGCTCGACCACAGCGTACGGAAGGCAACCGATCACTTCCTGGACGACGGCAACCAGTCCGACCGGCGGACGTTCGAGCCGGTGCAGCCGAAGCTGGGTGTCGTCTATGATCTTCCGGCCGCACGGGGCGAGCTGTTCGCCAACGTGAGCCGGAGCTACGAGCCGCCGTTGCTGCTTGAACTCAACAGCCTGACGGTTCCGGGGTTCATCAACCTCCGGGGCCAGGACGCCTGGCAGTTTGAGCTCGGCACCCGCGGCGCCGCCGCCGGCTGGCGCTGGGACGTCTCGGTGTATGACATCGAACTGCGGGACGAGATCCTGAACGCCAACGTCGAGCCGTTCCCCGGGGCCGGCTTCACCGTCCCGACCTACCGCAATGCACCCCGGACCCGGCACTATGGGCTCGAGCTCGGCGGCAGCTACGCGATTCCGGGCCCGATCTTCACGGCCGCCGGCGACGTGATCGCCATCCGCGCCGCCTATACCTTCGCCCGGTATCGGTTCGTCGAAGACAGCGTGTTCGATGGGAACGACATCCCGGGCGCGCCGAAACACCATCTCGTCACCGAAGTGCGGTATGTCCACCCGGCGGGGCTCAGCATCGCACCGTCGCTGGAATGGGTTCCCGAGTCCTACGCCGTGAACAGCGCCAATACCGTGAGCAACCGTTCCTGGCTGACGCTCGGCCTGCGGACAGAGTGGACCATCGGCGCGAGTGGCCTCACCGCCTTTGCCGCGGTGCAGAATCTCACCAACTCCCACCGCTCGGCGTCGGTGCAGGTCGATAATGCCGCCGGCAAGTACTTCGAGCCGATGGATGGACGGGCGGTGTATGCCGGGGTGAGGTGGGGAAAATAGCGGGCAACCCGGCGGGGCGGGCAGCCGCCGGGCTGCCCGCTCTCACCACCGATCCACCCCGGCCCCGGACCCCAAACCCCTGACCCACGAGTCCTGACTCATGCGTTTCCGCTTTGCCGTTCTGCTGCTGGCCACCGCCTGCGCCGCCGAGCGCCCGGTGGCCGAACCAGTCGCCTTCGAAGCCCTCGCGGCTCAACCTTCGTCGACCGATCCCGGTTTCGCGCGGGATCCCGGCAACGGGGATGCCCTGATGGCCTGGGCCGGGACGGCCGGGGATGGCTGGGGCCTCTATTTCTCCCGCAGCGCGGACCAGGGAACGACCTGGACCACGCCCGTGCTGGTTGCAGCCGGACAAGGCGAGGTGAGCCCGCACGCGGAGAGCTCGGTGCGGCTCGTCGCCGGCCCGGGTGGGCGGGTGGGCATGATCTGGCCGAACAGCATCAGGGTGGAGGGGCGCAAGTGGCCCGCCGCGATGATTCGCTTTTCCCGCTCGGCGGACGGGGGCGCAACCTGGTCGCCCGCGCGGACCCTGAACGATGACACCACCGGGGTCCCGGTGAGCCACCAGTTCCACGGGGCCGCCTGGAGCGGCGATTCCGGACTGGTCGTCACCTGGCTCGACGAGCGCGGGGGGTCCGCACTCGAGGTCCATCATGGGGATCACTCGACCGAGGCCGATCCCACCAGCGAACCGGATGCCGCCATCTATGCCGCGACCTCCACCGACTTCGGCGCGAGCTGGTCGGCCCGGAACACTCCCCTCTGGGGACAGGTGTGTCCCTGCTGCCGGGTGACACTGGCCCGCGGGCCCGGTGGGCGCGTCATGAGCGCCTGGCGCCGGCACTTTCCCGGCAACATCCGGGACGTGGTCGTGGCCGGGGCGGCTCCGGGTTCCGCACCTGTGCGGGTCAACGTGGACGGCTGGGTGTATCCCGGTTGCCCGCATACCGGCCCGGCCATGGCGGTGGATTCCGGCGGCACGATCCACGTGGCCTGGTTCACCGGCAAGCCGGGTGCGGCGGGAGTGTTCTACCAGCGGATCGGCCCCGACGGCACCGCAATTCTGCAACGGCCGGTCGGCCTGGTGACCGGCGAGACCGTCCCGACGGCGCATACCGCAGTGGCTCCCATGGGAGCGGAAACCCTGGTCGCCTGGGACGTGCTGGAATCCGGGGACCCCGGCATCGCGCTGGCCCTGGTGGGGACGGACGGCGTGGTCGGGCGGCCTCTCGACCTGAAGGCCCCCGGAGGGCACCATCCGCACTTGCTGGCGCTGCAGGACGGCGTGGCCCTGCTGGCCTGGACCGAGCCGGTCGGTGATGGCAGCCGGGTGAGGGTGGTGAGGGTGAGGGCGGACGGGAGCGAGTGAACCGGGGACGGCCTCAGCACCCTGCACCCTGCACCCTGCACTCTGCACTCTGCACTCGCCACCCTTGACCTCGCGGAGCCGTGGCCCCATACTCCACTAAGATTCTTAGTGGAGAGCGGCCATGCCCCCCGAACTGGACGTCGTACGTGGTACCCTCGATCTGCTGGCGCTGCGGGCGCTGGTGTGGGGGCCGCGGCACGGCTACGGCATCCTGAACTGGCTCCGCCAGGCCACCGACGGTGAGCTCCGGATCGAGGACGCGGCGCTCTATCCGGCGCTGCACCGGCTCGAGGCCCGCGGGCTGGTGGCGTCGCACTGGGGCATCTCCGACAACAACCGTCGCGCCAAATACTATGACCTGACCGCATCCGGCCGGCGCGCGCTGCGGGCCGAGACCGCCGGATGGACCCGGTACGCGGCGCTGATCGGCCGGGTGCTCACCGCGGCGGAACAGCCGGCCTGAGCCCGCCATGCGACCCGAACCGATGTGGCGCAGGTATCTCCGCTTCTGGGGGCCGGATATCAAGGCGGACGTGGATGCGGAGCTGGAGGCGCACATCGCGATGCGCGCCTCGGATCTGGAACGCGAGGGCATCGACCCCGCGGTGGCGCGGCAGCGGGCCCGGACCGAGTTCGGCGATCTCGCCGGCGCCCGGCGGGAGTGCCGGCAGATCGATCAGGCGAGCCTGAGCCGGGGGCGGCGCGTCGAGCGGCTCGCCACGGTGCTTGATGATCTGCGGTACGCCGTCCGGCTGCTGGCACGCGCCCCGGGGTTCGCCCTCGTCGCCATCCTCACGCTGGCCCTCGGCATCGGGGCCAACACGGCCATTTTCAGCCTGATTCACGGGGTTCTGCTGCAGCCGCTCCCGTATGCCGATCCCGGGCGGCTGGTGCGGATCTACGAGGTCTCCCCCCGGGGAAATGACCGGAACGTGGTCTCAGACGGGAGTTTCCTCGACTGGCAGAACCGTTCCTCGACCTTCACCGCCCTGGGGGCGCACCGCTGGCCCTACGGTGTGGCGTTGACCGGGGAGGGGACGCCGCGCCAGGTGCAGGTGGTCGACCTCACCCCCTCACTGATGGAGTTGCTCGGGGTACCGGCTGAACGGGGACGGTCCCTCGGCCCCGGCGACGCCGAGGGCGACGGGCTGGTCGCGGTTCTGAGCGATCACGTCTGGCGGACGCAGTTCGGAGCGGATCCCACGGTTGTCGGCCGGACCATTCTCCTCGACGATCGCGGGTATCGAGTCGTCGGTGTCATGCCGGCGGCGTTTGATTTCCCGGATGCGTCGGTTGATCTCTGGCGCCCGTACACCACGGAGGATCTCGACCCGACCTCGCGCCGGAGTCACAATCTCGGAGTGGTGGGCCGGCTCGGCGCCGGGGTTTCACTGGAGCAGGCGCAGGCGGATCTCTCGGGGATCGCCCATGCGCTCTCTCTGGAATACCCCCAGTACATGACGGACTGGGGGGTGAACGTCACCCGGCTGCAAACCGACCTGGTCTCGGCCGTCCGCCCGCTGCTGCTGGTGCTGCTGGGCGGGGTGGCCCTGGTGCTGGTCATTGCCTGCGCCAATCTGGCCAATCTGCTGTTGGGCCGGATGGTTACCCGGGAGCGGGAGATCGCGGTGCGGGGTGCCCTGGGTGCGGGCCGGGGCCGGCTGGTCCGCCAGCTGCTCACCGAGAGCGCGGTGCTGGCGGCGATCGGCGGACTGGTGGGGATCGTGGTGGCGCGCGTCACCCTCGCCGGGCTCCTCGCCATGGCCCCGCCGGATATTCCCCGACTCGATACGGTGCACCTGGATCTCGCCGCGCTGGGCTTCGCGGCCAGCGCAACCGTGGTGAGCACGCTGCTGTTCGGGGCGCTCCCCGCGCTCCGCCTGGCGCGGACCGATCTGCAGGCGAGCCTGCGAACGGCGCGGGACGCCGGCGGCCCGGCGGGGACCCGGCTTCGGAGCGCCCTGCTGGCGGCCGAGGTCGCGCTGTCGATGGTGCTGCTGGCGGGCGCCGGCCTGGTGCTCCGCTCCTTTGACCAGTTGCGGCAGGTGGACTACGGCTTCGAACCCGCCGGCATGATGGCGGTGTTTCTCGATCTGCCGCGGGCGCGGTATGCCGGTATGCCGGCTCAGCAGGCGTTCTATCGGGACCTGATCGCGCGGTTCGAGCAGCTGCCGGGCGTCGAGCGTGCGGCCGGGACCTCCGAGCCGCCCGGGGGCGGGTACGGAATGACGTTCAGCTTCGCGATCGAGGGACGTCCCAGTACCAATCCCAGCGGCCGGGAAGATCCGGAGAACCTCCGGGCCGTATCGGGCGAGTACTTCAGGACCGCCGGTATTCCCTTGCTCCGGGGCCGGGTCTTCGACAGCCGGGACCGGCCGGATGCACCCACCGTGGTGGTCATCAACGAGGCGCTGGCGCGCCTGCACTGGCCGGGAACCGATCCGGTCGGCCGGCGGATCAGTTTCGAGGGCCCCGATGGTCCGTGGATGGAGATCGTCGGTGTGGTCGGTGACACCCGGATCGTCGGGGCCGACCAGCCGCCCTCGCCGGCGATATACCTCCCCTTCGACCAGAAGCCCTGGGAGTGGCTCACGTGGACGACCATCCTGGTCCGGGTCCGCTCCGACCGGTCCCCTGAATCCCTGGCGGGCGCCCTGCGGGCGGCGGTCTGGGACCAGGATCCGGAACTTCCGATCCACCGGATGGAAACCGTCCCCGACCTCTATCGGGAGGGCAACGCCCGCCGGCGCTTCGCCATGATGCTGCTTGGCGCCTTTGCCTCGGTGGCCCTGATGCTGGGTACCCTCGGGATCTACGGCGTACTTTCCTACACCGTGGCCCAGCGGCGGCAGGAAATCGGGGTGCGGATCGCCCTGGGTGCCGGCGAACGGCGGGTGGTGTCCGCTCTGCTGGCTCAGGTGCTCAACTTCAGCCTGCTGGGAATCGGCGCCGGCCTGGGCATCACCCTCGTGACCACGCGCTTTCTCCGCAGCCTGCTGTATCAGGTCTCTCCCACCGATCCTCTCACGATTGCCGGGGTCGTCGGTCTGCTTCTGGTAACCGCCCTGGGCGCCGCGCTTCTCCCGGCCCGCCGGGCGACCCGGATCAGTCCGGTGGAGGCGATGAAAGGGGAGTGAGGCCGGGACGGCCGGGCGCCACACCAGCCTTCTCCCTCCTCACTTCTCACTGTCTCCCGATGGGAGGGAGTGAAGCCCTCGCCTTCAGGCGACCCCTTTAGGTTTCAACGTCATGGAGCTTTATCGGACCTCCGCCCACACTCGGTTCGACATCAAGTATCATCT
>JBFXBG010000185.1:0-6598 GCA_050183505.1 Gemmatimonadales bacterium | reverse complement strand
CGGGCCGTTTCCATTGCTGGGCCGCGGCGGGCTGCGCCGTTCCGGCGAGTGCCGCCCCGAGGAGCGGCGCCACTCTCCAGCCGGACACGAGACGCGCACAGTTCACGAGCATGCATGACTCACGACGGTTCACTCCGGCAGGCCGGCATCGTCCGGCCGGGCCCGAGGGAGGTATCAGGTGCCAGGAATCAGGAGCCGGGGCCATGGGGCCGACGGAATCAAGATAATCGCGACCGTCACAACGCTTGCCGCCGCGGTGCTGGCGACCGGTTGTTCCGCACCCGCACCGGCGGGAGCCCCCGGCCAGCCGGCTCCGGCCGGCGGGGGCAGCCGTCCGCTGAGCCGGCTGTATCTGCTGGAGGCCTGGGGGGCTCCACCGGGAGATACCACGGCCATGCTCGCCCCCGGACTGGCCCGGACCATCGTGCTCCGGCACGCTCCGCCCGACAACACCGTGTTCGCCGAGCTGCACCTGCCGGCGGGCGCGTTCGCGCCGGCGGCCGCAGCCGCCGATTCGGTCGGGATCACGCTGGTGCCCCGGCCCGGCGTCTACGGCCTGGATATCACGACGACGCAACCCCTGGCCGCCCCGGCGGTGCTGGTCTTCAAGTACCCGATTCACTTTTCCGCGCCGGCCGACGCGACCCGCCGCTACGGAAACACGGCGGCGTTCGAGCGCGCCCTGGTCATCGCGCGGGAGGAAAGCCCCGGAGTGTTTCGACTCCTGCCTTCCACCCGTCCCGCCACCGACAACCTGCAGGCGACGATTTCCGGAGCGGGATCCTATCTGGTCGTCGCGCCCAGATGATGGCACGGTCCCCGATCCCCGAATCTCCCGATCCGCCGGAGCCGGCTCGGATCTTCCCCGTCATCCGCGAGGTCGTCCTCGACGGAGACACCGCGGTGTCCGCCTTCGCCAAGCTCCACCGCGGCGGATACGGCTTTCTGCTCGAATCACTCGAAGGCGGCGAACGCTGGGCCCGCTACACCTTCATGGGGACCGCCCCGAGAACGGTGTATCGCTACACCGGCCGCCGCTGTGAATCATGGCACCCGGGCGGCGGCTGGACGCTGGTGGGGGAGGATATTCTCCCGCTGGAGCACATGGCGGCCACGCTCCGCCGGTATCCCCCGTTCTCGATCCCCGGCCTGCCCCGGTTCGCGGGCGGACTCGTGGGATACATCGGGTATGACGTCATCCGCACCATCGAGCGGCTGCCCGCCCCGCCGGCGGACGATCGGGGGCTGCCCGACGCCGTCCTGATGCTGGCCGACACGGTGCTGGTGCTCGACAATCTCTTCCATCGGGCGACGGTCATTCATGTGATCGAACTGCCCGCCGGTACCGAGGAGCCGGCAGCGGAGGCGCTGGCCGCGGCTGAGGCACGGATCTCCGACTGGCTCGAGCGGCTCGCGGCGCCCTCGGCGCTGGCGCCGCTCGGTACCGCAACGGGTGACGCGGTGCCGGAACCGGTCTCACCCACTCCACCCGGGCAGTTTCAGCGTGATGTCGCCCGGATCCGGGAATTGATCGGGGCCGGCGACACGTTCCAGACGGTACTCTCCCGGCGGCTGGAGCTGCCCGCACCGGATCCGTTTCTGGCCTACCGCCATCTGCGGGCGCTCAATCCGGCGCCGTATCTCTTCTACCTTCACCTGGACGACATCTGGATCCTGGGCAGTTCTCCGGAAGTGCTGGTCAGGGTGGAGGGAGGGGAGGTGACGGTGCGTCCGATCGCCGGGACCCGGCCGCGGGGCGGCTGCCCGGAGGAGGACGCGGGCCTGGAACAGGAACTGCGGACCGACCCCAAGGAGCGGGCGGAGCATCTCATGCTGGTGGATCTGGGGCGGAATGACGTCGGCCGGGTCGCGGAGTTCGGCTCGGTCACCGTGCGGGAACTCATGACGGTTGAGCGGTACAGCCACGTGATGCACCTGGTGAGCGAGGTCCGGGGGCGCCTGGCCGACGGGCTGGATGCGGTCGCGGCGCTCGCGGCCTGTTTCCCGGCCGGCACCGTGAGCGGCGCGCCGAAGGTCCGGGCCATGGAGATCATCGACGAGCTGGAGCCGGTGCGGCGCGGGCCGTATGCCGGTGCGGTGGGCTATATCGGGTGGGGCGCGGAGTCGCTGGACACCGCCATCGCCATCCGGACCGCGGTGCTGCACGACGGGCGCGCCTGGGTCCAGGCCGGCGCCGGCATCGTCGCGGACTCCGACCCGGAGATGGAACTGCGGGAGACCGAAGCCAAGGCGGGCGCCGTGCTCAGGGCCCTGGCGCTGGCCACCCGAAGCCGGGTATAGGCCCCGCCCGCGGTTCACTTCGGGTCGCGTTTGCCGGGCGCTTCAGGACGCCGGCGGCGGCGTTTGTCAGGCGGCGCGAATTGCCCTTATATTCGCTAACCCTATGCCCACCTACCGGCTGGTACACATCAACGGGGACCAGACCTACGTCATGCCCCCGGATCGGGTGGTTGTCGTCGGCCGGGCCGTCACGAGCGATCTGGCGGTCATCGACCCCACGGTCTCCCGCCGGCATGCCGAGCTGAGCCTCGACGGAGACTCGGTCCGGGTCAAGGACCTCGAAAGCTCCAACGGGACCTTCATCAACGGGACCCGGGTGAGCGAGGGAACGCTCCGGCCCAACGACACGGTCACGTTCGGCAAGGTCACCTTCCAGTTCACCGGCACCGATGCGGCGGCGAAGATCCCGCCGACCCCGCAGCCCCACCAGGTGCCGGGCGGGACCATCGTGCGCCAGATCGCGGTGAGCGGCAGCGCGCCGTCGGAGCTCGCCAAGCTTACCGACCTCGACGGCAGCCCCTCGGGCGTGGGGCAGCTCCGGGTCCAGGGCATCCGGGAGGAAGAGCGCCAGGCCACCAAACTCAAGCTGCTGCTGGACATCTCCCAGTCGCTGGCGGGCGAGTTCGAGCTGGACCGGCTGCTGAGCCGGGTCGTGGACATGACTTTCGAGGTCATGAACGTGGACCGGGTATCCATCCTGCTCCGGGAGGAATCCTCGGGCGAGCTGTACCCCAAGATCTCCAAGAGCCGGCTGGGGGATACCACCTTCCAGCACGTACCCCGGTCGATTGCCTCGAAGGTGGTGGAGGAGCGGGTCGGCCTGATCTCGGAGAACGCGGCGGCCGACACCCGCTTCAAGGGGCAGTCCATCATGCTGCAGAGCGTCCGGAGCGCGATGGCGACCCCGCTCATGGCGTCGAGCGAAGAGGTCCTGGGCATTCTCTACGTGGACAGCCTGACCGCCATCGATACGTTCAGCCCGGAGGATCTCCAGTTCCTGATCGCCTTCGGCGGCCTGGCGGCGGTGGGCATCAAGAACACGCGCTACGCCGACCGGATTCAGCGGGAAGCGCTGGTCCGGTCGAATTTCGAGCGCTATTTCGCCCCGAACGTGGCGGCGGAGATCGCGCAGATGCAGGCCGCGGTGAAGCTGGGAGGGGAGAAGCGGCCGATCACCGTGCTCTTCAGCGACATCCGGGGCTTCACCCGCCTGTCGGAGGACATGAGCCCGGACGACATCGCCAAGCTTCTGAGTGAATACTTCACGGAGATGGTGGACATCATCTTCGAACACGGGGGAACGCTGGACAAATTCATCGGGGACGCCATCATGGCCCTCTGGGGCGCTCCCATCGCGCACGAGGACGATCCCGACCGGGCCATGCGCGCCGCGATCGCCATGCAGCAGGCCCTGACCGCGCTCAACGTGCGCTGGAAGGCCGAGAACCAGCCGGAAGTCGCCATCGGCATCGGGATCAACTACGGCGAAGTCTTCGCCGGCAATATCGGCAGCCACCGCCGGCTGGAGTACACCGTCATCGGCGACTCGGTCAACGTCGCCTCCCGCCTCTGCGGCCGGGCCGATCGGGGAGAGATCCTGATCAGCCAGCGATTCTACGAGCAGTTGAAGAACAAGCCCACGGCCGAGGCGATCGAACCGCTGTCGGTGAAGAACCGGAACCAGCCGGTGCCGGTGTACAAGATCCGTGCGTAGCCGGCGCGTCCACGACCCTGCCTCGCCACCCTGCCACCGGCGTCAACGCCATCCACTGTCGGTTTCCCGACTGTGCCCCCGTCCGTCCGCAATAGATTGGGCCGGTTCGTCCGGGTGAGGTCTCAGCCCATCCCGTGATCCTCGGCGACGCCGGCGAGGGACCGGCGCAGGAGCTTCCGGCCCCGGTGCAGCCGCGACCGGACCGTGCCGACCGGACAGCCCAGGATCGACGAGATGTCCCGGTACGAGAGATCTTCCAGGAAATACAGCGCCGAGACCATCCGGTAGTCCTCCGGCAGGCGGGCGATCGCCGTGGTGACGCGCTCCAGGGTCCACCGGCGGGCCAGCCGTTCCGCCGGGTTGTCGCCGGCAGGCGCGGCGCTGGAAGAAGAAGACGTGGTCCATTGCGGGCGCCGGAAACTGACCGTCTACCGGACTCAGGCCGACGCCTGGCTGGCGCAGGAGGAGTGAAGAGAGGCAGGCGGGCAGGCGGGCAGGCGGGCAGGCGGGCAGGCGGGCAGGCGGGCAGGCGGGCAGGCCCGGAAGCTCACCACCGCACAAGGAACATCAACCCACCTGCCCGTTCACCGTCTACCTTCACCGCTGCATTCCCGCACACGGCTCACCCCGTTCCCTTCTCCCTTCTCCCTTCTCCCTTCTCACTTCTCACTTCTTCCCCGAACCCGTACGGCCGCCCCGCCTCGGCCAGCAGGTCCAGCACCAGCCGCACCGGGAGTCCCATGACCCCGAAGAAGTCCCCCTCTACCCGTTCGATCAGGGCGGCGCCGTAGCCCTGGATGCCGTAGGCGCCGGCCTTGTCCATGGGTTCTCCGGTGGCGATATACGCCCGGAGGACGTCGTCCGCCGCGGGGCGAAAGGTGACCGCGGTGATGTCGGTCAGGGTGCGGGTTCGCCCATCGGACCGGAGCGCCACCGAGGTCACAACCTGGTGCGTGCGCGACTGGAGCTTGCGGAGAATATCCAGGGCGTGGGCCGCGTCGTCCGGTTTCTCCAGGATCTCCCCGTCGAGCACCACGATGGTATCGGCGCCGAGGACCAGGCCCCCCGTCACGCTGGCGGCTTTTTCTCCGGCGAGCCGGCGGGAATACTCCACCGGCGGCTCCCCCGGCCGGCGGGTCTCCGGGATGTGCGAGGGCCGGACGATCAACGGAATTCCGAGCATCTCCAGCAACTGGCGCCGCCGGGGAGAGGACGAGGCCAGGACCAGCGGCTCCATGGTCATGCATTGCGCTCCAGCACCAGGGTAACCGGCCCGCTGTTGACCAGGGCCACGTCCATCATCGCTCCGAACTCTCCGGTCTCCACCCGGAGTCCCCGCTCCCGCAGCGCGGTGATGAACCGCCGGTACAGCGGGATGGCGGCCTCGGGTCTGGCCGCGTCGACGAACGAAGGCCGCCGGCCCTTCTGAGTATCACCGTACAGGGTGAACTGGGAGACCACCAGCACGCTGCCTCCGACCTCGGCCAGGCTCAGGTTCATCTTGCCGTCGGGATCGGGAAAAAGGCGCAGCCCGGCAATCTTGTCGGCCATCCAGTCCACCCGGGCACCGGTGTCGCCGTGGGTAAACCCGACCAGCAGGCAGAACCCGGTCTCGATCCGGCCGGCCGGCCGGCCATCGATGGTGACTGACGCCTGGGAGACACGCTGGAGGACGACACGCATGGCCAACGGGAGTTGAAGACCGGGGACGGTGCCCTGAGGAATCAGGGGCGAAGCTAAAGCGCCGACGATGTTTCCACAACGCGCGCGCCGACACGACAACGGGCGGTCAGGCCTCGTGGCCCAACCGCCCGTCGTCATGGTGGCGGGGAATCTGCCGGTGTCCCGAAGCAGCCGCGATGACTCGCGGCCCCGGCAGTTCCCCATGTTCCGTAGAACTCAGCTTTCCATCCCGGTCCTCAGCCCGTTACTCCACCGTCACCGACTTCGCCAGGTTCCGCGGCTGGTCGACGTTGCAGCCGCGCCGCACGGCGACGTAATAGGAAAGCAGCTGCAGCGGGATCACGGTGAGGATCGGAGTCAGGAGATCGCTGGTCTCGGGGATGGTCACCGTGGCATCGGCCAGCCGTTCGATCTCGCCGTCATCATCGTTGGTGATGGCGATGACCTGGCCGTGACGGGCTTTGACCTCCTCGATATTGGAGACGATCTTGTTGTGCACCGCGTCATTGGGGGCGATGAACACGACCGGCATGTTCTCGTCGATCAGGGCGATGGGCCCATGCTTCATTTCCGCCGCGGGATAGCCCTCCGCGTGGATGTAGGAGATTTCCTTCAGCTTGAGCGCGCCTTCGAGCGCCACCGGGAAGTTCACGCCGCGCCCGAGATACAGCGCATTGGACGAGCGCCAGAATCGTTCCGCCAGCTGCTCGACCGCCGGCGCCTGCTCCAGCGTCTTCCGGATGAGCCCGGGCAGCTCCTTGAGCTGCTGGATGAACTCGCGCCCCTGCAGGATGCTCAGGTGGAGCAGCCGGGCGAACCGCAGCGTGATGAGCGCCAGCGCCGCCACCTGGCTGGTGAACGCCTTGGTGCTGGCCACGCCGACCTCAGGGCCGGCGTGCA
>JBFXBG010000184.1:0-6614 GCA_050183505.1 Gemmatimonadales bacterium | reverse complement strand
GGGATCCGGAGCGCGGTAGTCCGGTTGGGCGTTCACCGCAGTATTCTGCTCGCCCGGCTGCTGCACGGGCTGACGATTCCGGCGCTCGTGGCCTTCGGGATCGGTGCCGGCTTCGGGATATGGTACTATGCCGGCGTCGCGGTGGCCGCCGGGATACTCTTCTACGAACACCGGCTGGTCCGGCATGACGACCTCTCCCGGCTCGACGCGGCGTTCTTCACCATGAACGCCGTCATGTCCGTCACCGTGTTTGCCTTTGCGCTGATCGACCGGGTGATCTGACGCGGACATCAGGCGCCGGTACCGCCCTTCTCACTTCTCACTCTTCACGTTCTTCATGCCCTCAGCCCGCCGCGGTGCGTTCCCCGACCTCCAGAGCTTCGTGGCCGAGCTCGAACGGACCGGTCGACTGCGGCGGATTGCCGCCGAGGTAGACCCGCATCTGGAAGTGTCGGAGATCGTGCAGCGGGTGATCCGGCGGAACGGGCCGGCGCTCCTCTTCGAGCGGCCCGGGCGGGGGGCGTTTCCCCTGGTCATGAACCTGTTCGGGTCGATGGACCGGATCGAACTGGCGCTGGGCCGGCATCCCCAGGTGATCGGGCAGGAACTGGTTCAGGCGGCCCAGGCCCTGAATCCTCCGTCCCTCAAGGCGCTCTGGGGCGCGCGGGGGTTCCTCGCCCGGGCCAGACACATGCGGGTCCGCACCATGGCGAATGGGCCGGTGCAGGAAGTGGTCGAGGCCCCGGCGCTGGACCGGTTGCCGAACGTGACCAGCTGGCCCCGGGACGGCGGCCCGTTCATCACGTTCGGTCCCACCCTGACTGAAGACCCGCGTACCCGTCGGCGGAATTTCGGACTCTACCGGCTGCAGGTCTTCGGACCGGCGGAGACCGGGATGCACTGGCAGAGCATGAAGGGAGGCCGGGGGCACCACTTCGAAGCCGAACGCCTGGGACAGCCGCTGCCCGCCGCCGTGGTGCTGGGTGGGGATCCGATTCTCATGCTCTCCGCCATCCTCCCGCTCCCGGAGGACGTCGACGAGCTGGCCTTCGCCGGTTTCCTGCGGGGATCCCCGACGAGAATGGTCCAGTCCCGCGTGCTGGGCATGCCGGTGCCGGCGGGCGCCGAGTTCGTGCTGGAGGGTGAGGTGCCGGCCGGGGTCCGCCGGCTGGAGGGACCGTTCGGCGACCACTTCGGCCACTACTCGGAAGCCGGGGAATTCCCCGTGTTCCGGGTCCGGCAGGTGATGCGGCGCCGGGCCCCGCTCTATCCCTCGACCGTCGTGGGCCGACCGCCGCAGGAAGACAAGTTCATGGGCATCGCCGTGGGAGAGCTGGTGGGTCCGCTCATCCGGCTGGTGAATCCGAACATCATCGACCTCTACGCGTACGACGACGCCTGTTTTCACAACCTCCTGGCGGTCTCGCTCAAGGAACGCCACCCCAAGGAGGTGCTCAAGACGGCGCTGAATCTCCTCGGTACCGGGCAGCTGGCGTTGACCAAGGTGGCGGTCATGCTCCGGGAGGAGGTCAATCCCCGGGACTTCCGCGCCCTGCTGCGCGAGTTGTGGTATCGCTGGGAACCCGAAGAGCGGATGGTCCTCATCCCGATTGCGCCGCTGGACACGCTGGACTACACCTCGTTCCGGCTGCATGTGGGCAGCAAGGTGATCTTCGACGCCGCCGGAGAGCCCCTGACCGCCGACCCGCCGCCGACCTCGGTCCATGACCCGGCCGGCCATGACCGGCGGATTCTGCGCCACCGATTGCTCGACGGCGGATTCCTGGTGATCGTGGTGAACCGGGAACCGCGGGCGGTGCTCGAACGCCTGGTGCGCTGGGAGGGACTCGGCACGGTGAAGATCATCGCCGCGGTGAGTGAGGACGTGGACCTGCAGGACGACGCCAGCGTCATCTGGGGGATCTTCAGCCGCTTCGATCCCGCGCGCGACTTCATCTTCGCGGAGCAGACCTTCATCGGGGCACGCCCGGTGTACCGTGGCCGCCTGGGCATCGATGCCACCTGGAAGGAAGGCTACCCGTTGCCGCTTACCATGCCCGAGGAGATCGTGCGGACGGTGGACCGGCGGTGGGGAGAGTATGGGATTGGAGATTGAATAGATTGAGGGATTGAGGGATTGAGGGATTGAGGGATTGAAAGATTGGGGGATTGGGGTTTTGGGGGATTGAGCCGTTGGAGGGCTGATGCTCAGTGAACGGACGTGCCGGCGGGAAGGGCCCGGGCCGAAGGGCCGTCCCGTTCCGCGCCGGAAGGAACAGAAGATCGAGCGTCCGCGCCGGCCCCCCCCGCCGCGGGCCCCGAAGCACCCGGTCCATTTGCCCACACCGAACCGCAGAGGCCAATGACTTCTCCGCCGGTCGTTCTTGCGATTACCGGGGCCTCCGGGGCTCCATACGGCCGCCGGCTGCTCGAGGTCCTGGCCGGGGCGAGGGTCCCGATCTGGTTGATCGTCTCTGCGCACGGCTGGCGTCTTCTGAGGGAGGAATGTGACATCGCCGACGAGGCGGCCCTGCGGAAGGCCACCGGCGACTGGTCCAGCATCACGCTGTTCACCGACGGGGACCGCGGCGCGCTGCCGGCCAGCGGTTCCCGGAAGACCCGGGGCATGGTGATCTGTCCCTGCTCCATGGGGACGGTCGCCGCGGTGGCCCAGGGCAGCAGCCGCTCGCTGGTGGAGCGGGCGGCCGATGTGACGCTCAAGGAGGGCCGGCGGCTGATCCTGGTTCCCCGTGAGACCCCCCTGTCCCTGGTCCATCTCAAGAACCTCACGGCCGCGGCCCAGGCGGGGGCCACGATCCTCCCGGCCTCCCCCGGGTTCTACCACCGGCCCTCCGCCATCGCGGAACTGGTCAATTTCATCGTCCAGCGGATCCTGGATCAGCTGGAAATCGAGATCGAAATCGGGAAACGGTGGGAAGGGTAGGGAGTTCGAGCGCTGACGAAGTCAGGGATCACCGGCCCCGGATACTCTCGACCCCCCGCCCCCCGCCCCCCGCCCCTCGCCCCTCGACTCCTCGACCCCTCGACTCTCCATGCGCCTTGGCATCATCTCCGACACCCACGGACTGCTCCGGCCGGAGGTGTTCGACATCTTCCGGGAGGTGGATCTCATCCTCCACGCCGGTGACATCGGCCCGGTCTCCCTGCTGGAGGACCTGGAAGCCATTGCCCCGGTGAAGGCGGTCTACGGCAACACCGACGGGTGGGAGGTGCGGCACCGGGTGCCGGAGCTCATCCAGGAGCGGATCGAGGGATTTGATTTCGTGCTGGTCCACGGGCATCAGTTTGGTTCACCGACGCCCGAAGCGCTGAACCGGACCTATCCCGATGCCGAGGTCATCATCTACGGCCACACCCACCGGCCGCTGCTCACCAGTGTGGATGTGGTCGTCACGGTCATGAACCCGGGTGGTGCGGGCCAACGCCGGTTCGATCTGCCGCCTTCGGTGGGGATCATCGAACTGGAAGCCGGCATCCCGCCGCGGGGGCGGCTGGTACCGATCGAGGTCTAGCGGTCGGCGAGTCGAGAGGCCGCGCGGTCCGCACGACCGTGTGGCCCCGTGACTCCTCGACCTCCCGGCTCACTCCGGGTCGATCGGCGGGGCCTGGCTCGCCGGTCCCATTCCCATGCCGCCGATCTCTCCCTTGGGGAGGATCACCCAGCGGAACAGCAGCGGTTCGTCGAAATTGTCGAACTGGGAGGTCCGCCAGTACTGTGTCTGACCGTTCCGCTTGACGAACTTCTCCTCCAGGACCGCCACCTCGTTGCCCGCCCGCGATGTCAGCATATCGAGCCGCTGCATCAGTTCCTCGGCGGTGGTGGACGCCCGGCCCTTTTCGTTCATGTGCGCCAGAACGCTGTCCATCTGCCCGGTAAAGAACCAGTTGGTGTACTTGCGGGCCAGACTCAGGGAATCGGTGCCGGAGGGGGCGGCCTGCGCGGCAGCCGGGGTCGCGGCGATGAGGGCCGCCGCGGCCAGGGTGAGAGCCATCCGGGTCAGTTTCAAGGTGAACCTCGCAGTAGGGAGATGGGGGCAGGACGGAGGGATGCGGCGCGAGGTTTCAATCTGCAATCTCCCGGAAGCGGCCGAGACGTCGTGCCGGCGACCGCCTCGGGGGTCTACTGCTTCACATCAAATGCCTTGCGCCTCCGCTCCACCCGGCCGGATTCGTCCCGGATGGCCAGGTCCAGCCAGTAGTGCCCCGGCTTCAACTCTCCCAGCGACAGACTCCTCCTGACCCGCTGGACCGGCTGCCCCGACTCCACGAATGAAAGGGCCAGACGGGTCACGCCGTCCCGCCTGGGTTTGCGCTCGATGAGTGAGATCGTGGTCGTATACCGGGATCCGGGCCGCAGACCATAGACCTCGTAGTACAGGCTCATTTGCTCCCCCGGCCGGTAGACCTGGAACGGGCTGACGAAGGCGGTGTCTCCCGAGGGCGTGATCCAGAGCAGGCTGCCGGGCAGCCGCCCCATGGCCAGATCGCCGAGGGCGAGGGGCCCGTTCAGGTCGAGCACGGTGACGGAGTCCGTCGGGAAGAGATGCCCGGTACCGGAGTCGCTTTGTACCGCCAGCCGGTAACGCCAGGCTCCGGCGGGGGCCGGAACCGCCACACTCCCCAGGATCCACTGGCCCGGCCGCACCGGTGTGGCGGTGTGGAGCACCAGGCTGGTGTCCATCCACCGGACCGCGCGATTCCGGCCATCGAACAGCGCGAGACGGATTCTGAGCGGGAGTGTGTGTCCCGCGGCCGCCGTGTCCTGCCGGTTGAGCCGGATCCCGTAGATCAGGTGGAGCAGCGAACCCGACTCGCTCCGGCCCAGGGTGATCAGGTCGGCTGCGGCGTCGAGCGGATGGGAGAATCGGAGCGGGTGGTCGTCGGTCGTGGTGCCGACGGCGATGCTGGCCTCGACCATCGCCCGCTCCCGGGCCGGCGCGTAGGGGTTCCCGGCCAGCATCGCGCTGTAGATCTTGGAGAGCGGAGTCCGGGAGGTGAGCAGCATGTCCATCGGACGGAACCCGGGAGATCCGCGGATGGCGAGGATGCTCGGCACCAGCCGGTAGTCGAGCAGGTCGCCGCCCGGCTCCAGCCGGCCGCCCGGTCCCCCGCCGCTGAAATGCAGCAGCAGATCGCCGTCAGGGCGGTGGTAGACCCAGGTCTCGTTGGGTGCGGTGGCGAACAGCGGAGCACTGATGAGGCGATCGGGCGCGCCGTGGCGGATGTAGATGATCCCGCGGTCGTCGATCTCCGCGTTCCCGGAGCGGTAGGCATCGCCGCTGGCATAGTACCGCCGGTTGATCTCGAGCCCGTAGTGGAGCCGGGCGTAATGTATCCGGCGGTAATGCACCCGCAGCCGGTCCCCTTCGGGCCTGAGGTCCAGCCGGTCGCGGCTGGTCCAGAAATCCCGGAGCCACCGGGGCCGGGTCGTTCCATTCAGGCGATCAAACGCGGTCAGCGAGCTGTCGTCGGCCACATAGGCCAGATCGCGCCGGTAGGCGGCCAGCCCCAGCGAGTCATCCATCGAGGCGCCCAGGTAGTAGGCGCCGGCTCCGTCCGCGCTGTCCTGAAGGAATCGGGTTGCCCCGATTTCAAGCCACGCCAGGCCGGGATGGTCTCCGCGGTCCCGATAGCGGACCAGTGCGGCCAGCGAGGAATCCAGGTCGCCGGCTTCGCGCTCCAGTCGGCCCCGCGCAAGCTCGAGTTCCGCCGGCCATTCAATGTTGCGCGCCGCGCCGCGCCGGAACGCATCCAGGGTGGGCCGCAGCAGGGTCGTGTCCCGCAGCCGGCGTGCGGTCTGCTCCAGGGCGAGCAGTGCGGGCCCGAACCCGGGGTCGAGTTCCAGGGCGCGGTTGAGCTTCCGCCAGGCGGCCTGCCAGGCACCGAACCCCACCCGGGTTCCCAGGTTCCCAGGGGTTCCCGCCTGCCAGGCACCCCTGCCGGCCTCCGCCAGGCCCGCGCCATACCAGGGCCAGGGCCAGGCCGGATGCCGGTCCCGCACCGCTTCGAACGCCTTTCGGGCACGGGTGAACTGCCAGCCGTCGGCCAGGGCGGCATACCGGGCCGTGGCGAGCGCCGATTGCAGCGCCGCCACGGGATCTTCCGTGCGGCGATGGGCAAGCGCGTCGGCGAGCCGGCGCAGGCCCGCGGTATCCGTCACCGTGCTCAGGGAGTCCCGGAATTCGGCCAGTTCCGCCCGGACCCCGGGCGCCTGCCCGGCCAGCCCGCCTGCCGCGGCCGGCAGGAGCAGCAGAGCGAGTACGGCCGCGCGGCGCGGCCCGGGGCAGCCGGTCAGGATCATGATGGAGAAGTGGAGATACTACCTGCTATGACGCGCCAGATGTGGAATGGTCCACGTCTCAGCCTGATTGTCCGCCGCACTCCGCACCCCGCACTCTGCACCCTGCACCCCGCCCTATCCCCCCTCCCCCCACTCCTCCAGTCTGGTCGTCCGCCGGAGCGCTTCGGGATGCCGCCGGAACCAGGACATGACGAGCAGGACCTCGTCCAGCAGCTCGGCGCCGTTGGCTTCGAACGCCGGAGGCGGCTGAGCCAACTCATCCCGAACCACCGCGCGGAAGGCCTGGTCCTCG
>JBFXBG010000183.1:0-6775 GCA_050183505.1 Gemmatimonadales bacterium | reverse complement strand
ACTCCAGGGACACGACCGTCTCGACGAGCGCCGACTGCGGAAAGAGACCGAACGAGCGGACCGCGGCCAGCCGGAAGGCCGCGGCCAGCCGGCGGAGGTCCCGCGCCAGGGTCGCCGGATCGCAGGAAACGTAGACCAGCCGCACCGGATTCCGCTCCAGGAGTGCCCCGACCACCGCCGCCTCCATTCCGGCCCGCGGGGGATTGGCGATGACCACGGCCGGCGGCGCCAGGGACCGGGTCAGCGCTTCCGCCCTGCCGGTGTACAGCTGGACTCCTTGCGGCAGCGGTCCCGGGGGCGGCGCACCGAGACTGGTCCGGATCTCCCGTTCGGCCACCAGGACGGCGCGGGGATCCAGTTCCACGCTGTCGACCGTGGCACCGGCCTCCAGCAGCATGAGGGTCGTCTCGCCGGTTCCGGCATACAGGTCCCAGGCGTGACGGCCCTCGAGCGGTCCGGCCTGATCCACGGCGTAGCGGCGGACCCGATCCCCCATGGCCGGGTTCACCTGCTCGAACACCGTGGCCGGATAGGGGGAAGCGCCGCCCCCGACGACCCGGGGAGCGCCGTCCCGCGGATGCCACCAGACGGTCACCGGAAGCCCCGACTCCCGCAGCGTTTCGGCCAGGTCCGGCCCTCCGGCCCAGACCCGCTCCCCGGCGGTCTGGACGACCACGTGCCGGTGCCCGGTCCGGTCCCGTCGCAGCACCAGATGCCCGGCATCCGGCGGCAGACGCCGGAGGAGGGTCCGGAGGACCCGCCAGACTTCCATCAGGCCGGCATCGGTAATGAGGCAGGACTCGAGGGGGAACACCCGGTCCGGCCGGCCGGCGTGATGCAGGCCGAATCCATCCGGGCCCCGCGCCAGCGTGATCCTGCTGCGGTAGGCCCAGGCCTCCGGGGCCGGGATGATCTCGGGATCGGCGGTGTCGAGCCGGGCGATCCGCCGGAGCGCGTCGCCCACGATCACGCGTTTGGCCTCGCGCTGGGCCGGAAGTTGGAGATGCTGCAGCTGGCACCCGCCGCAGTCGTCCCGCCCATAGTGGGGGCAGGCCGGTTCGGTCCGGGCCGGGCCCGCCTCCAGCAGGCTTCCGACCCGGGCCCGGGCGTACCGGGCCGAATCCTGGATGCCGGCCAGCGCGACCAGGTCCCCCGGCGCGGTCCGCGGCACGAACACCACCCGCCCGTCCGCCAGCCGGGCGACCCCGTCTCCACCGGCGGCGATCCGCAGAATCCGGACAGTCTCGGGAGGCCGTTCCACCGCCGGCGGGCGTGGACGGTGAACCGCCCTGCGCCCGCTTCCCCTGCCCCGCTTCACGGCTTACCACTCACGTCCCACTCCCTCCATCCGGGCGGCCCGGGTCCAGGCTCCGTCCCCGCCCGAGGCCGGCCCGGCGACGGCCGGTTTCCGCTGCCGGCGGGCTTCGTCCTCGGCCAGCGCCGCGGCGACCGCCGCCACCCGCACCAGGTCTTCCCGCCGGCCGGGGGCCATCAGATCCTGGCGGCGATCCAGGAACTGGGTATCGATCTCGCCCCGGCGGAACGCCTCGTCGGCCAGGAGCCGCCGCAGGAAAGGGAGGTTGGTGGTGATCCCCACCACCATGAGTTCGTCCAGGGCCCGCTGCATTCGATGAATCGCCTCATCCCGGGATCCGCCCCAGGTGATCAGCTTGCCCAGCATCGAATCGTAGTGGAGCGTGATTTCGTCCCCGGCCCCGAACCCGGAATCCCAGCGGACCCCCGGCCCGCTGGGCGCCCGCATGAACGTGATGCGGCCGGTGGACGGAAGGAATCCGTTCGCCGGATCCTCGCTGGTGATGCGGCATTCGAGGGCCCAGCCCCTGGGCGCGAGGTGCTCCCGCCGCAGGTCGCCGGACATCGGCCGCCCCTGGGCGATCCGCAGCTGTTCCCGCACCAGGTCCACGCCGTACACCAGTTCGGTGACGGGATGCTCGACCTGAATCCGGGTGTTCATTTCGAGGAAATAGAAACTGCCGTCGGCGGCCAGCAGAAACTCACAGGTCCCCGCGCTGCGGTACCCCACCGCGGCCGCCGCCGCCACCGCGGCGGCTCCCATCCGGCGCCGCAGGTCGGGACTCACCGCCACCGAGGGGGCTTCCTCGACCACCTTCTGGTGCCGGCGCTGCACCGAACATTCCCGCTCTCCCAGATGAATCACCCGCTCGTGGTCGGCCAGGATCTGGATCTCCACATGGCGGGGCCGCTCGATGTACTTCTCGACATACACGCTGCCGTCCCCGAAGGACTTGAGTGCTTCGGCCGATGCGGCCGCCAGGGCGCTCTCCAGCGGTTCCCCCTCCCGCACCACCCGCATGCCTTTCCCGCCGCCACCGGCGGACGCCTTGATGACGATGGGGAACCCGATCTGCGCCGCCACCTCCCGGACGGCGGCGGCATCGGCGGCGGCCACCGTCGTGCCCGGCACGATGGGCACCCCGGCCTGCTGCATCCGGCGACGGGCCTCGGTCTTGGCCCCCATGGCCTCGATGGCCGCGGCCGGCGGTCCGATGAACACCAGCCCGGCCTCCACCACCGCCCGGGCAAACTCCGCGCGTTCCGCCAGAAACCCGTAGCCCGGATGCACCGCCTCGGCGCCGGTGCGCCGGGCGGCGTCGATCAGCCGGTCGATCCGGAGGTAACTCTCCGAGGGCGCCGGCGGACCGATCTCCACCGCCAGGTCCGCCGCCTGGACGTGCCGACTCAGCCGATCGGCGGTGGAGTAGACCGCGACGGCCTCGAGCCCTTCGTCATGACAGGCGCGAATGACCCGGAGCGCGATCTCTCCGCGATTGGCGATGAGGATACGGTTCATGACAGGCGGACGGGCGGGCAGGCGGACGGGCGGGCAGTCTGAGGCGGGGGAGGAGCGCTCAGGCGAGCGGTTGGGCAATACGGGTGAAAACCGGGCGAATCCAGACCGCCGCCAATGGAGGCGTGCTCCGATAAACCGCCCGCCGGCCCGCCGGCCCGCCTGCCCGCCGTTACCGGCCGCAAGCGCCCAGGGGACGATCCCGGAGTGGCAGGAGCAGACCGCCGCAGAGGAGCTCGTTGAAGCGGGCCGCGGCGGCGTAGATCCGGCGGATATCGGCGGTCCAGACGGTGCCGCCCTGGCGCTCCACGCCGATCAGGTCGGTGACGGTGAGCAGATCCGACGTGGGCCGGGCGTCGGCCCGGCCCACCCGCACCAGCCGGACCGGCACCAGCACCCGGAACGGCACGGCCACGGTGTCGGCCATGGGCGTGAGGCAGACCGGGCGCCGCTCGCCCACCTGGCCCAGGGCCTGGCGGACCGGCAGGCGGGGGTCCACTCCCAGCGCATGGGCGATCTGCCTGCGGTAGAGCGAGTCGGTGGTGTAGAGCCGCGGTTCGACCGGCAGCACATCCCGCCGCCGGCGGGCCGCCAGCGACGCATACCAGACCGATACGGTCTCGAGGTCGGAGCCGGTGAGCAGCACCCCGTTGGCGGGGCAGGAATTGAGCAGGTTGACACCGAGCTCGAGGATGTAGCCCGGCATGGGCGGGGCATCATCTCCGGGGCCGCGGTTGCGGGCGGCATCCCAGCCGGCCTGCTCCAGGTAGATGCGGGCCCGTTCCATCTCCACCATGAGACGGTAGACCACCCCGGAATCCACGAACAGCCGGATCGACTGGTCCAGGGCCAGTGCGGCAAAATCGAGATAGAACGCACCGGAGGGATCTCCGGTGTGCCCCCGGGTATGCCAGTCCCGTTCGTCTTCCAGATAGAACCGGCCCAGGTGGAACCAGGCCGTGCCGTCATCCGGCGCGGTGGCGAGGTACCGGCCCAGCATCTGGGTGGCCAGGCCCCGTTCCCCCTGCCGCTCCAGCAAGGTGACCCGCGCGGGAATCGACGGATCCACCGAGCCCTGCGCCTGCACGGCGCTGCCCAGCACGGTTCCCAGGGCCAGGCCCAGGGACAGTCCGCGATGCCAGAGGCGGGTCGGGTTGGAAGGCAGCAAGGCCATCAGAAAAGAAGGGGGTTGAAACCTATATAACATGGCGCAGGATGAGACATCTGGCTAGGGGGACGACTGACGGCCCCCGAGCCCCACGCGGGACAGGGCGGAAGGACGGAAGGGCGGAAGGACGGACGGTTGGGGAGCGAGGCGGAAGCCCCGCCAGGCTCCCCGTCTTTCCGTCCTTCCGTCCTTCCGCCCTCACAAGGGCATACACCCGTGCTTCTTCGGCGGATTCCGGTCTCGTTTGGTGGCCAGGCTCCGGAGCGCGTCGATGAGCCGGGGCCGGGTATCCCGGGGGTCGATGACGTCATCCACGAATCCCCGGGCCGCGGCGGCATAGGGATGGGCGAATTTGGCGGTGTATTCCTCGACGAACCGGGCGGTGGCGGCTTCCGGATCCGTGGCCTGTTCGATCTCCTTCTTGAACAGGATCTCCACCGCGCCCTTGGGGCCCATGACGGCGATCTCGGCGGAAGGCCAGGCCAGGTTGAGATCTCCCCGGATGTGCTTGGAGCTCATCACGTCATAGGCCCCGCCATAGGCCTTCCGGGTGATCAGGGTCAGCTTGGGCACGGTGGCCTCGCAATAGGCATACAGCAGCTTGGCGCCGTGCCGGATGATCCCGCCGTGTTCCTGGCCCACGCCGGGAAGGAAGCCCGGGACGTCGACGAAGGTGACCAGCGGAACGTTGAACGCGTCACAGAACCGGATGAACCGCGCCGCCTTGCTCGAGGCGTTGATATCGAGGACCCCCGCGAGGACCGCCGGCTGATTGGCGATCACGCCGACCGGCCGGCCGCCCAGCCGGGCGAAGCCGGTCAGGATGTTGCCGGCGTAGTCCCGATGGACTTCGAGGAAGGTCTGATCGTCCACCACCGGCCGGATGACGTCGTGCATGTCGTAGGGCTTGCTGGCGGAGTCGGGGATCACTCCGAGCAGCGACTCCTCCCGCCGGTCGACCGGATCGTCGGTGGGGCGGATCGGGGGATCATCCAGGTTGTTCGACGGGAGGTAGCTCAGCAGGTCCCGGATGGCGGCCAGGGCCTCGGGCTCGGAATCGTGCGCGAAATGGGCCACCCCGGACGTCCCGGCGTGAATGTCGGCGCCGCCCAGCTGTTCGAAGGTGACTTCCTCGTGGGTCACCGTCTTCACCACGTTGGGGCCGGTGACGAACATGTAGCTCACGCCCCGGACCATGAAGACGAAGTCGGTGATCGCGGGGCTGTAGACGGCACCGCCGGCGCAGGGACCCAGCACCGCGGAGATCTGCGGCACGACACCGGAGGCCAGCGTGTTCCGGAGAAAGATGTCGGCGTAGCCGCCCAGGGAGGCCACGCCTTCCTGAATCCGGGCCCCGCCGGAGTCGTTGAGGCCGATCACCGGCGCGCCGTTGCGGACGGCCAGGTCCATGACCTTGCAGATCTTCTCGGCGAAGGTCTCCGACAACGAGCCGCCGAAGACGGTGAAATCCTGGGAGAATACGTAGACCAGACGTCCGTCGATCCGGCCGGAACCGGTCACCACCCCGTCGCCCAGATACTTCTCATCCGCCAGCCCGAAATCCGTGGCCCGATGGACCACGAAGCGGTCCAGCTCCACGAAGCTGCCGGGATCCAGCAGAAGATCCAGCCGCTCCCGGGCGGTGAGCTTGCCGCGTTTGTGCTGCTGGGCGATGCGTTTCTCCCCGCCCCCCAGCTCGGCCTGAGCCTGGAGGCGGTGGAGCTGATCGAGAAGCTGGCGATTGTCGGGCATCTAGAGGGCTCTTTTCACCGCAAAGACGCTGGGGTACGGCGTTAATGGGACTACCGGTGCGTGATCACGGTTGGCGGAAGGCGACGCCACAAAATACCCTCTGGAGGCTCGACACAACAGGAGGCCCAGTTGACACCGCTACTTGCCGATCGCGAGATGCATAACGCGGCATGCGAAGCCGTTATCGGCGCGGCCATCGAGGTCCACCGGACACTCGGGCCTGGCCTCCTGGAATCGGCATACACCGCATGCCTCGATCATGAATTATCTCTCCGGAAAGTGCAGTTCCAGCGCGAAATCCCGATCCACGTGAGCTACAAGGGTCGGCTACTGGAGCACGGATATCGGGCCGACTTCCTCATCGATGACCTGGTGGTCGTGGAAGTCAAATCGGCAGATTGCATCGCAGACATTCATCGTGCACAGCTCCTCACATATCTCAGACTCATGGATCGCCGGCTGGGCCTGATCATCAACTTCAATGTTCAGGCTCTCTACCGGGGGATTCGGCGGGTTGTCAATGGATTGTAGGCCGGCCTTCGAGCATGTTCATTCCACCGCGGAGGCGCAGAGCACGCAGAGGGATCCCGGGAATACAGTCGAACCGGCTCTGATGCCTCAGCGAGTTCCTCCGCGCCCTCTGCGTCTCCGCGGTAAGGCCCATGCAGCAGGGCCCCGGCATTCCGGGGTCCGGTCCGGCACGAACGCCAAGCAGGGCAGCCTTCGAGCATGTTCATTCCACCCCGGAGGCGCGGGGCACGCGGAGGGATCCCGGGAATACAGCCGAACCGGCGTTGATGCCTCAGCGAGTTCCTCGGCGCCCTCTGCGCCTCTGCGGTAGGGCCCATGCAGCAGGGCCCCGGCATTCCGGGGGCCTGTCCGGCACGAACGCCAAGCAGGACGGCCTTCGAGCATGTTCATTCCACCGCGGAGGCGCAGAGCACGCGGAGGGATCCCGGGAATACAGCCGAACCGGCGTTGATGACTCAGCGAGTTCCTCCGCGCCCTCTGCGCCTCTGCGGTAA
>JBFXBG010000182.1:0-6784 GCA_050183505.1 Gemmatimonadales bacterium | reverse complement strand
CAGGCCGCGTCGTACGCCGGCACGGCAGCGTTCGGAATCCGCCGGCTGGGCCTGCGGGAGCGGGCCGCGGCATCAGGGCCCGGCACCGAACCGCTCTGGGGCATGCTGGTCAGCGGGGAGTACTTCCAGGTCCTTGGGGTCAACCCGCGGCTGGGCCGCCTGATCGGCCCGGAGGATACCCGCGCGATCGGGAACGGCTTCGTAGGCGTGATCAGCCACGCCTTGTGGCAACGGCGGTTTGGGGGGTCGTCCGGGGTCATCGGCCGGCGGATCGAACTCAACGGCCGTGAAATCACGGTGGTCGGGGTCGCCCCGCCGGGCTTTGCCGGCACCTACGTCGGTCTTTCGTTCGATGTTTGGGTACCGCTGCCGATCCAGGAGGCGCTCGGCGGCTCCCCGGCCGCGCTCCAGGACCGCGAGTATCGCTGGCTGCAGGCCTTTGGCCGCCTCCGCCCCGGCGTCGCGCCCGAGCAGGCCCGCGCGGAGGCGCTCAGGATCGGGCGCCGCCTGGCGGCACAGTACCCGGCGAGTGAGGATGTGTCACTGGTCACTCAGACGCTCGACGTGGGCGCGGCGAGCCGGCTGGCCCCACTCTTCGCAGTGCTGCTCGGTCTCGCGATCATCGTGCTCGTCGTGGTGTGCGCCACCGTCTCCAATCTGCTGATGGCCCAGGCGGCGACCCGGGAAGTGGAGATGGCCACGCGGCTTGCCATCGGAGGACGTCCCGGCCGTCTGGTGCGCCAGCTTCTTACCGAAAGCACGCTGCTAGCGCTGGCCGGCGGCGGGCTCGGAGCGTTGCTTTCAGTCAAGGCACGCGCCCTGTTCCCCGCGCTGTTGCCGCCTTCCCCGCTGCCGCTCTCCGTGAACACGCCGCTCGATGCACGGGTGATCGTGTTTGCGGTGGCGATCACGGCCCTCATTCTCCTCGTATTCGGACTGGTGCCGGCCCTCGGGGCGGTGCGCAAGGCCATGGCCTCGGGCCTCCGGGGCGGGCTGGGCCCCGACCGGGCGCGGGTCCGCTGGCGCCGCGGCCTCGTCGCGGCACAGATCGCGTTCTCGCTCGCTGCGCTCGCCTCTACCGGCATCTTTGCCCGGAGGCTGCTCGAGCTGGGCGATGTCGATCGCGGTTTTGCCGCACCCGACAAGGTCCTGCTTGTGACCACGGACCTGGACCTTGCCGGTATCGAGGACCCTGAGGAGCGGCGGACCGTCATCAACGGTCTGCTGGAAGCGGTCCGGGGGTATCCCGGGGTGGTGGACGCGACGATCGCGAGTTTCGTCCCGCTGGGCTTCACCGGGTATCGCGAAGCCGACCTCGACGTGCCGGGGTACGAGCAGCGGCCGGGCGAGCCCGCCACCGCGCTGCTGAACGAGATCGGGCCCGCCTACTTCGAACTGCTTGGCATTCCCCTGGTAGCCGGCCGCGCCATCAACCACGCCGACCGGGCCGGCGGGCAGCCGGTTGCGGTGGTCAACCAGGCGTTCGTGAAGCGGTTCGGGCTGGGCGACCCGGTCGGGCGGCGGATTCGCGTGGGCGACCGCGAGGTCGTCGTCGCCGGCGTGGCCGGCGACGGCAAGTACCGCTTCGATGAACTCGACCAGCCCGCCCGGCCGCTGGTCTACGTGCCATGGACCCAGTGGGGCGCTGCGGAACTCACCTTGCATGTCCGGACCCGCGGGGAAGCGACGGCGCTGGTGCCGTCACTCAGCGGCGCCTTCGCCGCGGCCGATCCACGGTTGCCGGTCCTGACGCCGATGACGCTGGATGCCTATACCTCGCTGCCCCTGTTCCCGGGCCGGCTGGCGACCACGGTCGTGGGCACCCTCGCGGCGGTGGCTCTGGCACTGTCGGCCCTCGGGCTGTACGGGCTGACTCGACTCACTATCGACGCGCGGAGGCGGGAACTCGGGCTACGCATGGCGCTGGGCGCGGCGCCCCGCCATCTGCTGAAACTTCTCTTCGACGATGCCGCCCGGTTTGCTTCGATTGGCCTCGTGCTGGGGCTGGGACTTGCCGTCCTCGCAACTCGCATGTTGCTCAAGGCCATCCCGCATCTGCATCCGGACCCGCCGGCGGTGCTCGCCGCCGGACTGCTGCTGGTGCTGATCCTCGGGGCCGCGACCCTCCTGGCCGCGTGGCGCGCCCTCGGGATCGATCCCGCGATCGCATTGCGCGACGAGTGACGAGTGAGCAACCGGCGCGCCCCCCCGGTTTGCTCGTCGCCGGCGCCGACTACGAAGCGGCTCCATGGTGAATCGGCCTTGGCCAGAAGCCACGACGTCCGACCGTCCGACCGTCCGCCCCCGCCCGGCCGCCGCCCAGCCGCCGCCCAGCCGCCGCCCGGGTTAATTTCACCCCATGCCGAAACGTCCGCCCACCGGGCCCGCCTCGTCCGGGCCCGCATTCCCGACGCTCTACAGCAACGAAACCGGCCGGAGTTACCGGCTCGACCGCCTGATCGGGAAGGGCGGCTTCGGCGAGATCTATCTGGCGACGCCGCTGCCGGCCGGACTGCTTCCGCCCCGGGTGTGCGTCAAGATCAGCTATTCGATCGCCGGGTGGCTCCGCGAAGCCTACTTCGCGCAGCTGCTCGATCGACAGGCCCGGGCCCTCCGGGTCTACGACCGGTTCGTCGAGGCCGAGCCGACCCGCACCCGCTACTGCCTGGTCATGGAGTACGCCGAACACGGGGACCTCGGCGCCTGGCTGGAGGCGAAGGGACCCCAGTCCGAGCGGTACGTCCGGCAGGAGATCGCCGCCATCCTGGGCACCCTTGACGTCCTCCACCGGGGCCAGGCGATGCACCGGGACCTCACCCCGTTCAACGTCTTCGTCTGCGAGGGAGAGAAACTCAAGCTGGGAGACTTCGGCATCGCCACCCACCAGGCCAGCCGGCGGGGTGTGACCGCCGACGTGTTCAACCCGCTGGGCGCGCCCACCGAGATCGCCTGGGGCAAGATCCGGAAGTGGCAGCAGCGGGACGACGTCTACCAGGTGGGGCAGTTGATCGCCATGCTCCTCCGGGGGGACATCCACACCCCGATGCGGAGCCGGGACGTGCGCACCCTGCCCTGCAGCGACCACCTGAAGGAAGTCATTCACCGCTGCCTCGGCGCGCGCGAGAAGCGCTACGAGGCCGCGGGCGAACTGATCGCCGCGCTGCGGCACCGCCCGAAGGAACTCACCGGCGGCAGGATCCGCACGCTCCGCGGCCGGCGGGTGGCGTTCACCGGATTCCTGAAGCGGCCGCGGCGGGACGCGGTCGCGGCGGCCACCCGGGCCGGCGCCCTGGTCCAGCGCAGCCCCGGCCCTTCGACCGACGTGCTGGTCCGGGGCCGCCCCAACGCGCTGCAGGTGGCCGGCAAGGCCGGAGGCCTCAAGCTGATGGAGACCCGGCGGCTGGCCGCCCGGGGGCACCGGATCACCATCATCGGCGAAGTGCAGTTCTGGAACCTGGTGGCCGCGGGGAAACGCCCGAAGGCCGCCGCACCCAAGCGGGGGAAATAGGGCGGACAGGCGGGCAGGCGGGCAGCAACGTCTGGCGGCCCGGCGATCATCCCGAGTGTGGGCTCCGATCCGTCGATCGGCTTCCAGGGCGTCTCCCGTTCCCTACCACAGCCCGGCGATCGAATGCTCCAGGACGTACCAGGGCGGTCTGGGCTCAAGGCGCTGCGTGCATGGCACGCTCGAGAGGGTCTTCCCATCCTCGTCCTGGAGTTTGACCTCCTTCCCGGCGGCGCAGGCCGACACCACCGCGTCGTAGGTCGAAGCACCCTTCCTCCCGGGAGAGAAGCCCTCGATGCGGTAGACCTGCATCGGTGCCGCGAAGGGCCGGCAGTCAGGAACCGCCCCGGTCCGAATCGGTGGGCCCCAGTTGAAATCCACCCGGTTACAGGCCTGGCCCATGAGGTGCAGCATCGCGGTCCGGCCCAGCTCCTGCTGGTACCCGGCCGGCGGGGCTCCGGCACCGGTAGCGACCATGACACCGTTGCCCCTGAGACCCGCCACGGCCAGGCCGAAGCCGTCGCTCCCTGTCAGGAACGCGCGCATCCGGTCAATGACGTCCTGTGGTACGGCTTCCCCCCGCAGGACGGAGAAGTAGAGTTCCTGGTCGTAGCGCCCGCCGCGCTGCATCGCCGCATGGACCAGGTCTTTCCAGAAGGTGAACAGCCCGGCATCCGCCCGGGCCGCGTGCACGGCGGCCGCGGTCCATATTGCCATGACGAATCCGCAGTCGTACACGGTCCGGATGGCGCCTCGCTGGATGGCCGTGCTCACCGGCCCGTCCGTGACCGCGAGAGCGCAGCGATTGAGGGCCTCCTCCTGCCGCCGCCGGGACCGCGCGGAATCCACCACGCCGAACTGGACCAGCATGGCGTCGGCCATGGCGTCGGCAGCGCCTTCGTGCATCCAGGCTCCGGCGTTGGTCGGGTCGCTCTCCACCAATTGCCCGTTCCACAGATGTGCCGCTTCGTGGGCGATCAGATGAAAAGCACGCTCGGCGGGTTCCGGACCGGGTGTACGCCATGCCGAGCCGGTCAGGGTCATGTTGATGAGCCCGGTGAGCGTGCCGCCACCGGAGGAATAGCCGGAGAGTGTCGTGTCCTTGAAGCTGAAGAGGACCGTCGGCTTCCACGGCAACGGGGCATCGAAACGGTCCCGGTATGCCGCGAAGAGCCGCGGGAGGTTCCGGTCGAGCATCCCGGTGAGCCACGCGGGCATCCCGGCATCCACGATGGCCAGCATGTCCGGAGTCTCGATCGGCCGTGCCGGCCCGAGGTACACGTAGGTCCCCTCGCCGGTCGAGTCGGTGAACGCCACCAGCCCGGGGATGACGCGGCCGCGAAGCACGCCGTGCCCGCCGGGCGGCGGCGTGATCCGTACTGTCCGGATCCAGGTCGAGTCGCGATAGGCGGGACCGGCCGGCATCACGTAGAAGTGGCCGGTGTAAAGCGCCACCGCCCCGTCGCTGAACGGCTGAAAGAGCTCGTACTCCTTCGGCAGCGGCTGAGTGGATTCCCGGAAGTCGGCAACGATGACGCTTCGCGGCTCCGCCCCCCCATCGAGCAGGATCAATTGCCGGTCCTCCCGCCGGGCCAGACGATACCCCGGTGTCGTCACCGTCCAGTCCTGCTCCCGGAAGAACCCGGCTGAGCGTTCGAATGTCAGGGATGTTGCCGGTGCGGAGAGGTGCCAGGTCGCGCGCCAGTGTCCCGGGGCGACGCGCGCAATGTCGATGACGGCTGAGGTCTGGGCGCCCGCCTCCACTGCGGTGAGGGCGGCGCAGAACAGGAGAAGGCTGATTGCGCGCATGGTAAGGGAATGTGGTTCTGGAGCCGGGGTCAACCCGCCTCTCCGACGCTAGCGTAGATCAGATATCTGGATTACTTAAGCTGTGAAAGGGTCGCAAGGGGGCAGCCCAGTTACATGGTGTAACGTCCTGACCGAACGGGCGGCACGGGCCGGGTGGCCCGGCCGCGAGGATGGGTGTTCCGGGAATTGCCCGTCGACAACCATCCCGCCGTCGTTGACGTCCAAGAATCCGTCCGGAGCCGACCGGCGAGGTTCGCATCAGCCGCCTCTCCCCTGGACGGCGTCCTGCCATCGAGCATTCACACCTGGAATGCTTCGTGGCCGATACTCCCCTTTCGCGCGGCTCCCAATGCACCTGTTGCTTCTCTTCGCGCTTTGGCTCCCGTCTACGGCCCGGGACACTTGTCGAATCGCCTTCTCCGATTCCCATGTCCACCTGAACGACCCTGACAACTGGATCGGGCTGATGGACGAGTACGGGGTTGATCGCGCGGTTGTACTCGCCGGGCGAGGTGCCGACAACGCCGCCCTTGCCGAGGCCGCTCACCGCTGGCCCGGGCGTTTCCTCCCGTTTCTGTCCCTCAGTCCGGAGCACCGGGCGTTCCGGCCGGCATGGGATGCCGACGACGGCCGCCTCGAGCCGCTGCTGGATTCGCTGCTTCAGACAGGCAACTACTTCGGGATCGGGGAGATCTCGGTGGTTCATTTTCCCGGCGCCGGCTTTCCGGAGGCCGACTACAGCCCCATGGGGCGGACGATGCAGGGGATCCTCCGGGCGGCGCGGCGCTACGGAGTGCCGGTGCTGGTCCACTCCGAGGTCACCCGCCTCCGGGAATTCGAATCAATGCTGTCGGCCTACCCCGAAGTCACGGTCATCTGGGCCCATGGCGGCTACACTCCGTTGTTTCTCGCCAGACGGTTGCTCGAGAAACATCCCAATCTCGTGTATGAGCTGAGCGCCCGGACCTGGGTCCACCACCCGCGCAGTCCCGACTACACCTTCCTGCGCGACGGGGCCCGGGTGTGGGAGGAATGGTTGGCCCTGATCGAAGCCATGCCGCATCGTTTCCTCGTCGGAACCGATGCGGCCGGCCGATCGGGCATCGGAGACGCCGAACACATCCGCAGTGTCCAGAACATCCTCTGCCAACTGTCACCGCCGGCTCGTGCCCGGGTCGCGCGGGACAATTTCACGGCTCTGCTTTATCGGTCCGGAGGTTAGAAGCCGACCAGCGCGTCTGAATCGCCGGTGGGATGGGACTGTGACGAGGGGAACGAAGGCTGATCCCGGGGTCCGGCCACGCGGTTCCTGGCGCGGGTCACACCTCGCTTCCCTCGGATCCGCTAGGGAAGCTCTGCACAGCTAGCTGTACCGTGCCGGTTTGAGGTAGGTGACATGGATCTCATCCGCGAATCGGTGGTGGCGGGCTCGTTGCCGTTCGGGTGGAGGCCCTGGGATCCCTCGCCGCC
>JBFXBG010000181.1:0-6848 GCA_050183505.1 Gemmatimonadales bacterium | reverse complement strand
GCGCCCGCAGCCCCTCGGGCGCTTCCAGCATGGTGGTCACGTCCGGATCCCGCTCCAGACAGCGCCGGATCTTCCGCCTGGCCGGCTGCTCGTCATCGACGATGAGCACTCGCAGATCGAGGCCGCTCATGGCCTTCCCGACAGTTCGCGATAGGGCAGCTCGACGCTGGCCAGGCAACCGCCGCCCGGGGCAGGCTCCAGGGACAGCAGCTGATCGTCTCCGTACAGCGTGGCCAGGCGGCGGCGGGTATTCGAGAGTCCGATACCGTTGCCGGCTTCTGTCCCCATGGCCGGGGAGGGCCCCGGGCCGTTGTCCTGCACTTCGAGCCGGAGCCGGCCGTTCACCCGGCTGGCCCGGACGGTGACGCTGGCTTCCCGGCCGGCCCCCGGGTCTCCATGGTGCAGCGCGTTCTCTACCAGCGGCTGCAGCAGCAGCTGGGGGACCGCCGCCTTCCGGATTCCGGGCTCGACCACCACCCGGACGTCCAGCCGGTCCGCGAACCGGGCCCGCATGATCTCGAGGTAGCGATCGAGCAGGGAGAGCTCGGCGCCCAGCATGATCTCCGGCGCGTCCTGGGTAGAGAGGGAACTGCGCAGCAGGTCTCCCAGCAGCGTCAGCATCCGGTCGGCCTGGGCCACGTCATCGTACATCACCGAAGACACGGTGTTGAGCGCATTGAACAGGAAGTGGGGGTGCAGCTGTCGCTGCAGGCCCTGCAGGCGTGCGGCGGAAAGTTCGGCTTCCAGCCGGGCCACCCGGAGGGCGCGGGCGCTGGCTTCCCGGTAGGAATCGAGCAGATAGATGATGCTCACCGCCGCGGTGTAGACCAGGATGTGCGCCATGAACTCCATCGGGTACCGGAACCGCATCACCCCATAGTCGTATGCGCCGAGCCCGGCCAGGGGGAAGGCGACTCCGCGCATGATCGCGTTCCAGGTCGTGTGAAGCAGGGAGAAGCCCAGCAGGCCGGGGACATGCAGCAGGCCGAGCGTCGTGCGGGAGCCGGCCCGGTTCCGGGCCCAGCGGGCGTACCGGATCACCAGCGGGAGCAGCAGGAGGGAGCCGTAGGCCGAGGACAGCTCTTCGATCAGCTTGATCGCGAAAGGCTCGTGCCCCTGCCGCGCCGCCACGTCCAGATAGCGGTAGCCGAACATGATGAGGCCCGCCGCCGTGAACCAGGCGAAGAAGACAAGGCGGCGGCGCCAGGGGGAGGAATGCATGGGGGAATGATAAGACGAGTGGGCGCCGGACGGGCAGACGGCCGGAGGGTCGGACGGACAGAGGGGCAGACGGGCCCCCGGCCCGACCCTCCTTCCGTCCTTCCGCTCTTCCGTCCTACCGCTCTCTTCGACGCAGTCCTGTCGTCCCATCCTCCGGCTCCTCACCGCTGCACTCCCCGCTCACATGTACTGTGCCCACCAGCAACGTACCGTTGTTGGCAAGGGCGGTTGCCAGGACCATCGTGCCGCTGCAGGGCCGGTCCGGCACCGTAAAGGCGACCGTGAAATCGACGCCGGCCCCGGTGCGCCGGCCCGCGATCGTGCCGTGCATGGCGGGATCCCGGCCCACCAGCGTGCCCGTGACGCTGTCGCCCACCTGGTGGAAGGTCATGCGCACCGGGTAGCGGTCCTCCTCGAGCCGGAGATCTCCCTCGAAGGTCCCCTCGAGCGGAAGCGTCGTGGGGGGCCGGGTGGAACTGTCCGGCAGGGCAAAGGCCAGGACGTAGTCCCCCAGGGGCGTACGCAACCGGTCGTGGCCGCCGGCCGCAACCACGATGTACTGCCGGCCGCCGGTGGAGTAGCTCATCGGGGTGGCGTGACCGCCCGCCGGCAGCGGTGCGCTCCAGAGTTCCTTGCCGGTCTCGGTGTCGAAGGCGCGGAGCCGCAGGTCGAACGTACCAGCGATGAATGTCAGGCCGCCGGCCGTCACCAGCGCCCCACCCAGATTGATGGATCCCCAATGCTTCGCCTCCGGATTCGCCTGCGCCAGGGGCGGCATGTAGCCCAGCTGCACCTCCCAGCGCTTCCGGCCGGTGGAGAGGTCGATGGCGGTGAGCGCGCCCCAGGGTGGGGGGCCGCAGGGGACCCGGCTGGGTGACATCAGCACTCCCCGCTGCATGGCGTACGGCGTGCCTTCCATCCGGCCCAGTTCCGGCCCGGGATCGGTGCGACGCACCCGGTCGAGGTCGGCCCGGGGAATGACCCGCACCACGAACGGCAGCCGGTTGGTGGGCCCCACGACGATGCCGCGCAGCGTGTCGATCGACACTCCGCCCCAATGCGATCCCCCGATATTGCCGGGGACGATCAGCGTGCCTTGCAGCGAAGGCGGGGTGAAGACCCCCTCGTTGCGCAGCCCGGCGATCCGCGCGCGGCAGTAGTCCCGGTCAGCCGCCGTCACGCCGAACGCGTCCTCGGCGTGGAGCGTGAGCGGGGCCATCGGCGCCGGGTTGAGCGGAAACGGTTGGGTGGCCGCGGCGTGTTCGCCGGGGACGTCGCTGGCCGGGACCGGCCGCTCTTCCACCGGAAAGAGCGGCGTCCCGGTGCGTCGGTCGAGGATGTACAGGAACCCCATCTTGGTGGCCTGGGCCAGCGCCGGGATCGCCCGGCCGTCGCGGTGGAGCGTGAACAGCACCGGCTGGGCCGGGATGTCGTAGTCCCAGAGATCGTGATGCACCGCCTGGAACGACCAGGCCACGCGGCCGTCCGCCGCGTGCAGCGCGACGACCGAATTGGCATACCGGTTGTCCCCCGGGCGCTCTCCGCCGTAGAAATCCGGGCTGGCGCTGCCGACGGGCACGTAGATGAGGCCCAGCGCCGGATCGGCCGACATGATCGACCAGACGTTGGCCCCGCCGGTATGCTCGGCGCTGCGCCCGCCCCAGGTCCGATGGGCCGGGTCGCGGCGGTCGCGCGGGATCGGATCCCAGCCCCAGCGGCGGGCCCCGGTCCGGGCGTCGTAGGCCCGGACGATGCCCTCGGGCGCGTTGGTCCGCTGGTTGTCGGCGATGGCCGAGCCAACGACGACGATGTCGCCGATCACGAGCGGCGGGGACGTCACCTGGTATTCGCCGTCCCAGGCGGGTGGATTGGCGAGATCGTGCACCAGATCCACGGTGCCCTCCCTGCCGAAGTCCGGGCACGGGAGGCCGGTCGCGGCGTCCAGGGCGATGAGCCGGCCGTCGATCGGAGCGTCGAAGATGCGCCGGCGGCAGGGGGCGTTGGCCGGTGCCTGGGCATCCAGCCAGGCGGCGACGCCGCGGTTGGTGAAGTCGCCATAGTCCCCGTGGAGGCTCACGCCCGGATCGAAGCTCCACCGCTCAGCCCCGGTTGCCGGATCCAGGGCATCCACCCGACCGAGGGGAGTGGACAGGTAGAGGGTCCCGTCCACCAGGATCGGCGTCGCTTCGAAACGGCCTCGCCCCCGGAGCAGGTCGCCGGTCCGGTGGATCCAGGCGACGTCCAGCCGGCCGACGTTGTCCCGGTTCACCTGCTCCGCGCCCGAGAACCGGTCGCCACCCGGGCTTCCTCCATAGGCAGGCCACCGGCCCGTATTCTGTGCCGCCAGCGGGGATACCAGGCCCAGGGCCAGACACGTGATCAGGAGACACCGCACATCCATCGTGACCTCTCAGGGATTGACGATGCCAAGGTCACCCTGAACGCCGTCCGGACCGACATCGGGTGGGATGAGCGGGATGGGGTAGGGACATGAGGGATTGAGGGATTGAATGATTGGATGATTGAGGGATCGGCCGGGCCTCCGCATCCTCCGTTCCGAGTTCAATCCTCAATCCCCAATCCCCCAATCCCTCAATCCCTCAATCCCCCAATCCTCCTTGAATCCCCCCTTCGCTCCCCCTAGACTTCCCGCCGCCATGACCGCCACCGCCTATTCCGCCCCGGATTTTGCCGCCCCGGGCCTAGCCCGGGCGCCGGAAGCCCGGTTTGAGCCGATTCCCGCCGACGGCGTCATGCCGGAGGGCTTCTTCTCGACCTCCAATCTGCCGACCTATGTCCGGCTGGGGAGCCGCTGGGTCATGCCCTCGCGGCCCCGGATGGACTGCGTGATCGTCCGGCGGGGTGATGCGCTGGAGACGGTCGAGCCGCGACGGCTTCGCCGGGGCGACCAGATCGCCATGGGGGAGGCCGAGGACGGCAGCCAGGGCATCTACGTACACTCGGCCGGGTTCCTGGCCGGATCGCACAGCGCCAACGAATTCCGTTTCATGTCGACCGAAGTAAGCCGGGAACGGCCGGTCAATTATGAGGAGCTGGCGCAGCGGCTGGGGGAGGAAAAGAACGGCGGGGGCTTCCTGGTCTGGGTGATCGGTCCGGCGCTGGTGCACTCCCGGGCGCGGAAGGACCTGGAGTGGTTCATCCGGCAGGGCTATGTGCACGCGGTCCTGGCCGGCAACGCGGTCGCGGTGCACGACATCGAAGCCGCCATTTTCGGGACCACCCTGGGCATGACCAACACCGGCCATCCCACCACCGGGGGCCACGGCCTGCACATGCGGGCCATCAACCAGGTGCGCGCCCTGGGCTCGATCGAACGCGCGATGGAGGCGGGGCTGGTCAAGAGCGGGATCATGCACGCCCTGGTGACCCACCGGATTCCCTACGTGCTGGCCGGGTCCATTCGGGACGACGGCCCGCTGCCGGGAGTGTACAGCGACAGCCTGGCGGCCCAGGACGCCATGCGCGAGATCACGGTCCGCGCCACCGGTGCGATTCTGGTCGCCTCGGCGCTTCACGCGATCGCGGTCGGCAACATGCTGCCGGCATTCCATACCCATCCCGACGGCATCCCCAGGCCGCTCATGACCATCTGTGTGGACCAGACCGAATTCGTGGTCAACAAGCTCAAGGACCGGGGCACGCATCAGGCCTACGGCGTCGTCACCAACGCGCAGGACTTCATGCATGTCCTGCGGCACTATGTGGAACAGTGGGAACGTACAGCGAAGTAAAGGTTCCCACCGGGGAAGGCTGGAAGCGCCTGGCGAGCTGCGCCGCCCAGGAAGTCCCTCGGGACGAAGTGGACGGTGTCTGGGTCTTCCGCACGATCCGCCAGGACATCTGGGAGTGGGGGACCGCGATTCTGAGCCGGGTGGATGGAGATCGGCGCCGGATCTACACCGCGCGCTACGCCCAGCAGGTGAAAGGGCGCGAGCGGGGCAAGTTCCAGGCGACGGTCGAGGAAGTGGGCAGCGGCCCGGTCGAAACGCTGGACGAACTGGTGCGCGGAGTGGAGAAGCGGACGGACGACGAAGTGCCCCGCCCGGTTCCACCCGGGGACTGGTTCCCGCCGGTCGAAGATGGCGCAAGTCAGCCGGGATGAGGGCGCCGCGCTCGTGGAGCGCTTCCGGCGCTACCTGCGGGACCACCGCCAGCCGGTCACCCGCCAGCGCGACCTCATCGCCGAGGTGGTGCTGACCTCGCAGGAGCACCTGTCGGTGGACGGGATTCAGCGGCGGCTCAAGGAGCGGGGCGAACAGATCGGCCTGGCCACGGTGTACCGGGCGCTGGACACCCTCCTCGCCAGCGGTCTCATCAAGGCCCACGATTTCGGCGAAGGCTTCCGCCGTTACGAACCCATCACCGGCCCGCTGGACCACGAGCATCTGATCTGCGTCCGGTGCGGGCGGGTCGCCGAGTTTTCCAACGAGCGCCTCGAGCGGATGCTCCCCATCATCGCCGACGAACACGCCTTTCAGCACCGGCACCACCGGGTGGAGATCTACGGCCTGTGCCGGGAGTGCCAGGGGAGGGAACTGGAAGGCCTGCGGCGGGGTTAGGGGAGTGAGGGATTGAGGGATCGGGGGATGGAGGGATCTACTCCCACCGATTCAATCCCTCGATCACGCAATCCCTCAGTCTAACCAATCCCTCAATCCCTCAATCCCTCACTTCACCCACTGCAATGCCCGAAACCTCCGGATTGAGCATCTTCGTCGCCTTCACCGCCGGGCTCCTGAGCTTCCTCTCGCCCTGCGTGCTGCCGCTGGTGCCTTCCTACATCGGTTTTCTGACCGGCATGTCCGCGGGCGAGATCACCAACCGGCGGCACCTGGCCCTGCTGCACGCGGTCATGTTCGTGATCGGGTTCTCGCTCATCTTCATCCTGCTCGGGGCAAGCGCCACCGCGCTGGGCAAGGCGCTGAACTACTACAAGGACTGGATCCAGCGGATCGGCGGGGTGCTGATCATACTCTTCGGGCTGGTGCTGCTGGGCGTGTTCAAGTTCTCGTTTCTCAAGCAGGAGAAGCGCTTCCAGCTGGAAGACAAGCCGGTGGGCTTCCTGGGTTCGGCGCTCGTCGGCCTCACCTTCGGCGCCGGGTGGACCCCGTGCATCGGCCCCATTCTGGGGTCGGTCCTGGGCCTGGCGGCGACCCAGGGGGACGTGAGCCGCGGGGTGATGCTGCTCTCATTCTACTCGCTGGGGCTGGCGGTGCCGTTCCTGCTGGCGGCGCTGGCGCTGGACCGGTTCTTCGGGTGGTTCCAGCGGTTCCGCAAGTACATCGGATGGGTGGAGAAGGTGAGCGGCGTGCTGCTGATCCTGGTGGGACTGCTGATGGTGACGGGGACCTTCAGCCGGCTGGCCGCGTGGCTGCAGGGGCTGACGCCGACCTTCATCCTGGAGCGGTTGTAGGGGGCCGCCCGCTGAGGGCATTGCTGCGCGGTACGATCTTCCAGTTGCCCACCACGGAACCACGGAACTCCCCCACCCCATCCTCCTCCGTGCAGCCTCCGTGTTTTCCGTGGCTCCGTGGTGCGCGGTTGCCGAGGCCTACCCTAGCACGGTCCAGGCTACCGCGGCAGCCGCGACGAGCAGCAGCACCGCC
>JBFXBG010000180.1:0-6863 GCA_050183505.1 Gemmatimonadales bacterium | reverse complement strand
CCGAGGAACCGGGGGTTGATGATACGATCTTCCGCGTGGAAGATCCGGGATGAGCCGCGGACTTCAGTCCGGCGGCTCATCCAGCGGCCCTGAAGCCCTCGCCTTTAGGCGAGGGTAGTTCACTTCTTACTTCTTACTTCTCACTTTCATGAGCACCATCATCGAGGTCCACGCGCGCGAAATCATCGACAGCCGTGGGAATCCGACGGTCGAGGCGGATGTCGTACTTTCCAGCGGCGCGATGGGCCGGGCGGCCGTGCCCAGCGGGGCGTCGACCGGGGAACACGAGGCGGTCGAGCTTCGGGACGACGATTCCAGGCGATTCGGCGGCAAGGGGGTCCTGGACGCCGTGCGGAACGTGAACGAGGTCATCGGCCCCCGGCTGGAGGGGATGCCGGCCGAGGATCAGATCTCGATCGACGCGGTCATGCTCGAGCTGGACGGGACGTCCAACAAGAGCAACCTGGGCGCGAACGCGATCCTCGCCGTCTCGCTGGCGGTGGCGCGGGCCGCCTCGCAGGACTCGGGGCTGCCGCTCTACCGCTACCTGGGCGGACCCATGGCGCACGTGCTGCCGGCGCCGATGATGAACATCCTCAACGGCGGGGCCCACGCCTCGAACAACGTGGACGCGCAGGAGTTCATGATCGTGCCCATCGGGGCGGAGGAGTTCCCCGAGGCGCTCCGCATGGGGGTCGAGGTGTTTCACACCCTCAAGAAGGTGCTGACCCGGAAGGGCCTCTCCACCGCGGTGGGAGATGAAGGCGGGTTCGCGCCGACGCTGCCGTCCAACGAAGCCGCGCTGGACGCGGTCATGGAGGCGATCGCCGCGGCTGGCTACGATGCCGGCAAGGACATCGCCATCGCACTGGATGTGGCCGCGTCCGAGCTGTACCAGGACGGCAAATACGTCTTCAAGAAGGGCGACAAGAGCGTCCGCACGGCCGCCCAGATGGTGGACCTCTACGCCGAGTGGGTGGATCGCTATCCGATCGTGTCGATCGAGGACGGGCTGGCGGAGGACGACTGGGACGGCTGGGCGCTCCTGACCGAGCGCCTGCAGGAGCGGGTCCAGCTGGTGGGCGACGACCTGTTCGTGACCAATGTCGACCGCCTGGGGCAGGGGATCGAACGCGGAATCGCGAACGCCATTCTGATCAAGGTGAACCAGATCGGGACACTCACCGAGACGATGCAGTGCATCGAGCTCGCCAAGAGCAGCTCCTACGGCGTGGTCATCTCGCATCGCTCGGGGGAAACCGAGGACACCTTCATCGCCGACCTGGCGGTGGCGACCGGGGCGGGGCAGATCAAGACCGGCAGCGCCAGCCGCACCGACCGGATCGCCAAGTACAACCAGCTGCTCCGGATCAACGAAGAGCTGGGTGATGTGGCCCACTACCCGGGCCGGGATCTGTACTCGCTGTGACCCGGACCCGCTGGCTGGTCGTGGCGGCACTGCTCCTGGGGCTGGTCTTCGCGCTGCAGGCCGGCGAGTTCAGCACCTGGAACTGGCTTACCCTGCGGCGACAGGTCGGAGAGGAGCGGGCGGCGATCGCGACGCTGCGGACCGAAATCGACTCGCTCGAGGCCCTCACCCGCGCGGTCGAAAGGGATCCGGCCACCCAGGAACGCATCGCCCGGGAGAAGTACGGCATGATCCGGAAGGGTGAATTCCTCTACCGGGTGGTGCCGGCGGACACGGAATAAGGACGGAAGGGCGGAAAGACGGAAGGACGGAAAGACGGAAGGACGGAGAGACGGAAGGACGGAGAGACGGAAGGACGGAAAGACGGAAAGTGCCGCAGGGCTGCCACCCTGGCACTTTCCGTCCTTCCGTCTTTCCGCCCTTACCGCCATAGCAGGGGCGGGACTCGAGCCGCAGGCCGAGTCCGGCGTTTGGCTCACGCTCCTTGTGAGCATAGCAGGGGCGGGACTCGACGCGAAGCGCGAGGCCCCACCACCGGTGAGCGCCTCGCGCGAACATAGCAGGGGCGGGACTCGAGCCGCAGGCCGAGTCCGGCGTTTGGCTCACGCTCCTTGTGAGCATAGCAGGGGCGGGACTCGAACCCGCGACCCCGGCATTATGAGTGCCGTGCTCTAACCACCTGAGCTACCCTGCCGGAAGGCCCGAAATCCTAGCCGGACGCCGATGGAGCGTCAAGACCGGGCACCGGATGTGTGAAAGGACTGGGGACTGAGCCCTGGAGAACGCCTCAGTCCTCAGTCCTTTTCACTCAGTCCTGTGATCAGGCCGGTTCGGCCAGCAGTTGGGTCGCCAGGCCTTCCATCAGGATTTCCCGGGCCCGGTGGGCGATCTCGTCCAGTGAGGGGGTCCGGGCGTACATCTCCTGGGCCCGGTGGCGCAGTTCGTCGACGCTGGGCAGCTGGGGCAGGTGGACCTGTTTCAGCGCGGCGACGAGTTCTTCCCGGGTCGAGCTGGCGCGGGTGCGCAGCTCCGCCAGGGTGGGGGTCTGGGCCCAGGTCTCGCGCAGGCGCTGGCCGATCTGCTCGACCGGGAAGTGGCGGGCCAGCTGCTGCGCCACCCGCTCGATGACGGCCCGGCCCAGCCGGTGCTCATTAGCGACGACTTCCGGGGGCGGCCCGGTCAGATCCCACACCAGACCGAACCAGCTCATCACCGTGAGCACGTAGTAGGTGATGTCGATCTCGTACCAGCGGAAGCCCTGGCGGGTGGACCGCTGGTAGGCGTGGTGATTGTTGTGCCAGCCTTCACCCAGGGTGATGATCGCGAGCCACCAGTTGTTCCGGCTGTCGTCTCCGGTCACGTACCGCTTCTTCCCGTGCACGTGGGCCAGACTGTTGATCGTGAAGGTCCCGTGGTAGAGGATCGTGGTGCTCCAGAAGAACCCGACCACGAGGCCGGACCAGCCCATCGTCAGGAACAGGACCAGCGCCAGCACCGTGGGCGGCAGATACTTGTGTCGGTTGAGCCAGACCAGCTCCGGATAGCGGGTCAGATCCGGGATGGTGCTGTAGTCGGCCCGCTGATGCCGGGGCGTGAAGATCCAGCCTACATGGGAATACCAGAAGCCGCGCTGCACCGGGGAGTGCACATCCAGCTCGGTGTCCGAGTAGCGATGGTGGTGGCGATGTTTCGCCGCCCACCAGAGAATGCCCTTCTGGGCGGAACTCTGCGCCAGCCAGGCGAACAGAAACTGTCCCACCCGGCTGGTCTTGAATGAGCGGTGCGAAAAGTACCGGTGGTATCCCGCCGTGTTGCCGAACATGCGGATCACGTACAGCGCGAGGCAGACGATCACCGCTTCCGTGGTGACGCCGGTCCAGATCGCCGCGAAACAGGCGAGGTGTACCAGCAGGAACGGGATGGTATCCGGATAGACGATGTCGTCGTCGTGGTCGTCCAGTGTCTGCGTGCGAACGGCCGGCGTCGTGGTGGCCAACTCGGGTGTCCTCTCGTCAATGGAACGCCCCCGTGAGGGGGCGGACCGGTCGTGTGCCGTCTCAGGCCCTGAATCTAATCGAATGGCCCGCATCGGGCAGCCGCTTCAGCTGCCGGGCCGGGTGGCCGGACGCAGCAGGCCCTGCCGCACGGCGTGGATGTAATCGGTGTACGGCGGCTCGAGGCCCGGGCCCCGGAGCAGCATGGCGATCTGCCCCCGATGATAGGCCCCATGATGGGTGACGTGGGTCAGGATGTCCGTCACCGAATTCTGCCAGGGGTCGCCCGCCGAGTTCACGTAGCTCACGGTCCGGTCGAGATCCTCCGGAGTCAGGCCGCCAAGCCACGCCGTCCAGTCCTCGGACAATCCAGCAAGCTCCGGGCCGCAGGCGTCGAGGCCGAGCTCGGGCCAGACCGCAAGCGGAGATTGCTGCCCCCGGAGGCGGGCCAGCCAGAGCCGGCGGGCTCCGATCAGGTGGGCCAGCAGTTTGACCGCCTGAGCCGGGGCCGTCGCCGCGCGCCGCAGCGCCTCCAGGCAGGCGGCATTGGCCCAGTCGTCGTATTGCAGCAGGGACCGATAGTAGGTCAGGAAGGTCTGCACCGTCGTCCTCCTGAAAGAGATGACGAGCGGAAGCTAATGGTGCAGAGTGCAGAGTGCAGAGTGCAGGGCTGCGCGCCTTCCTGCCTCCTACCTCACTTTCATCCAGTAGCTCAGCTTCACCAGCAGGGTGTTCTCGGCCGGCGCGCGGGCCAGGTTATCCAGGGCCCCGCCGAGTGAGCCGCCGGTGGCCCGGTCGTACGAACGGCTGTGGCGCCAGACCAGGTACAGGGTGGAGAAGGTGCGGAACTCCCACCGCACCACCATGCTCCCCGCCAGGGAAGACTCGGTGAACTCCGGCTGGCCCAGGTCCAGGTCGGCCGTGCCGTCCCGGTCCAGGTCGGCGCCCAGGCCTCCCGCCGTCTCGATGATCTGGGAAGGGGAGAGATCCTCGAACTGCGAACTGCCGCGGGCGCGCGGATCGAGCACTCGCCGGAATTGCCGGTATCGCAGCGCGGAGGCGAACGGCTGTCCGTAGAGCTGGATGGTCAGGTCGGGTGTCACCGCGACGTTGGCCCGCAGGGTAAGCGACAGGGTGTTCAGCCTGCTCCGGCCCACCAGGTACTCGGCCCGCCCGTTCACGTCTGCGCCGGCCACGAACTGGCGGCCCTCATGCTCGTCGGAGAATTCCGGACCGATCGAGAACTCGTACCGGCCGGACGGCCGCCAGCGGAGGTAAGTCCCCAGCCAAACGCCGTGGGTTTCTCCGTCGTCGTTGTGCCACCACTCGCCGTCGAACCCGGCCTGGAACGGCCGGCGTTCATCGGTACTGAGGCCACCCGTGAGATACCAGTTGCCCAGCTGCCGCAGGGCCGGCCCGCCCCTGAGTGAGACCGGATTGAAGCCGCCGACTCTCCGCCACAGGCTCACCGATCCGGTCCAGTAGTTGGCGAGGGTGTAGGTCGCCCCCAGGCGGCCGCCCAGGTTCACCCGCTCGCCGTCCCGGGTCCACTCTCCGAACTGGGTGAGCTGCAGGTCGAGCGCGCGAAACACCGGTCCCGGCGTGAGCCAGCGCCGGGTGAGGCTCAACTCCTCGACCGTGCGGCCGGCCCAGAACTGGAACCCCACGTCGTTGGTTTCAAACCCGGCGGAACGGGTCATGGCAGTCGCCGACCAGCGCCAGACGCCGGCGCGCTTCTCGATCGCCGCCAGGCCGGCAACGCCGGAGAGCGCCGTGCGGGTCGTGTCCAGTGAGGCATAGCCGATGTCCGGCCGCTGGAAGTAGTGGACACTGGATCGCTGGGTGGCGGCGATCGCGGCCGGACTGCCGGTCACCCGGCTGCCCGCCACCCAGGCCCGCAGGGCATACCCGTCATTGGCGAACCGGTGGCGGAACTCGGCCCCGCCCACATAGGCCCCCTCCCGCAGATCGAGCCCGGCCGGAAGATCCCGGTGCATCCCGGTGCCGAAGACGCCCACCACCGTGCGCCCGGCCCGGAAGTCCCGCGCCACGCGGCCGACCAGGTACCCGGTCCGCGGCTCGACCAGATCGTGATGCTCCGCACCGCTTCCGTCGATCACCCGGGCCCGCTCCTCTGCCGTGAGCGCGCCCATCAGTCCGACGCTCCAGCCGGAAGGAGTCTTGCCGGTCAGTTTGGCGGCTCCCAGGATGGTGGTCTGATCGATAGTTTCGGCCGCGCCGCCCCGGGCATCCGCCTCGAGCTGGGGCTGGCGGCCGATCCGCCGGGTGTAGAACAGCTGCTCGGGGGACTGAACGCCGGTGCCGGTGGGGAACTGGAAGATGTCGGTCCCCTCGGTGAAGAAGGGACGCTGATCGGCGTAATAGGATTCGAAGGCCGACAGGTTCACCCTGGCGGGGTCGGCTTCCACCTGGCCGAAGTCCGGATTCACCGCGCCGGTGAGGGTCAGGTTGGAGGTAATGCCGAGCTTGAAATCGGCGCCGATCGTTCCGGTGGGCCCGGCGGTTTCGGCCCCGGACGGCACATCGCGCAGCACCGCCTGGCTCAGGAGGTAGGGGGAGACTTCGATCTGACGGGGCGGGGCGATGCCTTCGATCCCGTGAAGATCTCCGAAGAGGGCCACCATGCTGGCGGAGCCGCGGGGGAGCAGCCGCCAGTACTGGATCTCGTTCAACCGGTTGATGCGGCGGTAGACGTTGAACCCGAACAGGTACTGCTCGGCCCGGGAGAACCTCAGGGTGCTGAACGGGATCCGGAACTCGGCCGACCAGCCGGCCGTGTCACGGCTCACGCGGGCCTCCCAGGGGGCGTTCCAGGACGGGTCCTCCTCGACGTCGTTGTAGTGATAGACGTCGCGCAGCACGCCCGCGGGATTGACCAGGAACTCGAACGCGGTGCGCCGGTCGTGGTAGGAGTCGATCAGGATGCCGATCCAGTCGGACGGTGACGCCTCATCCCGCCGGGTCAGATGGCCGGTGATGAGATCCGGACGGCGGTCGTGGGCCCGGACCGCGATATACAGCGCGGCGTCGGTGTAGACCACCCGTACCTCCGTCCGTTCCGTTCCCGGCTCACCCTCCCGGGGTTCCTGCTGCACGAAGCCGCTGATGACCGGCGCCTCGCTCCAGACGGCATCGTTCAGCCGTCCGTCGATCCGCGGCGCCGTGGAGGCGCGGACCGCACGGGCTTCATCCGGCCTGACCGGCGGCGGTGTGCTGTCCGCCGTGCCGGCCGTAGCCAGGCTTCCGATGATCCAGGCTGTCACCAGCATCGAGAGGCTCCCGGTTTCGACTGACGGGAGCGAGTCTAGGTGCCGGCGCGGGCCTGAAGAACGATTCTGGGACGGACCGGGCCCTGGCGGGATGAACCGCGGCCTGACGGGTGGCGGGAAGGATCAGATTTCGCGGCCGAGACGGGACTG
>JBFXBG010000179.1:0-6890 GCA_050183505.1 Gemmatimonadales bacterium | reverse complement strand
GTGCGGGTAAGGACCGTGGCGCTCAACACGATCCCCCCACTGTCCGGGGTCGCAAAAGGACCGCTGCGAGATAGGGTCGCGCAGGAACTCCCCGAGGATCTGCCCGCAATCCTGCAGCTTCGGTGGCTGACCAGCGATCTTGAATCGTGTGAGATCGAACCAGCCGAAGTCCCACAGTGGAGTCGTTGTAGACTCGATTACCGAGAACCTGAGAGCCATCACGCGCGGTCTCTTGTATGTCTGGCTAACTTCATGGTTTCAAGTATACTGTGCCTGGTACGGCCTTCCCGCAAGCTAATCCCGTAGCTCTGCAGAGCCATCGCCTCCCGGAAGCCCTTCCAGCCCGTCCGCCGGACTCCGTACCCCATGCCCCCCGCGGTTCAGTACATGGGTATAGATCATCGTGGTCCGGACATCCGAGTGCCCCAGAAGCTCCTGCACCGTCCGGATATCGTAGCCCCCCTCCAGCAGGTGCGTCGCAAAACTGTGCCGCAAGGTATGACAGGTGGCCCGCTTGGCGATCCCCGACCGGCGGACCGCCGCCGCCATGGCCCGCTGGACCACCGACGGATCGAGATGATGACGCCGCCGGATGCCGGTCCCCCGTTCCACGTACCGTCGCGTCGCCGGAAAGACCCACTGCCACGCCCAACTCCGGCTGGAACCCGGGTACTTCCGCGCCAACGCATCCGGGAGCACCACCGACCCGTCTCCCACCGCAAGGTCCCGCTCATGCAGCGCCTGGACTTCCTCCAGGTGCCGCCGCAGCGGTGCCCGGGCCGATTCCGCCAACACCGTCACCCGATCCTTGCCTCCCTTCCCTCGGCGGATCCGGACCTCACCCCGCTCCAGGTCCACATCCTTGATCCGGAGGGTCAGGCACTCCAGCAACCGCATCCCACTGCCATACAACAACATCGCCACCAAGCGCGATGCCCCGGAGAGATGGCCCAGGATCCGGGCCACCTCATCCTGGGTCAGGACCACCGGCAGGCGAGCCCTGGGCCGCGCCCAATGGACTCCGGCAACCCACCCCACGTCGACCTGCAACACAGCCCGGTACAGGAAGAGCAGCGCCGAGAGCGCCTGCCGCTGGGTAGCCGCCGACACACCCCGCTCAACCGCCAGATGGGTCAGGAATGCGCTGACCTCCCGCTCGCCCAGATCCAGCGGATGCCGGAGTCCGTGATAGCGGACGTACCGCTTGATCCACGCCAGATAAACCCGCTCGGTTCGCGGGCTCATCCGCCTCAATCGCATGGTTTGCCGGACAGCTTGCAGGAGTCTGGGTTTTGCCCGCATGCCGAGAGATAACCCATCATCACCACAGATCCGGTACCAAAGAAACGCGGGACCAGACCACACCAACAACGCGGTCCCTCACAGAGACGTGGCCACGCACGGCAGGGCATGACTGCACCCGGGCGAGCTGGACCATTCAGCGAGCCCGGCCGGACCCCCCCCGGCGCGCAGAAGGCGAATGCATGTCCGGGCCGTGGGGGAGGATTCCGTCCCCTGTACGGAGATTGCACCTCGACCCTGCAGCGAGGGCAGGGGTCCGGGAGTTTGACTGCCTCCGCGCTTGGCTGCGTCAACCGGACCACAGGCAACGAAAAACGGGGCGGCGCACGCCACCCCGGTCCCCTGCCCGTCCGACCGTCCGACCGTCTGACCGTCTGACCGTCTGACCGTCCGCCCGTCCGCCCGCCCGCCCGTCCGCCCTCCCCTCACCCCCGCTTCTCCGCCAGCCGCGCCAGCCCGGCATCCAGCTCCGCTCGCGAGAGCCACCGCCCCCGGACCATGACGCCGTGAATCCGCCGGCTGTTGCGGATATCGGTGAGCGGGTTCGCGTCCAGCAGGATGAGATCGGCCGTCTTCCCGACCGCCACGGTGCCGGTCGAGTCGGTACTCCGGAAGAACACGGCCACGTTCCGGGTCCCGGTCTCCAGCGCCTCGAACGGAGTCAGTCCCGCCGCCACCAGCGCCTCGAGCTCACGGTGCGCCGAGAAGCCCGGGACGTTCCACATCTGGGGCGCGTCCGATCCCAGCAGGAGACCCGCGCCGGCCTCGTGCAGCCGGCGGATGATCGTCCGCCGGGTGTTGATCCAGGCCGCACGGTCGGCCTCGGGCGTCTGCTCGAACTGCCGCCTGGCGGCGACCCACTGGTCCACCTGCGCAGGATACCAGTATCGGATCTCTTCCCGTGCCAGCAGCTGCTCCACCGACGCGTCGCCGGCGAGGTTCTCCATGAGAATCTCGGTGGGGACATTCCAGACGCCGGCCCGTCCGGTCGCCGCGGCCACCTGGGGAATCCGCGAATCGTCCAGGTATGCCCCGAAGTTGAGGCCGAAGAACTGTGACTGGGCCGCCGACACCGGGGCCCCGGCGTCGAGGAGGTACTCGGCGTAACCGTCGAGATGGTCGATCGTGGCGTAGGGCGCCTCCAGGGCACGCTCGAGTCCGACCTCGAGCGGGACGTGCCCCGAAAACGTGAGGCCGGCCCGCTGCGCGGCCGCCGCCATGGAATCGAACACCTCCCGCCGGAGCCCGGGGTGGATCTTGATGAAGTCGTAGCCGGCCGCCTTCTGCTCCGCCACCATGCGCTGGACCACTTCGACACTCGGCGCGCTGTTGCCGTTGATCGACGGGCCGGAGGTATGGATCGCCGGGCTCAGGATCTCACCCCGCGCCGCGCGGTCGCGCAGCTCCAGGTGGCGCGGATCTCCCAGCATTCCACGCACGGTCGTCACACCGTTGGCGAGGAAGAGAAACAGGACCCGGTCGACCATCTCCGGAGAGGCCTGGCCGCCGGGGATGTGCGCGTGCATCTCCCCCAGGCCCGGCATGAGGTACCTCCCGCGGGCCTCGATTCTGACGGCGCCGGCGGGAACGGGGGTCCGGCCGGCCGGCCCCATGGCAATGACCCGGGACCCCTGAACCACGACGGTCTGGTTTTCCAGGACCCGCTCGCGATCCATCGGAACGACACTCACGTTGGTGAACGCGGTGACGGCCTGAGCCGACGGTACGGACGGAAGAGCCAGGGCCGCTACGAGCACCAGGGCGGGCAGACGCATACCGGACTCCGGAGAGGGAGATTCAGGATATACGGGCGGGCAGCGGAGATCGTTTCCCGCTCAAGTCACCGAAGCTCCCGGATGGCGCTGGACTCAGCGGGAGAACCATCACTCCACACCCGTCTCCCTTCTCCCCGCTTCCTTCTTCCCTCTCCCTTCTCACTTCTCACTTCTCACTTTCACCACCCCGGGACACTCAGGTTCAGCGCGACGCCCACGAAGTACACCGCGAAGCGGAGCCCCCAGGCCCACCATGAGGTCCTGCCCGCGGCGATGGCTCTCGGTGCCATGATGAACATCACGTAGAAGGCGAGCGCGCCTCCGGCGAGCAGCGTCATCACGAACCAGAAGTAGCCCTCCATCCCCTGAGCCTGGGCCGAGTGCAGCATGGCGCCGGCATCCTGGCGCTGGAACATGTCGGTGAGCTGGGCACCGATCACCGAGGTGAACAGGAGTGTGCCTGTCCAGGTCGCGGGGAAGGCCGCCAGCCGCCGGGCGAGAGACGGGACCCGGGGCAGATGGTTCCAGAAGATGAACGACCCGCCCAGTATGGCACCGCCCGCCAGCCAGGCGTAGTTGGCACCCTGCCAGCCGAGCAGGGAGAACCCGGTGTCGAACGCCGCCATCTGAGCGGCAATGAGGGGGAAGCGGGCGTAGATGGCCGGGGTCATCCGCGCCGATGGACGGACGTCCTCGGTGTCGTCGGGCGATCGGGTCGCAGCCGCAAGGCAGAGCAAAGCCGTCGAGAGGATGATGAGCAGCCCCAGGGACCGGGCGCCCGGCGCGCTGGCGTTCAGCGTCGAGAGATCCGGAGACCCGAAGGCGGAGTCGACCCGTCCACGCACGGCCGGCTCCGCGAGGAGCCAGCCGAGGAGGAGAATGTCCTCCGTCTGCAGCGGCGAAGATTTCAGGGATCCTCCGCGGGCGATAAGGGCCTATCGGTGTACCGCGGAAGACTGCGGAAGAGCGCGGAAGCCGGGTCAGGCCGGGCTGCAGACCAGGCATCGCGGAAACGACGCGAGGTTTTCCTCTCCCCGGTATCCCCAGTGCTTCGCGGACCGCCGAGACCGCGGAACAGCGCGGAAGCAGGGTCAGACCGGGCGGCAGACCAGGCATCGCGGAAACGACGCAGGGTTTTCCTCTCCCGGGTACCCCCCGTGCTCCGCGGTTAGGGGGTGACCAGCCGTTTCCGGAGCCAGCCGGCGATGTCGTTCAGCAACTTCTGCGGCAGGGCCACGGTCTTCAGGGCGGGGTACTCGGAGGGCCAACCCTCTCCCGCCGTTGGCAGAAACAGGTGGTTGAGGCCGGGGTAGACGATCTCGGTCACGTCCCGGTCCCCGCCGGCCCGGATCGCGGTGGCGAGGGTATCGGCCTGGCCCGGGCTCACCTGCTTGTCCAGCGCACCCTGCAGAATGAGAACCGGAAGGTGCAGTTTCCGCGCCGTCTGCAGGGGATCCCAGGTATCGAACCACCTGGTCCACTTGTTGAGGCCGGCCCACTTGTCGGCCTGGTCGTCCAGCCCGGCGAGCGCCGCGGCCCGGGCACTGTCACTCAGAGCCGGGTTGCTCTCGATGCCCCAGCGGAACTGATCCAGAATGATGTCCCGCCCGCTCTTCGCCGGGCCGGCCATGATGACCACCGCGGCGAGGGCCCTGTCCCCGGCCGCCACCAGCGGGCCGATGGCGCCGCCTTCGCTGTGGCCGAGGATGGCGATCTTCCGCCCGTTGACATCGGGGCGGGCGCGGAGGGCCGCAATGATCTGGCGGACCTCGTCGGCGTGATCCTCGGTGGTCGACTCGATCTGTCCCCCGGTCGAACCGCCGACTCCACGGTCGTCAAACCGGAACACGCCGATTCCCTCGGTCGCGAGCCGCGCGGCGATCTGCCGAAACGGCTGGTAGTCTTTCACGAGCGGCCAGAGATCCTCATCCCGGGTCTGCCGCCCGGACCCGCTCACGGTAACGACGACCGGATACGGGGCCCGGCCGGTCTTCGGCAGAGTCAGTGTGCCGGCGAGTGAGAGCGTATCGCCTCCGGCAGTACGGACCGGTATCCGCAGGTCGGTGGCGGTGTAGGGTGCGTCCGGGGGGGCGGTGTAGTCGTAGGCCGGCCGGGTGAGGCCGCGCAGCGGCGGCAGGGAATCCTGCCCGTTCCATACCTCGGCATGGACCCGCTGAATCGGGATATCGATGGCGGCGGCCGGTCCGGCCGAACGAAGCAACGTGGCGGCGAGACCCGCCATGGACACGGTCACCGTATCCGAACCGAAGTGCACCCCGATCGCGATGGTGGAGTCCCCGCCGAAGGCCAGGTAGTGGAACGTCGTGTCCTTTCCTCCCGCCCGTTCGGCCGCCTCGGCGATCACGGACACCGACTGGCCGGGGATCACTCCGTCGATGCGCAGGGGGAGGACCTTGGTTTCCATTGCCCCCATCCGCCCACCATGAATACGCAGCGAGTCCCCGTCGGCTGTGACCTCGACCTGGGCCCGGGTCGTATCTCCCGCCGCGTTGAAGACGGTCGTTTCGAAGGAGCGGAACACTCCCGGTGGATTGAATACCGTGCGGCTGTCGGCCCGATAGTTGATGATCGGTACCACCACCGACCGGGTGATCACGCTGTCATTGAACAGGTAGGTTTCCCGGCCGACCTCGAGTCCGCCCTGCATCATGCGGTAGAGGCGCGGTGCGGCCTGCTGCGCATGGGCCGCCGAGGTGGCCGCGGTAATCAGAGCCAGGGCAACCAGCCGGCTCACGCGGATTCCTGAGGAATGCTTCGACATACCGATCTATCTCCTCCGCCTCATGCGGGCGGTGTTTCCCCGGGCGGCCGGAGTCTCCCCGCCTGCTGCAGCGAGCGCCGCAGCAGGAATTCGATCTGCGCGTTGAGGCTGCGCAGATCGTCGGAAGCCCAGCGCTGCAGGGCGTCGTACAGCGCCGGGTCGATCCGAAGCAGGAAGGCCTTTCGCTCCGCCACAGGCAGTCCTCAACCCTGGTACAGCGTTCCGGTGTTCACGACCGGCTGGGTGCCCTGCTCGGAGCAGAGTACGACCAGCAGGTTGCTGACCATGGCCGCGCGACGCTCCTCGTCCAGCTGGATGATCTTCTTCTGGCTCAACTGGTCCAGGGCCAGCTCGACCATGCCGACGGCGCCCTCGACGATCATCTGACGGGCGGCGATGATGGCCGCCGCCTGCTGCCGCCGCAGCATGGCGCTGGCGATCTCCGGGGCGTAGGCCAGGTGGCTGATCCGGGCCTCGAGCACGCGCACGCCCGCCTTGGCCAGCCGGTCCTGGATCTCTCCCTTGAGCCGGTCGGCGATCTCCGCCGTGTGCGTCGCAAGCGACATCCGGTCGCTCTCATGGCTGTCGTAGGGGTACTGATTCGCCAGCCCGCGCAGCGCGGCCTCGCTCTGGACGTGCACGTAGTCCTCGTAGTTGTCCACCTCGAACATGGCTTCCGCGCTGTCCACCACCTGCCAGACCACCACCGCGCCGATCTCGATCGGGTTGGAATTGTGGTCGTTCACCTTCAGGTGGCCGGTCTCGAAGTTCCGCACCCGGAGCGAGACCTTCTTCTTGGTGAAGAACGGGTTGGCGTACCACAGGCCGGGCCGCTTGACGCTGCCGGTGTAGTCGCCGAACAGCTGCAGCACCGCGGCCTGGTTGGGCTGAACCACGAAGAAACCGATCCAGAGGATGACCAGGATCACGAACCAGATGGAGAGCCCGACCAGCGCCAGGTTGTTCTGCGCCTGCGCGGCGCGAATGAACCCGTAGACCGAACCGGCGGTGACCAGCAGCATCAGCAGAAG
>JBFXBG010000178.1:0-6929 GCA_050183505.1 Gemmatimonadales bacterium | reverse complement strand
GGGATCGCACAACATCCCGAAGGACGAGAAGGACTTCGTCCAGCAGGTCGAGAAGCTGGCCGGCACGAAGGACCGCCACATCGTGGTCTATTGCGCCAGCAAGGACTGCCAGGCCTCGCCCACGGCAGCGAAGAAGCTCACCGACGCCGGATTCAGGAACGTGACCGACTTCGAGGGCGGCATGGCCGAGTGGAAAAAGGCCAACTTCAAGGTCGAGAGCGGCGAGCTGGCCCACGCGCGGTAGGACAGCCGGCAAACACGATGCACACGAAGGGCCCCCGGAAGGGGGCCTTTCTGCTTGCGGAAAGGGGAGCCGGGGCGGATCTTGGGGACTGGATGATTGGATGCAGTGGAGGCGGACGGGCGGGCCGGCGGGCCGGTAACCTCACTTTCCGCAGTCCTCCGTACGGCGCGAGCCACTCAAACCTCAGACCGCCTGGCCGTCGGACCGTCCGTCCCAATTATCCAAACTGCCCGACCACCTTCACCCAAGAGCCCTCCATGAACCGCGTCCGTTCAACCGTTCTGCTCGCCACCCTCGTCCTGGCCGGCGCCGGCTGTTACCACGCCACCATCCAGACCGGCGCCGCGCCGTCCACCACGGTCATTTACCAGTCGTTCGCCTCCAGCTGGATCTACGGCCTGGTGCCGCCCAAGACCGTCGAGACCATGGAACAATGCCCCTCCGGCGTCGCCACCGTCGAAACACAGCAGAGCTTCGTCAACGGTCTCGTCGCCATCCTCACCCTCGGCATCTACACGCCGATGGAAATCAAGGTCACCTGCGCCGCCGCCGGCACGGCACTGGCACCCGAGATCAGCCTTCCGCCAGAGGCATCTCCCAGTCAGGTCACCGAAGCGCTGAACACCGCCATTCGGACGAGCAAAGAGGAAGGACGCCGCGTCACGATCGGATGGTAGATCCTTGTGATTGGATGATTAGATGACTGGTGATTGGATGATGAGCAGGCGGTCCGGCGGTCCGCACCGGAGCTCGAGTCCGAATCGGCAATCATCTGATCATCCAGTTTCTCTTCTTCCCGGAGGCTCGCCCTTGCGCAAGAGCATCGCCGTCCTTCCCCTCATCCTGCTTGCCTGCCAGACCGCCCCGTCATCCAATGGGCCGGCCAAACCGGTCTTCTACCCGATGACCCAGGGCCAGGGCCTGCCTTTCTCCGCCGCCGTCCAGGTGGGTGACATGCTGTATCTCTCGGGGCAGATCGGTGCGGACTCTACGCTGACCCTCGCCCCTGGCGGGATCGAAGCCGAGACCCGGCAGGCCATGGAGAACATCCGCGCGGCCATCAACCGGGCCGGCGGCACCATGGATGACATCGTCAAGTGCACCGCCATGCTGGCCGACATTCGGGACTGGGCCGCGATGAACCAGGTCTATGTCACCTATTTCCCCAACCATCTGCCCGCCCGCAGCGCCTTCGGCACCAACGGCCTCGCCATGGGCGCCCGGGTGGAGATCGAATGCGTGGCCAGGCTGGGGGGTGAGAATCCGGCACGCTAGGAACGCTGGTGATCGGATGATTGCGGACCCTCAACACCGCCCGCCTGCCCGCCGGCCCGCCTGCCCGCTCGTCCTGGCCATCCTGGCCATCCTGGCCGTCCCAGGTTGCAGCCGGCCTGCATCGCAGACCCCCGTCACCATCACCTTCCCCGGGAGCGCGGTGGGCGCCGAGGCCCAGATCCTCCGGCGCCAGCTGGCGACATTCATGGTCGAGCATCCCGGCATCCGGGTCGTCCAGCGTCGGACGCCGGATGCCGCCGACCAGCGGCATCAGCTCTATGTGCAGTGGCTCAACGCCGGGGCCGGCGATCCGGATATCCTGCAGCTGGACGTGATCTGGACCCCGGAGTTCGCCGCCGCCGGCTGGATCCTGCCGCTGGATCGGTTCTCCCCCGATACCGCCGCGTTCTTTGCCGCGACGATTGCCGCCAACCGCTGGCGCGATACCCTCTATGCCGTACCCTGGTTCGTGGATGTCGGCATGCTGTACTGGCGGACCGATCTCATGCCGGCCGCGCCGGCGACCCTGGCCGGCCTCGAGCGGATTGCCCGGGCCGGGGTGCGGAGTGGCCGGACCCGCTACGGCCTGGTCTGGCAGGGCGCCCGCTACGAGGGACTGATCACCACCTTCGTTGAGTACCTTGCCGCCTACGGCGGCCGCATTCTGGACGGCGGCCGGGTGGTGGTGAACTCACCCGCGGGCCTGGCGGCCCTTGCCGCCATGCGGGACGAGATCTACCGGGACAGCATCGTGCCGCCCGGTGTCCTGACCTGGCACGAAGAGGAAACCCGTTTCGCCTTCCAGAACGGGGAGGCGGCCTTCATGCGCAACTGGCCTTACGCCTACAGCCTGATGCAGGACACCGCCGGCTCGAAGGTCGCGGGCAGCTTCGCGGTCGCGCCGATGCCGGCGGGTCCGGGTGGAGCACCCAGCGCCGCATTGGGCGGCTCCCAGCTCGCCATCAACCGCAACTGCGAATTCCCCGACTCCGCCTGGCAAGTGATCGCCTGGCTCACCGCACCCTCCCGCATGCTCGAGCGCGCCGAAGCGGTGGGACAGTTTCCGGCGCGCCAGGCCGTCTACGACGACCCGCGGCTCGTCCGCGCCCTGGCCATCCCGCCGGCCGACGCCCGGGCCATCATCGCCCACGCCGTCCCGCGTCCGGTAACGCCGGTCTATACCCAGCTTTCCGGGATCCTCCAGATCCAGATCCATCGGGCGCTGACCAGACAGACGGAGCCCCGTGCCGCCCTTGATGCCGCAGCACGGGAGATGCAGGCGTTGCTGGACCGAGTCGGGCTGGGAGGGGAGGCCGGGACGGCCGGGACGGCCGGGACGACCAAGGACGGCCAAGGACGGCCGGGATAGAGGAATGGACGCCCCACGGTGATTCCGCGAACCTTCCGCGTTCTTCCGCGTTCTTCCGCGGTATCGCCATCTGCCGGTCTCAGCGCCATCTGCGTTCGATGATCTGCGTTCGATGAATGGACCGTCCTCACCTCGCATCTTCCTCGGTTTCCCGCGGTATCGCCATCTGCGTTCGATGAATGAACCGTCCTCATCTCACGCCTCCGCGGTCTCCGCGGTATCGCCATCCGGGCTCGCCAGAGTGAGGAGGCCATGAACGACGCGACCCGCCGGGAATCGAGACTCGCCTGGGCCCTGATCTGGCCCGCCTTCGCCACGATTCTGCTCGTGGGCCTCTTCCCTCTCCTGTACACCGGCTGGGAATCCCTGCACCTGCACGATCTCCGGATGCCCTGGCTGGGCCGGCCGTTCATCGGTCTGGACAACTACCTCGAACTGGCTCGTGACCCGAGGTTCTGGGGATCGCTGGCGCACACGCTGTTCTTCTCCCTGACCAGCGTTGCGCTGGAGCTGGGCCTGGGACTCGTCCTCGCGCTGGCGATGAACCGGGCCTTCCGGGGCCGCGGACTCCTGCGTGCCGCCATCCTGGTTCCCTGGGCCATTCCCACGGTGGTCGCCGCGCTGCTCTGGCGGTTCATGTTCGACGGCAACACGGGCATCGTGAACAGCCTCCTCACCCGGGCCGGGCTCCTCCAGGCGCCGCTGGTGTGGTTCATCCATCCGCTGGCCGCCTGGGTGCCGGTGATTCTGGCGGACGTCTGGAAGACGACCCCCTTCGTGGCCCTTCTGCTCCTGGCCGGTCTGCAGACGATCGACCCGGTCCTGTACCAGGCCGCCCGGATCGACGGCGCGGGCCCCTGGCACCGGTTCCGGTACATCACCCTGCCCCTGCTCCGGCCCGCGCTGCTGGTGGCCCTCATCTTCCGGACCCTGGACGCGTTCCGGGTCTTCGATCTGGTCTATGTCCTGACCGGCGGCGGGCCGGGGACATCCACCGAGCCGATCGCCCTCTACACCTTCAACTCCCTGCTGCAGAACCTCCGGTTCGGGTACGGCTCCGCGCTGTCTGTAGTGGTGTTCCTGGCGACGTTCATCCTGGCAATGGCGTATATCCGGATCCTGGGACGCGGCGTCGTGGGAAACGCGCGATGAGGCGGGGAAAGTGGTGGGCGGCGGTCGCCCTGGGTCTGCTGATGGCGGGAATGATGTTCCCGTTCTACTGGGCGGTCGTGGCCTCGCTGACCCCTGAGGCCCGGCTGTTTCAGGCACCGTCGCTCCTGCCCGCCGGGGTGACGCTGGAGCACTACCGGGCCCTGTTCACCGAACGGGCCTTCTGGGTTCCAATCCGCAATTCGCTGGTCGTGGCCGGCAGCACCACCGCGTTCTGTGTCCTGTCCGGCTCGCTCTGCGCCTACGCGCTGGCCCGGCTCCGGTTCCGGGGCAAGACCGCGATCCTCGGCTTCATTCTGGCCGTGAGCATGTTCCCCCAGATCTCGATCGTCTCTCCGCTCTATCTGGTCCTCAGGCAGCTGCACCTGATCGACACCTACCCGGGCCTGATCCTGCCGTACCTGACCTTTGCCATGCCGCTTACGGTCTGGCTCCTGGTCGGCTTCTTCCGGCAGCTGCCGGCCGCGCTGGAAGACGCGGCCCGGGTGGATGGCGCGAATCGGCTTCGCACCTTCCGGGAGATCATCGTGCCCCTGGCGTTGCCGGGCCTGGTCACCACGGCCATCCTGACCTTCGTCTACAGCTGGAATGAGTTTCTGTTCGCGCTCTCGTTCACCCTCGGGCCGGAACGGCAGACCGTTCCGGTGGCCATCGCCCTCTTCCGCGGGCAGTACCAGGTCCCGTGGGGCCAGATCCTGGCGGCAGCCGTCGTGGCCACCGCGCCGGTCGCCGCGCTGGTTCTGGCTTTCCAGAAGCGGATCGTCCAGGGCCTCACGGCGGGCGCGGTCAAGGGATAGCCCGCGCCCGCACCCGCGGGGTGGGAGCGGGCGAAGCGAGTTCCGGGAGGGTCGCTACTCCCGGCGGAGCGACTCCACCGGATCGATTCTCGACGCCCGGTGGGCCGGCACCAGGCAGGCAAGCAGCGCGGCCGCCAGGATGACCACGCCGCCCTGGAACAGGGTGCCCGGATCGGCGGGAGTCAGATCGTACAGTAACGCGGCGAGGAATCGGGTCAGGCCGAACGCGCCGGCGAGGCCCAGGCCGAGGCCGGCCACCGCGAGGAGCATCCCCTGACGCAGGACCATGCCCAGAATGTCGGGGCGCCCCGCCCCCAGGGCCATCCGGACACCGATCTCCCGGGCGCGCTCGTTTACCCCGTAGGAGATCACACCATAGATCCCCACCGCGGCCAGGACCAGGGCGGTCGCACCCAGCAGGCTCAGCAGTACGGTGTAGAAACGCAGTTCGGCGACCGTCGCACCGACCACCTCGGTCATCGGCCGGATATCCGAGATCGGCAGGTCCGGGTTCACCGACCAGATGGCCGCGCGGACCGCCGGGGCGGCCGCCAGCGGGTCCGACGCCGTTCGGACGACGATGGCCCGGGGCGTGGTCCAGAGCGGATGCGGCTGGGTTACCGGGATGTACAGCTCCGGGCGCGACTCGCGCCGCAGCTCGAACTGCCTGACGTTTCCCGCCACGCCGACGACGGTGAGCCAGGGGACGTCGGATTCCGGCCTGCCGACTTTGAGCCGCCGGCCGATCGGTGAGCGTCCCGGCCACCAGCGGTCGGCCATCGCCCGGTTTACGATGGCCACGCCCGGGGCGCCGGCAATGTCGCCGGGGCCGAAGGGTCGGCCGCTCGTCAACGGAATGTCCATCGCCGCGAAGTAATCGGCACTCACCGCCCGGTAGACGGCGCCCTGGAATTCCCCTTCGTCCGCCGGCGGTGCCCCTTCCACGGCGATCCCGACGGATCCGCCGGGGAAGTTCATCGGCAGGAAGCTGATCGCACCGGCCGACTCCACGCCCGGGACCGCTTCGATCCGGGGCAGGACCCGCTGAAAGAAACCGGCCCGCCGCTCAAGCGCCTCGAAGGGACCGCGCGGGAGGTCGATCCGCAGGGTGAGCAGGTGGTCCGGGTCGAATCCGGGATCGGTCCGCTGCAGGTTGCGGAAGCTGCCGATGAGAAGGCCGGCGCCGACCAGCAGCATCACGGCCAGCGCGATCTCACTCACCACCAGGCTCGCCCGGTACCAGCGGCCCCTCGGCCCGATCATCCCCCGCCCACCGGCCCGGAGTGCCTGCTGCACATCGGCCCGCGTGAGGGAAAGGGCGGGTACCAGTCCGAAGAGGAGGCCGGTTGCGAACGAAATCAGCAGCGTGAAGCCGAGCACCCGCGGGTCGATCACCGCCTCCCCGAACCGGGCGATGCCACCCGGGTTCAGGACCTCCAGGATCCGGATACCCAGAACACCCAGCCCCAGGCCCGCCAGCCCACCCAGACCGGAGAGCAACAGACTTTCGGTGAGGAGTTGCGGAATGAGCCGGCCGGCCCCGGCGCCCAGCGCCAGCCGGATGGCAATCTCCCGCTCGCGGCCTGCCGCGCGGGCCAGGAGCATGCTGGCGACGTTGGCGGTCGCGATGAGCAGTACGAATCCCACCGCACCCCAGAGCAGGAGAAACGTGGTGCGGGTCGGGCCGACGACCGACTCCTTCAGCGGAACCAGGCTGATCCCGGCGGTTTCGTTGGTCACCGGGTATTCCCGCTGCAGCCGTCGGGCAATCACGTCCATGTCCGCCTGGGCCCGGGCCAGCGAGACGCCGGGTGCCAGCCGGCCGACAGCCCCGAGGTAGTGCGCCCCACGTCCCGACAGGTCGCCCGCCGTGAACGCCATCGGTACCCAGAGGAGCGCGCCTCCGCCGATGGGGAACCGGAACCGCGCCGGCATCACCCCGATCACGGTGTGGGGTTCCTCATCCAGCGTCAGCACCCGGCCGATGATCCCGGGATCGGCCTGGAACCTGGAACGCCACAACTCATCGCTCAGCACCACGACCCGTTCTCCCCCGGCGACGTCGCTCGCTTCG
>JBFXBG010000177.1:0-6940 GCA_050183505.1 Gemmatimonadales bacterium | reverse complement strand
ATCTTTCGGAAGACGTCGCGCGGGGCAAACCGGCGCCCGACATCTTCGCCGCCGCCATCCGGCAGTCGGCCGGCGCTCCCGAAGAAACGCTCATCATCGAGGACAGCCTGGCAGGCCTGCGCGCGGCGATCGATGCCGGTGCCTGGACCGCGTCGGTGCGCTCCGGAGCGCGGGTGGATCACCCGCGGTTTGCCGGACAGTGGACCGACCTGGGCCGGCTGCTCGATGAGCTGGGCTTCCCGGCGTGAACCGGCTGCTGATCGTACCCGCGGCAGGGCAGGGAACCCGCCTCGGTGCGGGGGGGCCCAAGGCACTGGTCCCGCTCTGCGGCCGCCCCATGCTCGACCTGGTGCTGGATCGCTATCGGGGGATGGTCGACCGGGTCATCGTGGTGGTGAGTCCGGCCGCGCGGGACGAAGTCGCTCGGCGCTTCACCGGCCGTCCGGACGTGATGCTGGAGGTTCAGTCCGCCCCCACCGGCATGCTGGACGCGATTCTCATCCCGCGGGAGCGGGTGGCGCGGCTCGAGCCGGAGGAGGTCTGGATCACCTGGTGCGATCAGGCCGCGATCCGGCCGGACACCGTCAGGCGGCTTGCCGCCGCCATGGCCGGCCCGCCGGGCGGCTCGCTGATCTTCCCGACGGTGGCGCTCGACCGGCCGTACATCCACTTCATCCGGGGCCCCGGGGGCCGCATCGCGGGTGTACTGCAGCGGCGGGAAGGTGATCCCATGCCTGAGGTCGGGGAGGGCGACATCGGGCTTTTCGCACTCGAAGCGAAGAGCTACCTGGAGGTGCTTCCGGTCTGGGCGGAATCGGCGCCGGCCGGGTCCGGGACCGGCGAGCGGAATTTCCTGCCCTTCATCCCGTGGCTCGCTTCGCGGGAGCGGGTCTCGACCATCCCCGCCGCCGACCCCATGGAAGCGGTCGGGATCAACACGCCCGACGACCTCGAGCGGGTGGAGAACTACCTGCTGAGCCATCCCGAACTCTATCGCGACTCATGACCCGACCGGTCCTTTCGATCGTCATTCCCGCGTACAACGAGGAGCGGTTCATCGGAACCCTCCTCGAGCGCATACTGGCACTGGACCTCGATCCGGTGGGACTCGACCGGGAGCTGATCGTGGTCAACGACTGCTCCCGGGACCGTACCCCGGAGATCGTCGCCGGTTTTCCCGGGGTGAGGCTGCACAACCAGCCGCGCAACCTGGGCAAGGGAGCGGCCGTGCGGGCCGGGATCGGACTTGCCACCGGCGACTATCTCATCATTCAGGACGCCGACCTGGAGTACGAACCCGCCGACTACATCCCGATGTTCCGGGCACTGACGCCCGGCGTCGATGCGGTCTACGGCAGCCGGTACATGAAGTACCCGGAGCGGGGCCGGCTGGTGAACCTGCTGACCGGCAAGCATCCGTCGCAGGGATGGCTGCCGTACCTTGGCGGCCAGAGCCTGAGCTTCGTTGCCCTGCTGTTCACCGGTTCCTACATCAGCGACACGGTCACCGCGCTCAAGCTCTTCCGGACGCCGCTGATCCAGTCGCTGCCGCTGGAGACCAGCGGGTTCGAGCTGGATCACGAGATCACCGCCCGGATCCTCGCCGCCGGCGGGACCATCCATGAGGTGCCCATCCGCTACTTCCCCCGCACCAAGGCGGAAGGCAAGAAGATCGGAATGCGGGACTGGTTCGTGGGGACCAGGACGTTCTGGAAGTACCGGAGGGCGGGAGAACGGAAGGACGCAAGGACGGAAGGGGGCGGCAAACCCGGCTGAGGATCGCCCCGCCGGCCTACAGCTTCAGTCTGGCAAACACCCGTTCCGGGATCAGCCGGATGATCAGCATGATCCAGCGCCAGAACCAGGGGACGTAAAGCACCGGCGTTCCGCGCTCGCATGCCCGGGCGATGCGTTCTCCCACATCCGCGGGATCCGCTACCAGAAACATGCCCGGGAGCCCGAAGGTCATCCGGGTATCGACAAAGCCGGGTTTGACGGTGGTCACCGTGACGCCGTGGCTGGCCAGCCGTTGCCGCAGCCCTGACAGGTATGCCGCCAGGCCGGCCTTGGCCGACCCGTAGACGTAGTTGCTCTGCCGGCCGCGGTCCCCGGCGACCGAGGCGATCGCCGAGAGAAAACCGTGGCCCCGGGACTCGAGCCGTCGGGCCAGCGCCTCCAGCATGCTGGCCACGCCGGTGAAGGAGGCATCGACGATTCGCCGGGCCTCGGCCGTGTCCCGCTGCGCCTGTGCCTGATCTCCCATGATGCCGTAGCACAGGACGGCGCCCCTGAGGGAGTCTCCCGCCCACTCCACCACCCGGGCGACGAACGCTTCGTGAGTGTCCGGAGCAAGGGCGTCGAAGCGGAAGCTCTCCGCCGGTACGCGGTACCGGAGTGCCAGATCGGCGGCGATGCGCCGGGTCTCCTCGGCATTCCGGCCGGCCACGGCGACGCGGTACCCTCGCCGCGCGAACGCCGCGGCCACCGCGCGCCCGATGGCCGAGGTTGCGCCGGCCACCAGCACCACGGGAGCGGCAGGCGGGACGGGGGCGCTCACGTCTGCATCCCCAGCCGGCGGGAGAGGGCCGACTCGAACCGGCCTTCAGGATCCACCGCCTGTTTGATCGCCAGCCAGCGGGCCCATTCCGGATACATGGTACGGAACGCGTCGGGGCCAAGCCGCGCGTCCTTGGCCAGATATACCCGGCCGCCCGCCGTCACGACCACCTCATCCATGCGCCGCAGGAGTTCATCCTGCCGGCCGTGATCGCGCGGCAGATCAACCGCCAGCGTATACCCCGGCCGCGGAAACGAGAGCAGCTGTTCGGGTTCGACCTCGCCGAACCGCTTGAGCACCGCCAGGAAGGAAGCATGGCCCTCCTCGGTCAACAGCTCGAGGATGCGGATCAGCGCTTCGCGCCCGCCCGCGTGCGGGACCACGAACTGGTACTGGAGGAAGCCCCGGCGGCCGTAGAACCGGTTCCACTGCCTGACCCGGTCCAGCGGATAGAAGAACGGTTCGATCGATGTGACCACGCCGTGCGCCGTCCGGTGCCGGGCATAGAACTGGGCGTTGAAGAGAGAAACGGTGAGCGGATTCAGCACCGCGGCGGGCAGGTCGAACGGGACCGTGATCCGGCGCTGGTCCGGCAGCGCCAGCGGATCCCGGGCCGACCGCGGCGGAAGGTCGCTTCGGCGCGCCCAGTTGCCCCGCATGAGCACACTCCGGCCGAGCCCGCGTCCCTGCTTGAGGCAATCGATCCAGGCCACCGAATGGGTGTACCGGTCGTCGGAATCGTGGAACAGCCGCAGGGCCGCGTCCAGGTCAGGGGCGCGGTCGTAGTCGACGACCACATAGCTGGATTCCACCGGCAGAAGCCGCAGGCGCAGGTCGGTGACGATACCGGTGAGCCCCATCCCGCCATGGGTGGCCCAGAAGAGCTCGGCATTCTCCGTCCGGCTGCAGGTCAGGATCTCGCCGGACGCGGTCAGCAGTCTGAACTCCAGCACGTGGCGCGAGAACGACCCGTCACGGTGGTGGCTCTTGCCGTGGACGTCGCAGGCAAGGGCGCCGCCCAGCGTCACGAACTTGGTGCCCGGGGTCACCGGGGGGAGAAAGCCCCGGGGAAGGAAGTACTCCAGCAGATCGGCAATGGTGACCCCGGCCTCGCAGTGCAGCACACCGGTGGCCGGGTCGAAGTCGAGAAACCGGTCCAACCGTTCGAGCAGGATGGTCACGCCGTCCGGGCTCCAGGCCGCGTCGCCGTAGCTGCGCCCCATGCCGCGGGCCAGCGCCGATGGTGACCGGGCGATGATCCCCTGGAGGGCTTCCATCTGTTCGGGCCGGGCCAGCCGGCTGCGGCCGCGGGGAAAGCGGCCCCAGCCGGCGAGGTCCGTCTCGGGCCAGCGCGCGGGTCCGGTCACGTGGCGACCCACACCGTCAGCATGAAGCCGGCCGCGATCAGGTAACTCATCCGGTCGTGCAGGGCGAAGACCACCGGGTCTTCGTTCATCCGGCCTCGCGAGGTCAGCATCCAGACCCGTCCCTGCCAGTACAGGAACAGCGGCAGCCCGATCCAGAGCAGGTTGGCGTGCTGGTAGAGGAGCGTCACCTCGGCGCTGGTGATGTACAGACAGTAGACCAGGCTGCTGGCGGTGGAGGCGCCGATCCCGAGGGCGGTGAGGGTGGGCAGGTCGGAAGCGACATATCCGCGGCCCGCGACGGCCGTCTCTCCGGCACCGATCATCGGACGCAGTTCGGCCACCCGCTTGACGATCGCGAGCGAGAAGAAGAAGAAGATGGAAAAGGCCAGGAACCACTGCGACAGCGGTGCGTCCGCGAGCGTCGAACCCGCGACCACCCGGATGGTGTAGAGGCTGGCCAGCGCGATCACGTCCATCATCACCCGGCGCTTGAGTACGAAGGAATACGCCGTGGTGAGGGCCAGGTAGATGAGCAGGACGATCTGGAAATGCCGCGGCAGGGACCACGCGGCCCCCACCGCGAGGCCGATCAGAACGACCGCGCCGGCCAGGGCTCCCGCCGGACTGATCAGGCCGGCGGCGACCGGACGATGGCGCTTGGTGGCGTGCTCCCGGTCGTTGGGCAGATCCACCAGGTCGTTCACTACATAGACCGAGGATGCCAGCAGCGAAAATGCCGCGAAGCCCAGCACCAGTTCGGAGACCCGGGTACGAGTCAGGCCCACATGCCCGGCCATGGCCGGCATGAAGAGCAGCAGGTTCTTGGCCCACTGGTGCGGGCGGATCTCGCGGACCCAGGCGCGGATGAGATTCATGGGCGGTTCGGCGTCCTTCCGTCTGTCCGTCCTTCGGTGACCAGCCAGCACCCGACGAACCCGCTCCGGAAGACCGGGGAGCCGTAGCGGGAGGTGAGGCGCTCCACCATGCCGGGATCGTCAGCCTGCCAGGAGAGCAGGTAGACCGGCCGGCCCAGTGCGCGGAGTGAGTCGATCCGGCCGGCCTCGAGGGGTTCTCCGGCAACGGCCCGTGCCGCCAGCGCGCGGCGCCGCTCGAAGTCGGGGTAGGCGGTCGTCATGTACGAAGCCTGGCCCACGTAAAGCGTGCGTCCGGTGAACGCCGGAAGTTCGGCGACGTTGCCGGACATCTTCACCGGCCGCGCCGGATCGGTCATGAACACGGCATCCGTCGCGGTGTTCCGGCGGATCCATTCATAGAGCTGCGCCAGCGGACTGTCGGCCGGGGTCCGGCGCAGTTCGCCCCCGGCGGTGCTGAAGGGCAGGGGCGGGCGGCCATCGAACGCGATCCACGTTCCCGCCGCCACCGGAACAAAGAGGAGCGCCGTGAGCATCATCCGACGGCTCCGGTCCAGGCCTTCCCGCCAGCGGCCCCGGCGGTCGAGCACCAGCCACGCGACGGCCGGCACCGCCAGGATCACCTGGGCCGCATTGCTGAGATTGTGTTCGTTCCCTTCCTCCAGGTGCACCAGCAATGTCACCGCGAGCAGGAGCACACCGGTGGCCACGAGAACCCGGATCGGCAGCCCCCGGATGCCGGGGCGCGTCCGCCAGGACAGCAGGGCCAGCGGCAGGAGCACGCAGTAGTTCGCCGCCATGTTGGCGAACTTCGGCAGCAGAACACCCGCGGTATTGAGCCTCCCCGTGCCCTGGCTGTGCAGCAGAAGATGATAGAACGTCGGCAGCGCCAGGACGACGCCGGCGAGCAGAGCCCCCGCGATCCCGGCGCCCCAGATCAGGCCTTCCCGGCCTTCGGCCGGTTGGGGGGCGCGGCCACGTTCTACCAGAGCCAGCGCCAGGGAGAGAAACCCGAGGGAGCCGCAGACCGCCAGGCCGACGATGGGGTTCAGCGCCGTGGTCAGCGCCCCCGCCAGGCCGACCCCCAGCAGCCGCGGCGCGCGGGCCCGAGGGTCGACCACGAGCCAGACCAGCAGCATCAGGACTCCCAGGGCAAGTCCCCGGGCCGAGATGTCGGTGAACCACGCGAGATCGATACCGTGGCGCCAGTCGGTGGAGAAGTACATGGCACCCAGCAGCGGGCGGCTCATCAGGCGATCGGCCAGCTGGTTGCTGACGAAGGTCGTTTCCACCGCTCCCGCTCCTGAGCCGGGCCAGCTGAAGAGCGGGACGTGCTTCAGGACCGCGCGTCCCACCGCAAAGGCGGGAGCCAGCGGGTTCAACCCCACCAGGGCAAGCCAGCCGACCAGGAGCCCCGCACCCAGCGACCGATACAGTTTCCGGCCCGCCAGCGCCGCACCCGCCACCACCATGACCAGGCCCGCCAGGGTCAGCAGACGGAGCGCGGAAAGCGGATCGATCGACAGGACCCCCGAAAGCCAGGCGCCGATCCGGTGGAAGAACCAGTAGTACACCACCGGCTGGCCCGCGAAGAACGGATTCTCCGGGACCAGCGAGGCCGAGGGGAACCGGCCGGCGATGGCGGCATGCAGAAAACCGTGCCAGGATGGCACCAGCCGCGGGTTCCGCAGTTCCAGGACCAGAACGACCGCCAGCCATCCCGCGCTTGCGGCCAGGACCCCGGTCCAGAAACGAACCGGGGTCGGTCCTTCGGGCCCGCCGGATTCTCCGGCTGGGTCCTGGTTGGGAACGGCCATGAACAGTGCTCGAGCTGGTTGAAGAAGGTCCCTGAACTGGTCCGGCGGTGCCCGGCCCGGCATCGCCCCGAAGGGCTACAGCAGGATAGATGCTAGTTCCCCTGTGGGAGCGAAGCCCACCGGTTGAGGGTTCTGCCGCCACACTGGCGCCTTGTTCGTTGCGAATATGCAACACATCTTAGGGCTCCACCATGCCCCATGAGCGTCCGGACGCTGGAACGGACATTGCTTCCCCCGGCGTTGCGGCGGCGCTCGTTGGCTTGTCCTTAACCCATTTTCATGTCTCGATTTAAGGCTTTCCTGGCAATCGGCCTCGGGCTCGCCGGG
>JBFXBG010000176.1:0-7137 GCA_050183505.1 Gemmatimonadales bacterium | reverse complement strand
GGGGGGCGCCGAGAAGTATCGCCACCCCCCCCAGCCGGGCTGTCAAGTCCCGACCTCCCCAGGGCCGACGGTTGACCAGCCCCGCTCCTTGCGCAATGTGTGTGGTCCGCAACTCACCCGGGCCCGCCCGCCCGCCCGCCCGCCCGCCTCCTTTGCGCTCCAAGCTTATCCGGTGTATGATGTTACGAATCCGGACGGGGTGAGGAGCGGTCCGCCCGCCTGCCCGCCCGTCCGCCTTTCCGTCTCCAGCGGAGGCTCAATGGGCTTCACCACCCAGAAGGAAGCGAGCGGTGTCCTCGTGGTACGGGTCGAGGGCCAGCTCATCGTCGGGAACCGGCAGGAGCTCAAGAACGTGATCCAGCAGGCGGTGGACAACGGGGAGCGGAAGTTCCTGATCGACTTCTCGAAGACCGGCTACATCGACTCCTCGGGCCTCGGTGCCCTGGTGTCGATCTCCAAGAAGATCCGGGAGCAGGGCGGGGAACTTCGGCTCTCCGGTCTGAACGAGGATCTGCGGTCGTTGTTCGAGCTCACCAAGCTCGACACCCTGTTTTCGATCGCCGATACGCCGGAACAGGCGCTCGCCGCCTTCTGACCATGGCGGAGCCTCTGGGGGTCCCGCGCGGGGACACTGCGATGCCGGATCACTCCCCGCTCAAGATCTGTGTCCGCCGGAGCCCGGCGGGCGAGGTGACGTCCGTCGCGACCCGGATCCCGAGCGAGATCGACTGCGTGGAGCATGCGGTCGAGCTCATCGTGCGCCACTGTCTGGCGGGGACCTCCGGCACCTCCCGCCTGCGGTTCAATCTCTCCGTCGTACTGGCCGAGTCCCTGGCCAATGCGATCATCTGCGGTAACGAGGAAGATCCCGCCAAATGGGTAGAGGTCCGGGCCGAACTCCGGTCCGAGGTCATCCGGGTGCATGTCACCGACGAGGGACCCGGATTCGATCCCGCAACCGTACCCGACCCCACCAGTCCGGATGAGCTCGAAGAACCCTGTGGCCGCGGGTTGTTCCTCATCCGCAACCTGGTGGATGATGTCCGCTTCAACAGCAAGGGGAACTCCATCTGCTTGACGCTGCGCCGCAAGTAGCGCGGCTCCGTTCCGTCCTCGAACAACTGGGCGAACTGGCGGGCGGCAGACTGCGGATCTGGCGCTTCGACGGCCGGCAGATGCTGGCCTGGCCTCCGCACGCCTCCGGCTGGACGCTGCCCATCCCTCCCGTCGACGGTCCGATCACCACCCCGGAAGGCTCGGCCTGGCTGGAGCCGGTCCCCGATGCCGGCGGCATCTGGCTGGAGTTCTCCGGCGTCCCCGATCCCGAGGCCAGGGTGCGGCATCTGCTGCCGGTCGTCGGCATGCTCTTCCAGGCCGAACGCCACGCGGTGCAGGTCTCCGAGGAACTGGCCAGCCGGTACGAAGAGATCGATCTGCTCTACGCCATCAGTGAAATCCTGGGCCGCACGGTGCACCTGGAAGAGGCGGCCCAGACGATCGTGCGGGAAGTCAGTACCGTCGTCGGGGCCCGGCGCGCCTCGATCATGGTCTTCGACGACGCCCTCGGCGCCCTCCGCACCGTGGCGTCCCGGGGGTTCAGTCACGATCAGCTGGGGCCGGTGCCGGCCGACAGCCGGGAGTCGATCGCGGCGCAGGTCTACCGGGAGAAACGGGTCATCGCCTACGATCCCGATCACCCCGTCCAACCGCTCCCCGTCCGGGCCCGGGACCGGGGCTATCGGGGACAGGCCTTCGTGTCGGTGCCGATCTGCTACGCCGCCCCGGGGACCGTGTCCCGCTGCATCGGCGTGGTCAATCTCACCGACCGGCTCGGCGCCGACGCCTTCAGCCCGCGGGACGTCAAGCTGCTCACGGCGATCGCCAACCAGATCGGGGCGGCGATCGAGAACTCCCGGCTGGTCCACCGGGATCTCCAGCAGAAACGCCTCGAACGCGAACTGGAGCTGGCGCACCAGCTGCAGCTCCGTCTGCTTCCCTCCCCGTCGGTCCTGCAGGGCGCCGCCGAGGTGGCCGCCCGGTTCCTGCCGGCGGAGTCGGTCGGGGGGGACTTCTATACCTTCACCCGGCTGCCCGGGGACCGGGTGGGCGTCATGCTGGGAGACGTCTCCTCGCACGGATTCTCGGCCGCGCTGGTCATGGCACTGGTCATGTCGGCGGCCGGCATTCACTCCGGCTCCTCCTTCAGCCCGGACGAAACCCTGGGCATGCTGCTCGAGAGCCTGGAAGACGATCTGGCCTCGACCGACATGTATCTCAGCGTCTTCTACGGCGTGATCTCCCCCCGCGAGGGTCAGCTCATCTACGCCAACGCGGGACACCCCCACGCGTTCCGGATGCGGCAGGACGGAACCTCGGAGCGGCTCGAAACCACCGCGCCTCCGCTCGGACTCGCCTCCATCGGCAGCATCAAGCGCCGCACCGTGGAATGGAAGTCCGGGGAGGATCTGCTCTGCCTCTGGACCGATGGACTGGTCGAAGCCCGGAGCCCGGGCGGCGCCCCCTTCGGCGATGCCCGGCTGCTCCAGGCCATCACCAGCCGCCTCTCGCTCTCCGTGGACCAGATCGTCGACGGGGTGTTCGCCGAAGCCGAGGCCTTCGCCCCCGAACCGGCCGACGACCGGACGGTGCTGGTGATGAAAGCCTGAGGGGATTGAAGGATTGAAGGATTGAGGGATTGAGGGATTGATCGTGGGCTGTTGCATTCCCGCCCGGCGTCCGTCACTGCACCAAGTCTCCAGAGTCCCCGCCAATCCCCTCAATCCCTCAATCCCTCAATCCCTCAATCCCGCAATCCCTCAATCCTTCAATCCTTCAATCCTCCAATCCTTCAATCCCTCAATCCCTCAATCCCTCAATCCCCATGTCCCGCCGCCTCGGCCAGCACTTCCTCTTCGATCCCCGGATCCTCGAACGGATCGTCGATGCGCTGGGGCCGGAACCGGGGGAGACGGTGCTGGAGATCGGGCCGGGGCGGGGGACACTCACCGCCGCGCTCCTTCCCCGGGCCGGCCGGCTGGTGGTGATCGAGAAGGACCACCGGCTCACGACGCTCATCCGTGAGCGGTTTCCTGAGGTGGAGGTGGTCGAGGGAGACGCGCTGGACCTCGACTGGCACGCGCTGGCCGGGCCCGGTCCGTTCTCGATCTGCGGCAATATCCCTTACAACATCACGTCGCCCCTCATCGACCAGGCCCTCCGGCCACCGATGCCCAGGCGCATCGTATTCCTGGTCCAGAAAGAGGTCGCGCTGCGGTTGGGGGCGCAGCCCGGAAACGGCGACTACGGTGCGTTGAGCGTCGGAGTGCAGGCGCTGGCCCATGTGGAGCGACTGTTCACGGTCGGGGCCGGTTCGTTCAGCCCTCCGCCCCGGGTGGATTCGGCGGTGGTGCGCCTCTCGCCGCGTTCCGAGCCGCTCATCCCCCCGGACCTCACCGGATCGTTTCGCCGGCTGGTGGTCGGGCTCTTCGGCTTCCGGCGCAAACAGCTGGGGCGTGGGCTCCGGGAACTCACCGGCTGGGATGCCGGGCTCGCCCGGGGCATGCTGGAGCGCATCGGGCTCACGCCCGAGGCACGCCCGGAAACGCTGACTCCATCCGAGTTTGTCCGTCTCCACGCGGCACTCGTTGACGGAGGCTGGCAGGCGCAGTAGGTTTGTGAAAGATTTCACAAAACCAATGCGCAAGATTGCCGATTCCACCGTCCGCCGATTGTCCCTCTACCTCCGATTCCTGGAGGAGTTCGAGGATCAGGGCATAGCAACGGTCAGCTCCGATGCCATGGCGCTCCGGGGCGGGACGACTTCCGCGCAGGTCCGGAAAGACCTGAGCTTCTTCGGATCGTTCGGCAAGCGCGGGCTGGGCTACTCGGTCCCGGAACTGGCCAGCCGGCTCCGGGAAATCCTGGGTCTGGGCCGCCAGTACCGGGTCATCCTGCTCGGGGCGGGGAAGATCGGCAGCGCTCTGGTGCAGTATCACGGATTCCATGGCCGCGGTTTCGAGATCATCGCCGCCTTCGACGCCGACCCGGCCAAGATCGGCACCGCGGTCAACGGGGTCGCGGTCGCCGACGTGCGGGATCTTGAGGCCCGTTGCCGGGACCTGCGTCCGGACATGGCGGTCCTGGTGACCCCGGCCGAGGTGGCGCAGGGGCTGGCAGACCGGCTGGTGAAGCTCGGGGTCAAGGCGATTCTCAACTTCGCGCCGGTGCAGCTTACCGTTCCCGACGAGGTGACGGTAAAGAACGTCAATCTGTCGCTGGAACTGGAGGCGCTGAGCTACGCGCTGGTGAGCAGATAGTCGAGAGGTCGAGAGGTCGAGAGGTCGAGAGGCCGAGAGGTCGAGAGGCCGAGAGGTGGGGAAGTTCTCTCGACTTCTCGACCTCTCGATGTTCCATTAGCTTCCCTCCCCATGCCCCCACTGCACGTTACTTCCGAGGTCGGCCGTCTCGAGGCGGTTCTGGTTCACACGCCCGGCGCCGAGCTTGAAGCGGTCACCCCCGGCACGCGCGAAGACTACCTCTACGACGACATCATCGATGTCGACGTGGCTCAACGGGAGCACCGGAACTTCGTTTCGGTGCTTTCGCAGTTCTGCGAGGTGTATCAGGTCGCGGATCTGCTGGCCGAGGTCCTGGCGATCCGGGAGGCCCGGGAACTTGTCGTTTCGAAAACCATGGACGTGGTTCCCTCCGACGTCCTGGCTCAGGCGCTGTCGGCCATGCCGCCTGAAGTGATCGTGAAAATGCTGATCGAGGGGGTGGAGGAAGAGTCCGGGCCCATCGCCGGCGCGCTCAATGAGGCCGGCTACGTATTCCCGCCGCTGCCCAACCTGTTCTTCCCGCGCGATATCGGAATGGTGATCGGGAACGACGCGGTCGTCGGCGCGATGCGCCACGGCGTCCGCTGGACCGAGGAGCTGCTGGTGAAGGCCCTCTTTACGTTCCATCCCAAGATGCAGTCGTCCGGCCTGCTGTATGACGGGTCCGAGGAGAAGCGGAGCAACTACACCCTGGAGGGTGGGGACGTCCACGTGCTGCGGGAGGACCTGCTGGTCGTGGGGTTCAGCGAACGCTCTTCGCCGGCGGCCCTGGATCAGCTCTGTGAGGTGGTCTTCGCCCGGGGGAAGGTGACCGATGTCGTCGTGGTGGTCATGCCCAAGGAGCCGACCGCGATCCACCTCGACATGCTGTTCTCCCAGGTGGACCGGGAGCGCTGCATCGTGTACCCGCCCTATTTCATCGGGCCCGAGCGGCTGGCGGTGCTGCATCGGAAGAAGGGGGTCCAGGGCGTCCGGGAGATGCCCAACTTCTTCGCGGCGCTGACCGCGGCCGGCATGCCGCTGGAGCCGATCTTCTGCGGCGGCAATCATCGCCCGACCCAGGACCGGGAGCAGTGGGCCTCGGCCTGCAATTTCCTCACTCTGCGGCCCGGCCTGGTGGTCAGCTACCAGCGCAATGAGGCGACCCTCGAAGAACTGGCGAAGGCCGGCTTCCGCATCATGCCGGCGGACACCCTGGCCGCGGCCGACCGGACCCCGGAGGACGGGGAGCAGATCGTGATCACGATCGAAGGCGCCGAACTGGTGCGGGGTGGCGGCGGCCCGCGGTGCATGTCGCTGCCCCTGCGGCGAGGGGACTGATGGCGGGCCGGGCCTTCCGCTCGCGGATCCATCTCCGCGGACACCGAGGCATCTCCATATCCGGTCGACATTCCGTCCTTCCGCCCTTCCGCCCTTCCGTCCGGTGATCGGCCTCGCCACCTACCCCGACCGTACCCTGGCCGACCGCGCCGTGGATCTGCTGCAGGGCGGTCCCCGGACGGCGGTCGAGCTGGCCACCGAGGTCCTGGGCCTGCAGCGCTCGCCCAGGATCATCGCCGAGCGGCTCGCGGTGGCCCTGCTGGGGGCGGACCCGCGGGTGCGGCAGCTGCCGGACGGGCGCTGGGGCGCGGCCGTCGCCTCCCGGCCGACCCAGGCCCTGGCTGAATGCACCTTCTCGGTGGTCGACGTGGAGACGACCGGCACCCGCTCGGCCGGCGGAGACCGGATCATGGAAATCGCGGTCGTGACCGTCTGCGGCGGACGGGTCGAGACGGTGTTCGATTCCCTGGTGAACCCGGAGCGTCCCATCCCCCGGTGGGCCAGCATGGTGACCGGCATCTCCCAGGCGATGGTCGCGTCGGCTCCCACGTTCCCGGAGGTGGCCGACCAGGTGCTGGGCGTGCTGGCCGGCCGGGTCTTCGTGGCCCACAACGCCCGGTTCGACTGGAGCTTCGTGCTCCACGAGATCCGCCGGGCCCGGGCCATGATCCTGAGCGGCCCGCGGCTCTGCACCGTGCGTCTCGCCCGCGGCCTGCTGCGCGGGCAGGTGGAGTCCTGCGGTCTGGACTCGCTCACCCGCTACTTCGGTTTCGAGAACCCGGCCCGCCACCGCGCCGGCGGCGACGCCCTGGTCACCGCCTGGCTCCTCGCCCGGCTGATCGACCTGGCGGCGGAGCAGGGCGCGGTGACTTTCGATGATCTGGTGGGAATGCAGCGGAGAAAGAAGCAGAGAAAAAGCCTTGGATGATTGAACGATGGGAGATTGCATGATTCGGGAGTGGGGCGGCCAGACAGCCCGCCGGTCACTCCCGGCGTTCGACCGCTCCATCCGGGATGCGACCCTCCTGCCCAATCATCCAATCCTCCAATCATTCAATCACTAATCTCGCCATGCCCATCTCCTTCCATGTCGGTAATCTCCGCTGTTTCCTGCTCGAGGGCGGGCGGGTGCGGCTGGATGGAGGTGCCATGTTCGGGGTGGTCCCGAAACCGCTCTGGGAGAAGCGCATCCCGGCGGATGCCCGGAACCGGATTCCCCTGGCGATGCGCTGCCTCCTGGTGGAGCATCCCGACGGCCTGGTGCTGGTGGACACCGGCCTGGGCAACAAGGAAGATCCCAGGTTCATGGACATCTACGGGATCGAGAACCGGGGATCATCCGGCGCCACCGTGCTCGACGACCGGCTGCTCGACCTCGGCTACAAGCCCGAGGAGGTCCGCTGGGTGGTCAACACGCACCTGCATTTCGATCACGCGGGCGGGAATACCAGGGTGGGCGGGCGGGCAGGCGGGCAGGCGG
>JBFXBG010000175.1:0-7221 GCA_050183505.1 Gemmatimonadales bacterium | reverse complement strand
ACGACGAATGCCTGCAGGTGGACCGGGGCGGCCCCGGCCGGGGCCGGCACCGCCGCGGCGGCATGGCAGGCGCCGACGCAGTGACACCGGTGCGGATTGCCCGGCCTCGTCCCGTGCCCGCCGTGCTGTCCGCCATCCGCATGGGCCGCCATGGCCCAGGGGGCCATGGCGGGACACTGATGCCCCAGCGCCACGAGTGGCCCGGCGGTGCCGGGGCTCAGGAGCAGGAGGGCCAGGATCAGGAAGCGGCTGTGCCGCAGCGCGGAAAGCATTCGGGCGATTAAGCTAAACCCGACCCGGGCGGAGGGGAAGCGGCAGCCGCGCCCGAGGGCCGGCGGTCCCGGCCCTACGACAGCTCCGACGCGGGTGAACCCAATCGACTCTGCCGCGCGCCCCGCGGCTTCAGCCGGACGATGATCAGGCGGGACAGCAGCAGGCCGATGAGGATGAACCCGTAGAGGGCCGGCTCCGAGATGTCCTTCTTCACCAGCCACAGGAAGTGGAGGACCCCGAGCGCCGCCACCAGGTAGACCAGCCGGTGGAGCTGCTGCCAGCGCCTGCCCAGCCGGCGGATCCAGCCACGGGTGCTGGTCAGCGCCAGCGGAATGAGCAGGACCCACCCCAGGAATCCGACCAGCACCCAGGGGTGCTCCATCACGTCCTCGGCAACGAGCGCCGGCGAGAGCGACTGATCGAACACGAAGTAGGTCAGGGCATGCAGCGTGGCATAGAAGAACGCGAAGAGCCCGAGCGGCCGCCGCAGCCTGATGGCGTCGTTCCAGCCGGTCAGCCGCCGCACGGGGGTCACCGCCAGGGTGACGAACAGGATGATCAGCGCCGAGAGGCCGGTCCGGTGCTGGATGTCCCGCACCGCCTCGGCTTCGAGCTGTCCCGTGACCGTATCGTAGATCAGGATCACGAACGGCAGCAGGCACGCGATCCAGAGGACACCCTTGAGTCCGATCACCACCGGCGACGACCGTCTCCTCCACGGGCCGTCGGACCGTCGAACCGTCGGACCGTCCATCAGAAGTTCACCCTCAGATCCATCCCGGCATACAGGCTCCCCACCTGGTCCGCATACCCGTTCAGCATCAGGGTCTCCCGCCGGAAGAACTCGCCGATGCGGCGTTCCCGGGCCTGGCTCCAGCGGGGGTGATCCACCTTCGGGTTCACGTTGGCGTAGAACCCGTACTCGCGCGGGGCGGCGAGATTCCAGGTCGTCCGCGGCTGCTGCTCCATGAACCGGATGCGGACGATCGACTTGCCGCCCTTGAAGCCGTATTTCCAGGGCACCACCAGCCGGATGGGCGCCCCGTTCTGGTTGAGGATCGTCTTGCCGTAGATCCCGGTCGCGAGCAGGGTAAGCGGGTGCATCGCCTCGTCCATCCGCAGCCCTTCGACATAGGGCCACGGCAGGATGCCGGAGCGCTGCCCGGGCATCTGGACCGGGTCCAGCAGGGTGGTGAATTCCACGAACTTCGCGCGGCTGGTCGGCTCGAGCCGGGTGATCAGATCCCGGAGCGGAAAGCCGTTCCACGGGATGACCATGGACCAGGCCTCCACGCACCGGTGCCGGTACACCCGCTCCACCACCGGATGAGGCCGCACCAGATCCTCGAAGGCATAGGTCCCGGCATGCTTGACCTCACCGGCGATCTCCACCGACCACGGCCTGGGCCGCAGGGTCCCCGCATTGCGGGAGGGATCGTCCTTGCCGGTGCCGAACTCGTAGAAGTTGTTGTAGGTGGTGATCGCCTCATACGACGTCGGCTTGTCGTCTCCGGCCGGCACCGCCGCACAGGCGAGCGCCGGGGTCAGGGCCGAGACCCCGACCGCCGCGCCGGCGGCCGCCAGAAACTGGCGCCGGCTGAAATACAGCCGTTCGTCGGTGATTTCCGAGGTCTTGATGTCTGGCGGGCGTCGTATCAGCATCCGGCTCCTCCGTGATGGCTCGCATCCACGGAAGATACGATCTGGAGCGCGGAATGGTTCCCTTCAGCCGGCCGGCGGCCGGTATGGCAGGCTCCCGATCACCTGCTGCAGACGCTGGATGGCAGTGGGGAGGTGGATCGGCTTCAGCAGGTAGCCCAGGAGCCCGGGGCCGGCCAGTTTCTCGATCCGGTCCCGGTCGTTCTCGGCCGAAACCACCACAACCGGTACCCCGACACCCTCGGCACGGGCGGCGGCCAGAACGGCCTCGCCCGGCTCATCCGGCAGGCCCAGGTCCAGCAGGATCAGATCCGGTCGCCGGGCCTCCAGCAGCTGCTTCCCCTCGGCCGCGGTGCCGGCTTCCAGCACCTCGCAGCGCAGCTCCCGCTCCATCAGGTGCTTGAGCAGCCGGCGGGTCGCCGCGTCGTCCTCCACTACCAGCACGGTGTGCACCGGAATCTCCCGGGTGAACAGAAAGCGCCAGGGAGGCACATCGCCCGCCCCGGCTGGCGCTCTCACTCGATCCGTTTCGTGTCACCGACGGACAGGGTGGGATTCGAACCCACGAGCCCCTTGAGAGGGCCACACGCTCTCCAGGCGTGCGCCTTAAACCACTCGGCCACCTGTCCCGAGCCGCTCCCGCCCGGGCCGCGAACTCCATCCGCCACAACTCCTTACGCGGCCGCGGGCGAGGCAGATAAATAACGGCTCCCGCCGGGTTTGGCTAGGTCGACGCCGCCGCCGCCTGCCGGGCCTGCAGCCGCCGCCGGGCCTCGGCCACCAGTTCCGGATCGGTCCCGCCCGCCACTCCGGCGGGAAGCAGCGTCACGAGCCCCCATCCGAGGCCCGACATCCGGTTGGTCCACAGCACCGCCCCGGTGGCGCCGTCCAGGCAGAAGACCTCCCCCCGCGTGGCCGCAAAGACCCGGGAGCCTCCATCGCTCGCGAGCGTCACGAAGTCGGTCGATTTGAGCTTGGTCCGCCAGATCTCCGCGCCGGTCGTGCTGTCGAGCGCGAGAACCTGGCCCTTGATGCCGACAAACAGGGGAAGACTGGGCATGGGAAAGGGGGTTGGGGTCAGGAGTTGCCGAGGACTGAGGACCGAGGACTGAGGACTGAGGACCGAGGACTGAGCACCGAGGGTAACACCTGGCACCTGGCACCCGGCACCTGGCACCTGGCACCCGGCACCCGGCACCCGGCACTCTGCACTCTGCACTCTGCACTCTGCACTCTGCACCCTGCACCCTGCACCCTGCACGGGGCGGGGTGGGGTGGGGTGGAGCGGCGGGGGAGCGGGAGTGGCGTACCAGGCCGTCCCGGGGACATCTTCCCTGCATGCCGACTGCTTCCCTGCTCTCCCTGCTGGCCACGGCGGACCCCGATCTGTGCTATCACCTCGGGATCTGCGGCGTCACGCCGGCGGCCGGTCCCGCGCCCAATCTGCTCTTCCTCGCCACGGCCATGGTGCTTGGCGGCGTCCTGCTCCACCGGAGCGCCCGGAAACGTTGAGGGCGGCCCGTGACCCGGCCGCCCGACACCGCCCGAACAGGAACCCCTCAGTCCTCAATCCTCAGTCCTCAGTCCCCGGTCCATTTCTTGACCGCCAGCGACACGTTGTGTCCGCCGAATCCGAACGAGTTGGACACGGCGATTTCGACCGGGTGCGCCAGCCTGGTATTCGGGGCGCAGTTGAGGTCGCACTCGGGGTCGGCGTGATCCTGGTTGATGGTCGGAGGGATCACGCCGTCTCGCGTCACCAGGGCACAGATTCCGAACTCCAGGGCTCCGGCGGCGCCCAGCAGGTGTCCGGTCATCGACTTGGTCGATCCGAACACCAGTTTCCTGGCGTGGGGGCCGAAGACTTTCTTCACCGCCTGGGTCTCGGCGATGTCTCCCAGCTGGGTCGAGGTTCCGTGGGCGTTGACGTACTGGACCTCGGACGGGGCGATGCCGCCATCTTCCAGGCAGGCCCGCATCGCCCGCTGGGCCCCCTCTCCTTCCGGCGCCGGTGACGTCATGTGGTACGCGTCACCACTCAGGCCGTACCCCACGACTTCTCCGATGATGTCGGCCCCGCGGGCGCGGGCGTGCTCCAGGCTCTCCAGCACCACGATCGCGCCCCCGTCGCCCAGGACGAACCCGTCGCGATCCTTGTCGAAGGGCCGGCTGGCCTTCTCCGGCGCATCGTTCCGACTGGAGAGCGCCTTCATGTTCTGGAACCCGGCGACCGCCAGCAGGGTAATCGCCGCTTCGGCCCCGCCGGTGACCATGGCATCGGCCACACCGTCACGGATGAGCTTGTACGACTCGCCGATCGCATGGGCGGACGAGGCACAGGCGGAGACGGTGCAGAAATTGGGGCCCTTGAGGCCGTAGCGGATGGAGACCAGCCCGGCGGCGATGTCCGGAATGAACATCGGAACGAAGAAGGGGGAAACCCGGTCGGGCCCCTTCTCGATGGAGAGCCGGCACTGCTCCTCGAAGGTGGCGATCCCGCCGATCCCGCTGCCGATGATCACACCGGTCCGCTCCGGCGCGGGAACGCCGGCGGTGAGCCCGGCCTGGGTCATGGCCTCGTGGGTGGCCGCCATGGCAAACTGGGCGAAGAGGTCCATCCGCTTGGCTTCCTTGCGGTCCATGGTCGCCAGTGGATCGAACTGCTTCACCTCGCACGCGAACCGGATGTGCAGCCGGGAGGCATCGAACTTGGTAATGGGCCCGGCCCCGGACCGCCCCGCCAGCAGGGCGGCCCAGGATTCGTCGCGCGAATTGGCCAGCGGAGTCACGAGCCCGAGGCCCGTGACGACGACGCGGTGGCCCACTTACTTGCCGATCTTCTCGTGGAGGTATTTCATCGCATCCCCGACGGTGCGGAGCTTCTCGGCTTCCTCGTCCGGGATGTCGATGTCGAACTCCTTCTCGAACGCCATCACGAGCTCGACGGTGTCAAGGCTGTCAGCCCCGAGATCTTCCATGAAGCTCGCCTGATCCGTGAGCTTCTCGCGCTCCACACCCAGCTCCTCGACGATGATGTCCTTGACCTTCTCTTCCAGATCGCTCATGATGCCCTCGACACGGAAAGTGATAGCTGCGCCTGAGAATGTGTCCGTCAATACCCGCAGTGCCCGCCTAGAAAACCATCCCGCCGTCCACCACGAGCACCTGGCCCGTGATGTAGTCCGCCAGATCCGACGCCAGAAACGCCACCGCCCCGGCCACATCCTCGGGCCGGCCGGCCCGCTCGACGGCGATGCTCTGTAACATTGCCGAGCGTGCCTCCTCCGGCAAGACGGCCGTCATGTCCGTCTCGATGAAGCCCGGAGCCACGCAGTTCGCCAGCACGTTCCGGCTGGCGTATTCCTTGGCCACCGACTGGGTGAAGCCGATCAGACCGGCCTTGCTGGCCGCGTAATTCGACTGGCCCTTGTTACCCGTGATCCCCACCACGCTGGTGATGTTGATGATCCGGCCCCAGCGGCGCTTCATCATGCCCTTGATGCACCGGCGGGTGCTGAGGAACGCCGCCTTCAGGTTGGCGTCCAGGACCTGGTCCCAGTCATCCTCGCTGAGCCGCAGCAGCAGGTTGTCCCGGGCCAGCCCGGCGTTGTTCACCAGGATATCGACCGGACCGAGGGCGGTCTCCGCCTCGGTGAGCGCCCGGTCAACCTGGGCCGGATCCAGCACGTCACAGGCGAACCCCGCCGCCGTTCCACCCAGGCCCGCCGCCACCTCGGCCGCGCGCGCCTGATCCCGCCCCACCACCGCCACCCTGGCCCCCGCCACGGCCAGGCTCCGGGCAATGGCCAGCCCGATCCCGCGGGTGGATCCGGTGACGAACGCAGTGCGGCCGGTCAGATCAATCGAAATCACGGCGACTCCGGGCCCTCTAGGTATTCAGGAACTTCTCGACCTCGTCCGCGGTGCCCAGCGCCACGCCGGCCGCACCCGGGATGATCCGTTTCAGCAGGCCGCTCAGCACCGTCCCCGGCCCGATCTCGACGAACCGCGCCCCCGGAGCGAGCCCGGCGGCGGCCTGGACGCATTCCACCCAACGCACCGGCGCGGTCAACTGTTCCGCGAGGCGGGTCCGGGCCAGTTCCGGGGTTGCCACCGGCTCGGCGCTGGCATTGGCCACGACCGGAAAGGCCGGGGCCGAGAATGTCGTCCGGTTCAGGGCCTCACGCAGGCCGGCCACCGCCGGCCCCATGAGCGGCGAGTGAAACGCGCCACTCACCTTGAGCGGGAGGACCCGTTTGGCTCCCCGGGCCTTGCACCCCGCGCCGGCCCGCTCGACGGCCGCCGGATCCCCGGAGATCACCGTCTGGTCCGGCGCGTTCAGATTGGCGGCCACCGCCACGCCCTCGGGTCCGGACACCTCGGCGCAGGCCGCGGTGACCTCCCCGGTGGCAAGGCCCAGGACCGCCGACATGGCGCCCGGACGGGCCTTCCCCGCCTCGAGCATGAGTTCCCCGCGACGGCGCACCAGACGCGCCGCATCGGTCGGGGTCAGGCCGCCGGCGGCGACCCAGGCGCTGTACTCGCCCAGACTGTGCCCCGCCCCGGCGCGCACCGCGCCCACCTGCCCGCTCACCACCGCCCACACCGCCGCCGAATGGGCCAGGATCGCGGGCTGGGCGTTGTGGGTGAGCGTGAGTTCGTCCTCCGGTCCCTCCCACATGATCCGCGAGAGCGCCACACCCAGCGCATCATCGATGGCGGCAAAGGTGTCCCGCGCCGCGGGAAACCGTTCCGCGAGGTCCCTGCCCATGCCCACCTTCTGCGCCCCCTGGCCGGGACACAGCACGATGCTCACCACCGGAGCACCACGCTGCCCCAGGTGAAGCCGGCGCCGAAGGCCACCAGCAGCAGGACCGATCCGGGACCGATTCTCCCCTCGCTTACCGCCTGGTCGATCGCCAGGGGAATCGAGGCGGACGAGGTGTTGCCGTAGCGGTCGATGTTGACCATCACCTTGTCCATCGAGATCCCGGCGTGCTTGGCGGTGGATTCGATGATCCGGATGTTGGCCTGGTGCGGGACCAGCAGGTCCACCTGGTCCGCGGTGATGCCGGCCCGCTCGAGCGCGGTGTCGCAAGCCTCCGCCATGGCGAGCACGGCGGCCTTGAAGACCTCGCGCCCGGCCATCTGGATGAAATGCGACCGTTCCTGGACGACCTTCTCGCTGATCGGATCGCAGGAGCCCCCGCCGGGACGGTAGAGCAGTTCGGCCAGATTGCCGTCGGTCGTGATAAACGTCGACAGATTCCCCCGGCCGTCGGGGTTCTG
>JBFXBG010000174.1:0-7387 GCA_050183505.1 Gemmatimonadales bacterium | reverse complement strand
GCAGGGAGCCCAGGTCCTTACCGACTCCTCCGGCCACGCCGCCGTGCAGCAGTGGGTGCTGGGCGGGACGGAAGGCCCGAACACGCTCGCCGCCACGGCGGCCGGCCTGGCCGCGGTCAGCTTCGACGCAGTGGCAGCCTCCCCTGTTGCCACCAAGCTCAGGCTGGTGACCAACCCCTCACCGGCGGCGCAGAGCGGCGTGTCCCTGGTCATGCAGCCAGTAGTCCAGGTGTTGAACTACACCGACGATCCGCTGCCGTACGCCGGGATTCAGATCTCGGCCATGCTCGCCAGCGGGACGGGCAGCCTCACGGGTACCCCGGTCGCGACCACCAACGCCCAGGGGCGTGCCGGGTTCGCCGACCTGGCCATCTTCGGAGCCGTGGGGGATTTCACCCTGGGCTTCGCCTCCACCGGCCTCACCGGCGTGACCTCGTCGACGATCATGCTGACGCCGGGGCTTCCCGCGATGATGAGCCTCGTGATGGGCGACAGCCAGTCGGTGTTCGCCGGCTCGCCGCTCCCGCAGTCCGTTTCTGTCCTGGTGACCGACTCCGCGGGCAACGGAGTGCCGGGTGTGACCGTGGATTTCATCGTGGGCCAGGGCGGCGGGTCGGTCCCGGTCTCGAGCGTCATGACCGCGGGTGACGGAATCGCCTCGCCCGGGACCTGGACCCTGGGCCCGCTGTCGGGTCCGAACACGCTGATCGTCAAGGCGAATGCCGGTCCCCTGGCAGCGGATTCCGTGGTGGCATACGCGACCGCGCTGGGGGATTTCTGGACTCCGCGCCAGAGCATGGCGGTGCCGCGCCGGTTTGCCGGTTTCGGCGTGATCGGCGGCAAGCTCTACACCGCCGGCGGCAAGGACGTGAACCTGACCACGGTGGACACCGTCGAGGTCTTCAACCCCGCCACCAACAGCTGGTCCGGTCGCCGGGCCATGAGTACCCCCCGGGTCGGCCCGGGCGCCGGCGTGATCAACGACAAGCTGTACATCGCAGGCGGCAACGGCGGGACGAGCTTCGCCATGTCGAGCGCCGAGGCGTACGATCCCCAGACGAACGCCTGGACGCCCATCGCGCCGATGCCGGGCGCGCGTGCCTTCCCGGCCTTCGGGGTCATCAACGGGATCCTCTACCTGGCCGGCGGGGCCGACAATAACGGGCAGCTGTCGTCGGTCATCTCCTACGATCCCGCCACCAACACCTGGGCCACCCTCGCACCCCTGCCCGCGCCCCGCAACGACGCCATGGGCGTCGTGGCCAACAACATGCTCTACGTCGTGGGCGGGCAGCAGGGGAACACGGTCGACGGGGCCATGATGGTCTACGATCCCGCCACCGACACCTGGACCGTACTCCCGTCCATGCCGACGCCGCGTTTCCATGTGAATGTCGAACAGATCGACGACAAGATCTACGTCGTGAGCGGCCTGCTGTCGGCCTCGACCACGTCGCCCGTCGTGGAGGCCTTCGACCCGCGCACACTCACCTGGTCGACCAGGGCCATGGTGCCGACGCCGCGAACGGCCGGCATGGTGGGGGCCATCGACGGGATTCTCTACCTGGCGGGGGGCAGTGACAACGGGGTCGTGACCGCCGCCGCGGAAGCCTACGTGCCGTAACGGACGGTCAGACGGTCAGACGGTCAGACGGTCAGACGGTCGGACGGTCCGACGGCCCGCCGCGCTACTCATCGATCTCCGCGATCCTTCGGGCGTGACGGCCGCCGTCGAACGGGGTCGTGAGCCACACCCGCACAATCGCCAGCGCCGCGTCCGGGGTCAGCATCCGCTCGCCCAGGGAGAGGCAGTTGGCGTCGTTGTGGGCCCGGGCCAGGCGGGCGGTTTCCTGATTCCAGCAGAGGGCGCAGCGGACCCCGCGGACCCGGTTGGCCACGATCGCCTCGCCGTTCCCTGAGCCTCCCAGCACAATTCCGCGGTCGACCTCCCCCCGCGCCACGGCCTCCGCCACGGGGCGGATGAAGAGCGGATAGTCCACCGGCTCGGTCGAGTCGGTGCCGAGGTCCCTGACCTCGTGGCCTTCCTTCCGCAGCAGGTCGATGATGAGGCCCTTGTAGTGAAAGCCGGCGTGGTCGGAACCGATGGCAAGACGCATGATAGAAGCAGTGAGAAGTGAGCAGTCAGCAGAGAGACGGCAAAAGGGAGAATTCTGATGTGAATGAGGGAGACGGGGCGGGCTCCATGTGAGGCGCAAACGCGGACCGCCTTCCTGCTTCTTACTTCTTACTTCTTACTTTTCTCTCGGTCTCGATCCTGAGCTGCCCGCAGGCCGCCTTGATGTCCAGGCCCCGGCTTCGGCGCACCACGGCTTCGATCCCGTGCTCCCGGAGCCGGGCGGCGAAGGCCCGGATCCGGCCGCCCGGGGTGGCCGCCAGGTCGGGGGCGCCGCCGGGGTGCAGCGGCAGCAGGTTCACCAGTGCGCCCAGGGAACGGGCCAGGCCGGCCAGTTCGTCGGCGTCGCGGTCGGTGTCGTTTCGTCCCGAGATCAGCACGTACTCGAAGGTGATCCGCTTGCGGAATGCGCGGGCAGCCTCCAGGACGTCCCCCAGGTGGTACTTCTTCTCGATCGGCATGAGGGCCAGGCGCCGCTCGGGCGTGGCGGCGTGCAGTGAAATGGCCAGCCGGAACTGCTCCGGCCTCGCGGCCAGCGCCTTCATGCCGGGAATGATGCCCACGGTACTCACCGTGATGTGACGCGCCCCGATGCCCAGGCCGTCCGGCCGGTTCAGAATGGTGAGCGCCCGGTCCACCGCCGCCCAGTTGAGCAGCGGTTCGCCCATGCCCATGAACACCACGTTGGTGGGCTTCTCCTCCGGCACGCGGAGGAGAATCTCACGCACCTGCCCGGCGATCTCCCAGGCCTTGAGGTTCCGGCGGAAGCCCATGCGGCCGGTGGCGCAGAAGACGCAGCCCAACGCACAGCCCGACTGCGAGGAGATGCACAGGGTCCGGCGGCTCCCGCTGGGTATCAGGACCGATTCGACCGCCTCCGCGTCCGCCAGCCGCCAGAGGAACTTCCGGGTCCCGTCCGCCGAGTCCTCCTGCACCTCCAGCGCCAGTTCGCCCAGAGGGAACGCTTCGTCCAGTTCGTCCCGGAGATTCCGGGGCAGTTCGGTGGCATCCGCCCACCGGCGGACCGGACGTTGCCAGAGCCGGGGCAGCAATTGCCGGGTCCGAAACGCCGGCAGGCCGCGGGCCTGGACCCAGTCCTCGAGCGCCTGCCGCGCTTCGGCGGGTGTGAGGTCGAGGATGGTGGAAGACGACAAGGAATCAGGGGTTCGGGACCTGGCCGCGGATTGCGGTTGACCGCTGAACTGTAAACCCGGCACCGGGAACCCGGAATGGCGAACCGGGCGCGGTGCTCGCGGCGCGCATGGCGCGCCGCTGCTCCCCGCCCGGCGCCCGGCGGACACCACCCGGGCATGGCCCGCCCCGCCGCTCCTAAGCTAAGTCATCTCAATTACTTGCATGCCATTTCACCGGCGGTTACGTTTCCCCGCTCCTGCGAACTCCACTCTTTTCCCGTGGCCGACGTGCTGCTGACCGATTTCCTCACTCTCGAGCGGATCCGCGTGCCTCTGGTCGCGCAGGACAAGCCGGCCGTCCTGCGCGAGTTGACCGAGTTGCTCGTGGAACAGTTTGGCGGTTCGCTCGATGATGTCCTGGCGGCGGTCGAGGAGCGGGAGCGTGCCCTCAGCACCGGCATCGGGTTCGGTGTGGCGATCCCCCACGGACGGTCTCCCTCGATCCCCAACGTCGGCCTGGTCTGCGGCCTCGCGGCCCATCCGATTTCCTTCGACGCGGTCGATGGCGAGCCGGTGCGGCTGGTCTTTCTGATGGCGGGGCCCGAAGTTTCGGCCGGGCAGCATGTGAAGGTCCTGAGCCGGATCGCCCGGCTGGTGCGGCGGGAAGACTTCCGCGCGGGCCTCATGAATGCGACGACCCCGGAACAGCTTCGCCAGGCCATCCTGCAGGCGGAGGAATGGTGATGGAGCCCACGAACGGGCGACTCAACCGCGTGATCCAGGCATGATACCCACTTCACTGCGCTCGCACGGCTGCGGCGAGCTTCGCCGGGAACAGTCCGGCACACCCGTCCGGCTGGGCGGCTGGGTCCATCGGGTGAGGGACCTCGGCGGCCTCATCTTCATCGACCTGCGGGACCGGAGCGGGATCGTCCAGCTCTCGTTCGACCCCAGGTGGACGCCGGCTGAGGCCATGGGGGTGGCCTCCCAGGTCGGCGCCGAGGCGGTGTTGCTGGTGGAGGGCGCGGTCGAGTTGCGGCCGGAGGCCGGGCGGGACACTCGGCTGGCCACGCGGGACGTCGAGGTCCACGTGACCGGCTGCCGGCTGGCCGGGCCGGCGGTGACCCCGGCCATCCCGGTGGCGCGCAAGGAAGGTGAAGAACTGCCCGCGGAAGAACTCCGGCTGAAGCACCGGACTCTGGATCTGCGCCGGCCCGAGCTGCAGCACAATCTCATACTGCGGCATCGGCTGCTGCAGCGGGCCCGGCGGACGCTGACCGATCTGGACTTTCTGGAAATCGAAACGCCGATTCTGACCAAGCCGACTCCGGAAGGCGCCCGCGACTACCTGGTGCCGAGCCGGATTCACCGCGGGGAGTTCTACGCGCTGCCCCAGTCTCCCCAGATCTACAAGCAGCTGCTGATGGTCGCGGGGTACGACCGGTACTTTCAGATCGCCCGGTGTTTCCGGGACGAGGATCTGCGGGCCGACCGCCAGCCGGAATTCACCCAGATCGATCTCGAGGCTTCGTTCGTCACCGCCGACGACGTGCAGCGGGTGGTGGAACGGGTGCTGGTGGACCAGTGGGAAGAGGCGGGCCACACGATCGCCCGGCCGTTCCGCCGGCTGGCCTTTGCCCAAGCCATGGAGAAGTACGGGATCGACAAGCCCGATCTGCGCTACCCGCTGGAGATCCAGGACTTCAGCGCGCACGTGGGCGCGGATGCCGCCGCGTTCGTCACTGAGGCGATGGCCCGGGGCGGCCGGCTGCGGGGGCTGCTGGTTCCGGGCGGTGCCGGCCTCAGCCGCAAAGACCTCGATGCCCTGACGGCGCTGGCCCGGGAATCACGGGCAGGCGGGCTCATCTGGGCCCGCCGTACCGCGGCCGGCTGGGAAGGGCAGGGGACCAGGGCGCTGGGCGGGACCTTCCTGGCCGCCGTGCGCGCCAGGGAGGGAGATCTCCTGCTGGCCGTCCCGGGACCGGACAGCGTTACCAGTCCGGCGCTGGCGTCGGTCCGGCTCGAGGCGCCCCGCCGGGCCGGCATCAAGCCGGCCGCGCCGCACGCGTTCTGCTGGATCGTGGACTTTCCCCTGTTCGAGCTCGATCCCGAGACCGGAGGGCACACCTTTGCCCATCACCCGTTCACCGCACCGCACCCCGACGACCGGGACAAGCTGGAGTCGGACCCGGGACGCTGCCGGGCGCAACACTATGACGCGGTGTATAACGGCGTGGAGCTGGGCAGCGGGTCCATCAGGATCACCGACCAGGATCTGCAGCGCACGGTCTTCCGGCTGCTGGGAATCGCCGATGCCGACATCCGCCGCCGCTTCGGTTTCCTGCTCGACGGACTCGCCGCCGGTGCCCCGCCGCATGGCGGCTTCGCCGTGGGCTTCGACCGGGTGGCGATGCTCCTGGCCGGGGCGGGTTCCCTGCGGGACGTGATCGCCTTTCCCAAGACCACGACCGCACGGGCCCTGTTCGAAGGGGCGCCGGTACCGGTTGCCGCGACGGACCTGGAAGCCCTGCACCTGAAGGTGATTGACGGGACGCCGTGAACCGTCATCGGTAATCGGACCAGGGTGTCGGCACCGAGCCGGCCGACCGGCTCCGTGCCAAGACGTCAGACCGCAAACCCACACCGGAGGCCTTTCTGCCCGACGACATCACCCACCGCCTTTCGACCGAGGGCGCGGATCCGCTGCTGCTGGCCGGGGTCAACGACGTCAACCTGCTCGAGCTGCAGCGGGCCCTCGGGATCCGGGCCAGCCTGCGGGGAGATACGCTGACGCTGGGTGGCAGCGCGGAACAGATCGAACGGGCCACCGGTGTGGCCCAGGGGATGATCGATCTGGCCCGCATGGGTGAGACCGTGTCGGTGGACGACGTGGTGCGGTTCGCGGGAGAAGCGCCGGGGAACGAGATCGTACCCGGCGGAGAGCAGAAGATCGTCCTGCCCGGGCTGCGGCGCGTGATCCAGCCCAAGACCGCCGGCCAGCGGGACTACCTGCAGGCCATCGGCGAGCATGACATCGTCGTCGGCATCGGCCCCGCCGGGACCGGCAAGACCTACCTCGCGGTGGCCAAGGCCGTGGAAGCCCTGGCCCGCAAGCGCGTCCGGCGGATCATTCTCGCCCGGCCCGCGGTCGAAGCCGGTGAGTCGCTCGGCTTTCTGCCCGGCGATCTCCAGGCCAAGGTGGATCCCTACCTGCGTCCCCTCTACGACGCCCTGGAAGACATGATGCCCCACGACCGGGTGCAGCGCGCCCTGGAGAGCCGGACCATCGAAATCGCCCCCCTGGCCTACATGCGCGGGCGGACGCTGTCCGACGCCTTCATCATTCTGGACGAAGCCCAGAATGCGACCGGCGCCCAGATGAAGATGTTTCTTACCCGGCTCGGCGTGAACAGCAAGACCGTCGTGACCGGCGACAAGACCCAGATCGACCTCCCCCGCCGGGAGGAGTCCGGACTCATCCAGGTGGAGCGCATCCTGCCCGGGATCGACGGCATTGCCTTCTGTTACCTGGGGGAGAACGACGTCATCCGGCACCGGCTGGTGCGGGAAATCATCCGCGCCTACGCGGAGGATCAGAGCGGCTGATGCGGAGTTCCTGGTCGGCCCTCCGGTCCGCCTCGCTGGCGGGACTCTCCCCGGCCGCCCGGGTGTGGTTCCATATGGTCCGCTGGTCGATTCTGCTGGGCATTGCGGCCATCACTCATCTGGCATTCCCCACCACCGGCAGCCTCGACATCCCGTCCTATCGCCCGGGTACCTTCGCCGACCGCGAAGTCGTGGCCCCGATGGACGTGACCTTCTGGCAGACGATCCGCCGGGTGCAGGAGAACGACGACGGCCGGCGTCCGTCCATTGTGGTGGATTCGATCGAGCATGTGATTCACGCGGGAGACCTGGTCGTCTCTCCGGGGGACCGCGTCACCCGGGAAACGGCTTTTGAACTCGCCGCCCTGGCCGATGCGGCCCGGACCCTGAGCCGGGACGACCGCCTGCTCCAGAGTCTGGTCGGGCCGGTCCTGTTCAACGCGCTCATCCTGTCCATCTTCTGGCTGCTGCTCATGCTGTACCGCTGGGAGACCTACGCCGAGCTGCGGGAGAT
>JBFXBG010000173.1:0-7548 GCA_050183505.1 Gemmatimonadales bacterium | reverse complement strand
CCCCCGGGGAGCATAGTGGGCGACGGCTTGGCTGAGGATTCCCGATGACCCGCAGATGTCTTCTGCTTGCCAGAATAGCGATCAGCTCACTGTCGGTGGTCGCCGCCCTTGGCTGCCGGCGGGCAGATTCGCGCGAGCCTCTGGACGTAACCACGCTGGCGGTGGACCTCTCATCCGCCCCTCGTATGGAGTTGAACGAGGGCCAGCCTGTCTGTGGAACCGGAACCGCAGTCATCTGTCCAATCTCCGACGTGGTGGCGGCGGCGGTCGAGCCGGGAGGACGGGTCGTCCTGGCGAACCAACGGGGGCTTATCGTCCGTTTCGGCACCGGTGGTGCAGAGGTGGACACCATCGGCGGCCTGGGAAACGGCCCAGGCGAGTATCGCGCAATCACCGCTCTGGGAATCGATAGCGCGGGTCAGTTGCTCGCATATGATACGCGGCTCCGCAGACTGCTGACGTATGACCCTGAGGGGAGGCCCGTTTCCACGGTGAATGTGGTTTCACCGCCTCCTATCGTCCTTGGAGAGCGGATTGTTCAGGGGGGTCTGTGGCTGTTCTCCGTACCTCCTGGAGAGAGCGGCAGGGAAGTGAACGCATCACTCTATCTCTTCCACGCCGCGACCGGAACCTCGGCGCGGTCGGCCGGGGTCCGGATGATGCCGCTGACATCAAACGAACGGTCGCTGAGTCCCATTCCGCCGCTCTTTTCTCCGCAGCCGGTGTGGGGCGTTGCGGCTGACCTGACGCTCCTCTTCAGTCCTGGAGACAGCACTGTCACCATGATCCTGCCCGGCGGGAAGAAACTGCGCTTACTCGCCGCGGGCGATGCAACTCCGGTAACCAAGGCAGATCTCGATCGGGCGGTAACGACGCTCCTGACACCACGCATGCCAGAGCCGATGCGGGAGCAGTTCGCAGCTCAAGTGCGGGAAGCCAGAAGAATGGCGCCGAAGAGCTTTCCTCCCATAACGGCGATCCTCTGCGGGTCTGACTCCAGCTTCTGGCTCAGAGGGCCGACGCCCCCGACCGCCTCAATGGTCTCGTGGTATCGGTTCACGACCGGCGGACGCCTGCTTGGTGGGTTACGCCTGCCGGCAAGTTGGGCGCTTCAGCTGGCTGTCGGCGACTCGCTCTTGATCACACGACCCGACAGCGGCGGGGCGGTCGCTGCCCAGTGGTATGGGATGCGCGGCTCGTGACGGCTCTCGCGCAGCTGGCGCCGATCCCCCTGACCGCGTCGATGGCGAGTGGGAGATCATCCGCAAGACCTTCCCCAGGATCGACAAGAAGCGATAGAGACCAAGCGATTGGCTGCGGGGTTGGTTTGGGCGGTCACCTCGTTGACCGCCGTAACCCGTCCCTCGGCTTGAAGCCACAGCCCCGATGGCCGGTGACACCGCTTGCGCGAGCGTCGTTGGGCAACATACTACCCAGGATGCGCAACATCCCGGGTCTTGCGCTGTGCCAGGAGTAGTCGGAGTCTTCGGAGTCGCCACCGCGAGTGCTGAGCCACAAGGTCCCAACTGCGACGGCTCCGGGGAATTCTACTGCTGCTGGTGTTATTGGGGCCCATGGCCTACCGGGTTCTGCCTTCAGGGTGCCAATGGGGCCCCGGGCGTTCTCAGTTGCACGAGCGAATTCTGCTCCCCGACCAGCTGTCCGAGCTAAGAGGTTCCTGAGATGACGAATGGGTCTCGGCGGGGCACGTTGCGCGAATCGCTTGTGGTACTCTTCGCGGCTTCTTGCGCCGCCCCTTTGGCTGCGGCGTGCAGAGGTGACAAGCCTGCCGAGTGGTTCTCCGGTCTGGCGTCTCGACCATCGGTGTCCACGGAGAGTCGGCAGGAAGGGCGCGGCCGCTTCGTGATCCGTCGTTCATTCGGGTCATTGGACGGCGAGCTGGGATTCACCTCGATCGACGCGGTGGCTGCGAGTGCCAGTGGATTGCTCGCGGTGGCAGATCGCGGCTCGTGTCAGATCGTTGTGTTCTCCGTCAATCGCCCCGGCCCGGTGCGCCGCCTGTCCAGGTGTGGTGGCGGACCAAGTGAGCTCAGGCAGGTTGCGGGGCTGGCATTCCGGGGTGATACGATTGCGGCATATGACCCGACGAAGCAAGCGGTTCTTTTCTTTGACCTCGAGGGGAATGAGTTAAGGCGATTCGCGCCGGCGCTTCTGACGGAGGCGGGTACCCCATTCGGCCTGATGGGCCTGGAGAACGTCAACGACACGCTCATGGCAGTGGGCCTGTTGCTGCCACCCGGGTCCGCGAGCCACGAGAGTCAACTGCTTGCGCTGATCGACGCCCGAAACGGCGCCACTGTGAGGCGGTTCCTGGGCGATCCCGAGATTTCACAACGAAACCCTGACAACGCGATCCGGAGCGCGAGGTTCTGTATCGCCCACATCGATGGACGTGCTTACCTCGCGGCAATCAACAACTGGGCTTTTGAAGGAGTTGTCTTCTCGCTTCCGGAGCTTGAGGTGGTCGGACACTTCGTCACCGATGTTCCCTGGACCCGACCCAAGCACGTCGCTCGGGATCCCGCTGGAGTCCTTCGGCCTGGACCGAGGTACGCGACGGTCGGTTGTACTTCAAGGGGGTTCCTGTTCCGCCAGCATCGTGTCGACGAAACCAACAAGCCGGTCCGTATCCTGGGCGGCCTGATGGAATGGAGGGATCTGCACGGGCAGAGGTTGTCGTCGCGCGCCTTGGCGCCGGACGACTCCTTGCTGCAGGGCCTGGCCGAAGCGGGATCGGTCAACGCGGTGTACTTCGTGACTCGCGACCGAGACGGTGGATGGCCGGTCATCCGGGAGATTGTGACGACCGGCAGCATGGACAAGATCGACAACGACAAGATCGACAACCCGGCCGACTCGGGCCAGCGTGCAAGAGGTTGACGTTCTTCGGTTGGGGAATGAAAGCCCCCGGGCCGAAGGCCTTGGGGGGAGTCCCCAATCCGTCAGGGGGGCACGTTCCCTGGTGGACAGAACAATTGAGAAGCGAGAGAAAGAAAGGACGGTGGAGGTGCACTCTGCGCAGGTTTTGACGGCGGACCACCCGGGCCCCGGGCAGGATTGCCTAACCCATTGTCTAGGTTGATCTTAACCGGTGTCCTTTGCCGGCATGCGGAACTCTCCGGTGCCCCTCCCCCCTCCACTAAGTGATTGTTTTTCCACTACTTAGCCTGACCCCACCGCGTTGATATAGCCTGCCGATCCGGCTAGATTTGGACGTTTCCGGGGGCGCCGCCCCTCAGTCCTCAGTCCTCAAGTCCTCAGTCCTGATTCCATGACCGCTCCCAACGGCCACGAGCGCATCCTGCCTCGGCTCATCGAGGAGGAGTTGCAGCAGTCGTTCATCAACTACTCGATGAGTGTCATCGTTTCGCGCGCCCTGCCGGACGTGCGGGACGGTCTCAAACCGGTGCACCGCCGGATCCTCTACGCCATGAACGAGCTGGGCCTGGTGCCGGGCCGCCCGTTCAAGAAGTCCGCCACGGTCGTCGGGGACGTGCTGGGCAAGTATCACCCGCACGGCGACTCCTCGGTGTACGACGCGCTGGTCCGGATGGTCCAGGACTTCTCGCTGCGCTACCCGCTGGTGGACGGGCAGGGGAACTTCGGCTCGGTCGATGGAGACCCCGCGGCAGCCTATCGGTACACCGAGGCCCGGCTCACGCCGGTCGCGGTGGCCATGCTGGAGGATATCGACAAGAACACGGTCAACTTCCAGCCCAATTTCGACGACCGGCTGCAGGAGCCGAGCGTCCTGCCGTCGAAGATCCCCAACCTGCTGATCAACGGCTCCAGCGGTATTGCGGTCGGCATGGCGACGAACATCCCGCCCCACAACCTGCGGGAAGTGGCCAAGGCGGTGCAGCACCTGATCGACAATCCCGACGCCAGCATTACCGATCTCCGGAAGCACATCAAGGGACCGGATTTCCCCACCGGGGCCTACATCTATGGCCGGGAGGGGATCAAGGAAGCCTACGAGACCGGGCGCGGCCGGGTGGTGATGCGGGCCCGGGCCCAGATCGAGGAGAAGGAGTCCAAGGGCAAGTCGTCGGTGGTGGTGACCGAGATCCCCTACCAGGTGAACAAGGAGAACCTCAAGAACCACATCATCGCCCTGGCGCTGGACAAGAAGATCGACGGAATCAGCGACGTCCGGGACGAGTCCGACCGGGACGGCATGCGGCTGGTGATCGAACTCAAGCGGGACGCGATCCCCAACGTGGTGCTGAACCAGCTCTACAAGCGCACCGCGATGCAGTCCACCTTCGGCGTCATCATGCTGGCCCTGGTGAACGGCCAGCCGCAGGTGCTGACGCTGAAGCAGCTGCTGCAGGACTTCGTGGACCACCGGCACGAGATCGTGGTCCGCCGGACCGAGTTCGATCTGCAGCAGGCCCAGGCCAGGGAGCACATCCTGGAGGGGCTGAAGATCGCCGTCGACAACATCGACGAGGTGATCAAGATCATCCGCGGCTCGAAGGACGCGGCCCAGGCCGATGAACGCCTGCGCAAGCGGTTCAAGCTCTCGGAGAAGCAGAGCGAGGCGATCCTCAACATGCGGCTCGCCAAGCTCACCTCGCTCGAAATCGACAAGCTCGAAGCCGAATTGAAGGAAGTCCAGGCGGTCATCAAGGACCTGAAGGGAATCCTGGCCAGCCGCGAGCGGCGGATGGAGATCCTCAAGGACGAGATGGACCAGGTCGCCAGCAAGTTCGGCGACAACCGGCGGACCGAGATCCTGGCCGACCAGGACGACTTCTCGGTGGAGGATCTGATCGCCGAAGAAGACATGGTGATCACCCTCTCCCACTCGGGCTACATCAAGCGGATCCCGGTCACCACCTACCGGCGCCAGCGCCGGGGCGGGCGCGGGCTCACCGGGATGCAGACGAAGGAAGAGGACTGGGTCGAGCACCTCTTCATCGCCAGTACGCACGATTATCTCATGTTCTTTACCAACAACGGCCAGGTGTACTGGCTCAAGGTGCATGAGATCCCCCAGGGGGGCCGCGCTGCCCGGGGCAAGCCGGTGGTGAACTGCATCGCGATCCGGCCGGGAGAATCCATCGCCGCGACGGTCGCGGTCCGGCAGTTCTCCGACGAGCAGTGGCTCATGTTCGCGACCCGGGGCGGCACGGTGAAGAAGACCAAGCTGTCGGCCTACAGCAACGTGCGCGCCACCGGCATCAACGCCATCAACATCGACGAGGGCGATGAGCTCATCGGCGTCCAGCTGTGCGACTCCACCAGCGACGTCATCCTGGCCACCCGGGACGGCCAGAGCATCCGGTTCCACCAGAGCGACGTCCGCGAGATGGGCCGGGTGGCGACCGGCGTCAAAGGCATCGTCCTGGAAAAGGGAGACGCCGTCATCGGCATGGTGGTGGTCCGCCGGGACGCGACCCTCCTGGTGGTGAGCGAGAAGGGCTTCGGCAAACGGTCCGAACTCTCGGAGTACCGGGTCCAGAAACGCGGCGGCAAGGGCATCATCACGCTCAAGAAGACCGACAAGACCGGCGCCATGGTGGCCATCAAGGAAGTCCAGCCGGCCGATGAACTCATGCTCATCACCCGCGCGGGTGTAATCATCCGCCAGCCGGTGGACGCGATCCGCGTGATCGGCCGCAACACGCAGGGCGTCAAGGTCATGCACCTCGACGCCGGAGACCTGGTGGTCGACGTGGCCCGGGTGGTGAAGGAAGAGGAAGAAGCCGGCGGAGAAGTGGAAGCGACCGAGCCGGTGGCGGAATAGGGACAATTCGGGATTGGATGATTGGGGATTGGATGATCGGGCGAGCGGCGACGAGCCACGCGGGTCGCCGCCTCTGCCTGAACTCAACCCGCCAGCCAATCATCCAATCCCCAATCATCCAGTCATCCAATAGTCAATGCCCTCTGCATCCACCCTGGTTTCCCTCGCCTCGATTCAGGACGCCGCCCGCATCGTCGACGGCGTGGCGAAGCGGACGCCGCTGCTGGAGGCGCCCGGGCTCTCCCACGAGCTGGGGGTGCCGGTCTGGCTCAAGTGTGAGAACATGCAGCCCATGGGTGCCTTCAAGATCCGTGGTGCCTACACCGCGATCGCCCGGCTCACGCCGGAGGAGCGGGCCCGCGGGGTGATCACCTACTCCAGCGGCAACCACGGCCAGGCGGTGGCCTACGCCGCGAAGCTGCTGGGAATCCGGTCGGTGATCGTGATGCCGGAGACGGCCCCGAAGATCAAGGTCGAAGGCGTGAAGGGGTTCGGCGGCGAAGTGATCTTCGCCGGCACCACCAGCCAGGACCGGCTGACCCGGGCCGAGGCGCTGGTGGCGGAGCAGGGCCTGACCATGATCCCGCCGTTTGAACATCCGGATGTGATCGCGGGCCAGGGGACCTGCGGGCTGGAGATCCTGGAGCAGTGCCCGGAGGTCGAGACCATTCTGGTGCCGGTGGGCGGTGGCGGGCTCCTGGCCGGGATCGCGACGGCCGTGGCCGCGCTCAAACCCGGGGTGCGGGTCGTGGGTGTCGAGCCGACCGGGGCCGGGAAGCTCCAGGCGGCCCTGGCGGCCGGCGAGCCGGTGCGGCTGGAGAAGACCCGGAGTCTGGCCGACGGGCTGCTGCCGCTCAGCATCGGAATCATGCCGTTCGCCCAGCTCAAGGGCCTCGTCCGGGAGAGCGTCCTGGTCTCGGATGAGGACCTGGCCCGGGCGGTGAAGTATCTTTTTGCGGATGCCCGGGTCCGGGCCGAGCCCTCGGGGGCCGCCACCACCGCGGCCCTGCTGGCCCGCCGGACCACGGTGACCGGGCCGACCGTCGCGGTGGTGAGCGGCGGCAATGTGGATCCGGAGCTTTTCGAACGGCTGGTGGCCTGAATGAGCGTGGCGCCGAAGGTACTCGTGGCCGATGACGACCAGGCCCTCTCCCGGACCCTCTCGTGGATCCTGAAGGAGAACGGCTACGACGTCACCACGGTCCCCGGCGGCGAGCACCTGATGGAGCGGCTCGAGACCGACCAGTACGACCTCCTGCTGCTCGATATCATGATGCCCAAGGTCGACGGCCTGCAGATCCTGCAGCAGCTCAAGACCATGCCGAAGTTCAAGGACCTGCCGGTCCTGATGATCTCCTCCATGCCGCCGGAGGAGGCGACGGTCCGGTCGATGGGCCTGGGCGCGGCGGACTTCATTTCCAAGCCCTTCCGCGTGCGGGAACTGCTGGCCCGCGTGAAGGCCCACCTCCGGGTGGGGCGCGAACTGAACCAGGCGCGGGCCGAGGCCCGCTCCCGGAACGAGATGATGGAGATCCTGCAGGAGGTCACGGCCTCCCTCAAGGCCGACGAGATCTACCAGATCCTGGTCCGCCGGGTGGCGCGCGGGCTGCGGATCTCCAAGTGCTCGATCATCCTGGGACGGCCGGACGACGACTTCGGCACCGTCGTCGCCGCGTTCGAGAACCCGATGCTCCGGAACCTGCGGATCGAGCTGCGCAAGTACCCCGAGATCAAGGAGGCCCTGGCCACCGGCAAGCTGGTGCTGGTGCAGGACG
>JBFXBG010000172.1:0-7575 GCA_050183505.1 Gemmatimonadales bacterium | reverse complement strand
ACCGAGGAACCGGGGGTTGATGATACGATCTTCCGCGTGGAAGATCCGGGATGAGCCGCGGACTTCAGTCCGGCGGCTCATCCAGCGGCCCTGAAGCCCTCGCCTTTAGGCGAGGGTAGTTCACTTCTCACTTCTCACTCCCCTCCCCCAGTCCCCGCAGTTCGACCCTCACCCCGCCCATCTCGCTTCGTCCGGCCGCCAGCGTGCCGCCGTGCGCCTGGAGAATGGCCGAGGCGACCGACAGCCCCAGACCGGCGCCGGCCGCCCGCGAGCGGCTCACGTCGGCGCGAAAGAACAGCTGGGTCAGCTGAGGGAATGCCTCGGCGGGCAGGCCCGGCCCGCTGTCGTCGATGCTCACGTCGGCTCCGCCCGCGAGATGGCCGACCGCCACCCGGACCCGGGTGTTGACCGGAGTGTGGCGCATGGCGTTGTCGAGCACCTGATCCAGCGCCTGGCCGATCAGCCTGGGGTCGAGGACCGCCTCAACCGGCTCCGGCGGCACATGCAGCTCGTAAATGCGCTCTCCATCGACGGCCTGAATGCGTTCGATCGCCGTCCGGGCCACGTCCCGCAGATCGACGGCCTCGAGCCTGGGTGAGAGATCCCCGGCCTCGAAGCGGGCGAGCGCGAGCACCCCGTCGCTGATGACCGTGAGCCGCTCGACGTCGTCCAGGGTGCTCCGGAGCACGGCCCGGTATTCCTCTACGGACCGGTCGGCCCGGAGCGCGATCTCGACGCCACCGCGCATGGCGGTAATCGGCGTGCGGAGGTCGTGGGCCACATCGGCGATGATCCGGCGTTGCCATTCGATGGCCCGCTCCAGCCGCTCCAGCATCTCGTTCAGGACCTGCACCAGTCCGTTGAATTCTTCGATGTCGGCATGCGCCGTGATCCGCTGCCCGGGAAACCGGGGGTCAATGGCACGGGCCTGTGCCGTGATGACCCGGACCGGCTCCGCCGAGGAGTTGGACAGCCACCCGGCGCCGACCATGGTGACGAGGGTGCCCAGGAGCACGACACCAAGCATCAGGAACAGCACCTGCCGGCTCTCGGCATCGAGAGACTGCAGCGAGGCCGAGACCTGGAGTACGGCGCCCCCGCCGGGGCTGCTCGCCGGAAGCGGGACATACACGGAGCGGAGCCGGTACCCGGGCTTCCAGGAGGCGGTCACGAACCCGCGGTCGCCGGCCAGGGCGGAACGAAACCGCGGCTCGTCCAGGGGGAGGTCAAGGGCCAGATCGGTATTGCCGGCCAGGATGTTCCCCGAGGTATCCCGAACCACAATCAACCGATTCACCTCCTGGACGAAGGCCTGGAGTTCCAGTTCGGCGGGGTATCGGGGGAGGCGGCCGTTGCTCCGCAGGATACCTGCCTGCAGCCGGGCGGTACTCCCCAGGGCGACGTCCAACTCGTGCTCCAGCGTGAGACGCACGCCGAAAAAGGCCGCCAGCGCGATGACCAGCAGCGCCGCCAGCATGGTGATGGCGAATCGGAGTGCCAGGGTGGCGCCGAGCGATTTCAGACGCGGTGGCGCGACCGCCGCGCGCACCGGTTTGCCCGGCTCGTGGATGTCCGGAGTGGCCATGGAGTTTCGGCCTATCGGGTTGTCAGACGGTCGAGCCGGTCCAGTAGATCGTTGAAGCGGAAAGGCTTGGTCAGGTAGTCATCGGCACCCGCCTCGAGCCCCAGGCGGATATCCTGGGCGCCGTCCCGGGCGGTGAGCATCAGGATTGGAATTGTGCGGCCGGCGGCCCGAAGCTGGCGGGCCACCTGCACGCCGCTCTTGCCCGGGAGCATGCAGTCCAGGAGGATCACGTCGAAGTCCCCGGTAGTGGCACGGTCCAGCCCGGCCACCCCGTCGGCCGCAACCTCGACGACGTGTCCCTCTTCGCTGAGGCCCTGCACGATGAAGGACGACACTTTCGCGTCGTCCTCAACGATGAGTACTCGCATTTGGACTCGGAATCTAGATCCCGAGCCTGAAGCCGGTCACAAGAGATTATGAAGCCTCACTCATACGGACCGTCGGCCGCTGCCCGACCGGCGCGGTGCGAGGGACCGGTGCATGACCATGGCGGACTCGCTGCACGCCCCCTGGAACTCGACCGATCCCTTGACCGATTCGGGCACCTCGCCCCGGGGCACCGGTGCGAAGCCGTGCCGGGGGAAATAGGCCTCGGCCGTCTCGGTCAACAGATAGACCTCCTTCAGGCCGGCCCGCCGGGCCATCCCCAGCAGGGATTCGACCAGCGCCCCCCCGACGCCCGTACTCCGGAGCGACGGCGTGACGACCACCGAGCGGAGCAATCCGTCGGTGCCGTAGCGCTCCAGGCCTGCGGCCCCGATGACGTCGTTTCCCGCGACCGCGATCATGAACCCGTCAAGGTCCTCGGTGATGCCGGCCGTGGGCAGCCCAGCCTCTTCGATCAGGGTGATGACCGACGCATAGTCCGCCGGCTGGGGAGGGCGGAGCGTTACGGTAACAGGACTCATAAGGCCTCCGGCTTTCGGGCCCGGATGAATGCAGCCATGAACCTCCCCTCAACCTGTGGCCCAAGCCGCTCCGGGTCCAGTCCCACGCCTTCGAGCAGGGCCCTGGCGTCCTCGGCTCGGTAGACCCGGGTCGGCTCGATCTCGACGTCGATAAACCCCGCATCCGCCAGGAGCCGGCGGAACTCGGATTCCTCCAGAGCTCCCGCTACGCACCCCGCCCAGAGGGCCAGGCTGCGCTGCAGCTCCTCGGAAATCCCACCGCGGGCCACCACGTCCGACACCGCGAATCTGCCGCCGGGACGCAGAACCCGGAACGCCTCCTGCAGCACCCGGGCCTTGTCGGCGGAGAGGTTGATGACACAGTTGGAGATGATGACATCCACCGACGCATCCGGCAGCGGCACCGCCTCGATCGACCCCTTGAGGAACTCCACGTTGGCGACATTCGCCCGCCGCTGGTTCTCCCGGGCCAGGGCCAGCATCTCGTCGGTCATGTCCAGGCCGTAGGCCTTTCCCTCCGGCCCCACCCGCCGGGCCGACAGCAGGACGTCGATGCCTCCGCCGGATCCCAGATCCAGTACCACCTCACCGGGATGCAATCCGGCGAGCGCGGTCGGGTTTCCACAGCCCAGGGACGCCAGCACCGCCTCGGCGGGAAGCCCCTGCGTTTCGGCCTCGGTGTAGAGATCCACGGTAATCGGATCCCCGCCGCCGCAGGCCGCCCCGCTGCAGCAGTCGGAGCCACCCTGGAGGACCTGCTGCGCCGCGGTTCTGTATTTGTCCTGCACGGCCTGCCTGATCGACTCGCTCATGTCTTCACTCGACGGACAGAGGTTCAAGTATGTTTCATCAACAATTCTTGATGATTGAGAGACGAAACCTCGGGATCATACGGCGGCACGCCCGGCCGTCCGGAGCGGGCGGACGGCTTCCAGTGCCGCCGCCGCCGCCTCCAGTGCCTCGGGCCGGAGGGCATAGTACATCCAGCGCCCCTCCCGCCGCTGGCTGACGAGCCCGGCCTCCCGCAGCGCCTTCAGATGAAACGACAGCCGGGATTGGCCGGCCTCGAGGGCATCGGTCAGGTCACACACGCACCGCTCACCACCCCGGAGAATCTCCAGGAGGCGCAGGCGGGTCGGGTCCGACAATGCGTGGAACAGCTCCGCGGTCTGGGTCCGTGACTGGGCAGAAGTAGCCATGCCCAAATATATCAATTTTTCTTGATGCGCCAAGGCCACCAGCCTCGCCGCGCGCCGTCTGCTCTGGTCAGACCCCTTCAACCCCGCCACATTCTCCGGGGCCGCCGCCGCGACACGTCCGGCCGGGCAGCCGCGGCGGCGGATCCGGGCGGGTGCCCGGGTGACCGATCGGTTTTCCGGCATCCCGCTCTCCCGTTACTCTGAAGGGTCCCGAATGCTTCCTCCATCCGGCGTCGCTCCGGTTGCCTTCCTGCTCGATGTCGACAACACCCTGCTGGACCACGATGCGGCCCAGGAGGAGTATCACGTCCGGATCGCCCGGGAGTGCGGGGAGGACGCGGCGCGGCGCTACTGGGAGATCTTCGAGGCGCTGCGGGGTGAGCTGGGGTACTCGGACTACCTGGGTGCCCTGCAGCGTTACCGGCTTGAAAACCGCCATTCGCATCGCCTGTTTCTGGTGTCATCGTTCCTGCTGGACTATCCCTTCGCCAACCGGGTGTATCCCGGCGCGCGGGAACTGGTCGAGGAGCTGGGCCGGGCCGGTACCACGGTACTTCTGACGGACGGAGACGTCGTCTTTCAACCCAGGAAGATCGAGCGTGCCGGACTCGCGCGGGCCGTCGACGATCGGGTGCTCGTGACGCTGCACAAGGAAGATGAACTCGACGAGGTCGAGCGGCTGTACCCGGCCCGGCACTATGTCATGGTCGACGACAAGGTGAGGATCCTGGCGGCGATCAAGCGGTTCTGGGGCCGGAAGGTCACCACGGTCTTCGTGCGGCAGGGACACTACGCCCTGGATCAGGAGACGGTCGCGAAGTATCCGCCGGCGGACATCACGCTCGAACGCATCGCGGATCTGCGGTCGTGGGATATCGAAGCCCTGGTCAAGGCCGGTAACCGCGGGTGAACGCGGAAACCGATCGAGCACGGCCTCGATCTCATCCACAGTGTTCGACATGCATCCCGGTCTTTCCGCGCTTTCCCGCGTGTAACCGCGGTCCGCGGTGTTCGAAACGCATCCCTGTCTTTCCGCGCTGTCCCGCGTGTATCCGCGGTTCCGCGGTTCCGCACTACCTGGAGGAATGAATTGCCGACGACACGACCCCTCCGTACCCTCCCCGCCTGGACAGCCCTCCAGGCCCACTATCAGGCCGTCCACACCCGGCATTTGCGGGAGCTCTTCGAAGCCGATCCTGGCAGGGCAGATCGCTTCTTCGCCGAAGGGGCCGGGCTGACCCTGGATTATTCCAAACACCGGATCACCGACGAAACCGTCGGGTTGCTGGTGGCGCTGGCACGGGACTGCGGCCTGGACCGGAGAATCGAGGCCATGTTCCGGGGTGAGCATCTCAACTCGACCGAGGATCGCGCCGTTCTGCACGTGGCCCTGCGGGCCCCGCGGAGCCTCTCGATCATGGTGGACGGCGAGGACGTGGTCCCCCAGGTCCATGACGTGCTCCTGCGGATGGAGGAGTTCGCGGACCGGGTTCGCTCGGGTGAGTGGAAGGGGTTTGGCGGCCGCCCGGTCCGGAACATCATCAACATCGGCATCGGCGGGTCGGACCTGGGTCCGGTCATGGCCTTCGAGGCGCTGCGGCACTACGCCCACCGGGATCTTGCCTTCGGTTTCATCTCCAATGTGGATGGCACCGATTTCGCCGAGGCCACCCGGTCGCTGGATCCGGCCGAAACCCTGTTCATCGTCTCCTCCAAGACCTTCACCACTCTGGAGACCATGACCAACGCCCGGACGGCGCGGGCCTGGGTGGTCGGGCACCTGGGAGACGAGCGCGCCGTGGCACGGCATTTCGCGGCGGTATCGACCAACGAAGCGGGTGTGCGGGAGTTCGGGATCGACCCGGCCCACATGTTCGGTTTCTGGGACTGGGTCGGGGGGCGCTACTCCATGGACTCGGCGATCGGCCTGTCCACCATGCTGGCGATCGGCCCCGAGGCCTTCCGTGACATGCTGGCCGGCTTTCATGCCATGGACACCCACTTCCGGGCGACCCCGTTCGAGAAGAATCTGCCGGTCCTCATGGGACTGCTCGCGGTCTGGTACGCGGATTTCTTCGGATCCCAGACCATCGCGGTGCTGCCGTACGACCAGTACCTCAAGCGCTTCCCGGCCTACCTCCAGCAGCTCACCATGGAGAGCAACGGGAAGCGGGTGACGCTGGATGGCCGGGAGGTCGACTATCCCACCGGACCGGTCTACTGGGGTGAGCCGGGCACCAACGGCCAGCACTCCTTCTACCAACTGCTGCACCAGGGGACGCCGCTTATCCCGGCGGATTTCATCGGGTTCCGTCAGTCCCTGAATCCGCTGGGGGAGCATCACGACCTGCTGATGGCGAATCTCTTCGCCCAGGGTGAGGCGTTGGCCTTCGGGAAGACCGCGGAGGAAGTGCGCGCCGAAGGCACGGAGGCGGCGCTGGTGCCCCACCGGGTCTTTCCCGGCAACCGGCCGTCGAGTACCCTGCTGGCGGAACGGCTCACCCCCCGGATTCTGGGGAGCCTGGTGGCGCTCTACGAGCACAGCGTCTTCGTGCAGGGAACGGTCTGGGGGATCAACTCCTTCGACCAATGGGGCGTCGAGCTGGGGAAGGTACTGGCCGGGCGGATCGTGCCGGAGCTGCGGGGAGAACGGCCGCCCGAGGGGCACGACCGCTCCACGACCCGGTTGATCGAGTGGTACCGGGGGCGTGCGTGAGACTCGTCCGCGTTGGATTGCCGGGGCGAACCACGTCGAGTTGAACGCTGATGAACGCAGGAGAACCGCGGATGAACGCGGGAACGAGCGCGGATCGACGCGGAAGAAAGACCCGGCAACTGGGAAATGGCTGGCTGGGAACGACGCCACCGGCGGAGCCATCTGCTGGTTCCAGCGTTCATCAGCGTTCAGTCCTGTCCAACTGGCGGGCGAACCATGCCGAACTGAACGCGGATGAACGCAGGAACGACCGCTGATGGCCGCAGGAACAACCGCGGCTGAACCCCGAAACGACCGCGGCTGGACACGGAAGAGTCCCGGCGATCGTGAATGGACGGCTGGGAACGACGCCACCGGCGGAACCATCTGCTGGTTCCAGCGTTCATCAGCGTTCAGTCTTGTCCAACTGGCGGGCGAACCATGCCGAACTGAACGCTGATAAACGCAGGAACGACCGCTGATGGCCGCAGGAACAACCGCGGATGAACCCCGAAACGACCGCGGCTGGACACGGAAGAGTCCCGGCGATCGTGAATGGACGGCTGGGAACGACGCCACCGGCAGAACCATCTGCTGGTTTCAGCGTTCATCAGCGTTCAGTCTTGTCCAACTGGCGGGCGAACCATGCCGAACTGAACGCGGGTGAACGCAGGAACGACCGCTGATGGCCGCAGGAACAACCGCGGCTGAACCCGGAAACGACCGCGGCCGGACGCGGAAGAGGCCCGACGGCCGTGAATGGCCGGCTGGGAACGACGCCACCGGCGGAGCCATCTGCTGGTTCCAGCGTTCATCAGCGTTCAGTACTTGTCCAACTGGCGGGCGAACCATGCCGAACTGAACGCGGATGAACGCAGGAACGACCGCTGATGGCCGCAGGAACAACCGCGGCTGAACCCGGAAACGACCGCGGCTGGACACGGAAGAGTCCCGGCGACCGTAAATGGCCGGCTGGGAACGACGCCCCCGGCGGAGCCATCTGCTGGTTCCAGCGTTCATCAGCGTTCAGTCCTGTCCAACTGGCGGGCGAACCATGCCGAACTTAACGATGATGAACCCAGGAACGACCGCGGATGGCCGCAGGACCAACAGCGGCTGAACCCGGAAACGACCGCGGCTGGACACGGAAGAGTCCCGGCGACCGTAAATGGCCGGCTGGGTACGACG
>JBFXBG010000171.1:0-7688 GCA_050183505.1 Gemmatimonadales bacterium | reverse complement strand
TCCAGGCCAAGGAGGCAAACGTCCGCTGCTGACTCATCGCGCATCGCTCCGCATTGAGGGGATCGTACCACCCCAATATCGGACCTGGCGCATGTCCTGTCGAGACACTTATGCAGAGGTTCCCTAGCTCATGACGACAACGGCGCGGATCGCCTCGCCCCGGCGCAGAACATCGAAGGCTTCGCCGATCCGGTCCAGTGGAAAGCGGTGGGTGACCAGTTCCGTCAGCCGGATCCGGCCCTGCCGGACCAGTTCGATCGCTCTGGGGTAGTCCACCGGCCGGCAGCCCAGCGACCCCAGCACTTCAATCTCGCGGAACATGACCCGGCCCGCGTTCAAGGCCATGGTCTCCGGGCTGTATCCCACCAGCACCAGCCGGCCGCCGGTCCGGAGGCAGGCAAAGGCCTGTTCCTGGGTCGCGGCGCGGCCAATGGCTTCCAGCGCCACATCCGCCCCGCCCCCGGTGAGCGCCCGGACCGCCTTGTCCACCTTGCCGGCCGCGGGATTGATGGCGGCGGCGGCCCCGAGCCGGCGGGCCCAATCCAGTTTGGCCTCCGCCAGGTCCACCGCGATGACCCGGGCGCCGACGGCAACCGCCATCTGCACCAGGTTGAGGCCGATCCCGCCGCAACCGAACACCACGACCCAGTCCGCCGGCGCCACCCGGGCGCGCCGTACCACGGCATGATACGGCGTGGTGATCGCATCCGCGATGATGGCCCCTTCAACCAGGGGAATCTCGGCGGGCAGCCGCAGCACATCCCTGGCCGGCGCGGTCACAAACTCCGCATAGCCGCCATCCACCGTGTTCCCCAGCATCACGCTCCGCTCGCAGATGTTCTCCCGTCCTTCCCGGCACTGGACGCAGCTGCCGCAGGTGAGCACGGCCGGCAGGAGTACGTGATCGCCTTCACGGAACCCATGCGCCGCCCGCGCGATCGTACCCGAGATCTCGTGCCCCAGGATGACCGGCGGCTGCTTGAATGTCGGCGTGCCGTGGTCGAGGTAGTGCAGATCGGTATGACAGACTCCACAGGCCGAGACCCGCACCAGGACCCCGTCGGGACCCGGGTCGGGGGCCGGGACGTCCTCGACCCGGATGCCCTGGTCCGCGCCATGAAACACCGCCGCCTTCACGGCCGCCTCCTCACGTAGATGGCCCGGGAAACGGCCAGCGCGAGGGTGCAGTCCCCGCACGCGTCCGGCAGCTCGTCCCGGGCGACCGGTTCCAGCCGGACCTCGAATCCGCGAGACTGGAACAGGGCGACGGCCTCGTCGAGCCGGGGAGGCGCCGCGACGAACCGGCGCTCCCATCCCTCCCGCACCAGGGCCGCGTCCCCGTCGGGCGGATTCATGACGCGACCGCGGCCACCCGCTTCGCCACCCGCTGCCGGCCCAGGACGGCGGCGCCGATGGCGGCGGTGAACTGCGCCATGGGCTCGGGCGGGACGTTCACCTCCTGGCCCAGCTGCCGGCGCAGCTCCGCGACCATGGTCGGGAAGCGCATGATGCCGCCCACCAGGGTGATCTCCGGCTCCACCCGGACCCGCTTGAGCAGCTGTACCGACCGGGCGACCAGCGAGACCATGGCCCCGTGCAGGATGTCGGCCGGCGGCTTGCCCTGGGAGACGTGGTTGATCACCTCGGACTCGGCGAAGACCGCGCACACCCCGGAGATGGACGCCGCGTCTCCCGAGCTGGACGCCAGCGGCCCGATCTGCTCCACCTCATAGCCCAGGTAGCGGGCGGTCTTTTCCAGAAACGCCCCGGTGCCGGCGGCGCACTTGTCGTTGAGCCGGAACGAACTCACCCGACCGCGGTCGTCGAGCCGGCTGGCTTTCATCGTCTGGCCGCCGACGTCCAGCACGGTGCGGGTTGCCGGGAAGAAGAACCGGGCGCCCCGGGCCTGGGCCGTGAGATCGGTGGCCTGCAGGTCCCGGAATCCGACCAGATAGCGGCCGTTGCCCGTACTCACGACATAGGGCGGGTCGCCGGCGGGCAGGGCGGCCCGCTTGAGGGCCAGCTCGAACCCCTCCCGGCTGGCCGCCTCGATCCGGAATCCGGTCGCCACCATCGAGGTGGCGAGGAGCCGTCCGTCGGGATCCAGAATGGCGACCTTGGTATGGGTCGACCCGACGTCGATGCCGGCGGTGCATGTCATAGGGCCTCCGCGGTGGCGGATGTCGGCGTCCGCAGCCGGTCGAGGGCGAACAGCGCCGCGCCGAGCGCCCCCATGAAATGGGATTCGGCGCAGACGTTGAGGGTCACGCCCAGCAGTTCCTCCAGCACGGCGACCATGGCCAGGTTCCGGGCCACGCCGCCGGTGAAGGTCACCTCCGGCTCGATTCCGACCCGGGTGAGCAGCGACACGGAGCGGGCCGCGATCGACCGGTGGACCCCCATCAGGATGTCCTCCACCTTGCGGTCCTTGGCCACCCAGGCGAGGACCTCGGATTCCGCGAACACGGTACAGGTGGTACTGATCTTGACGGGGCGCTGGGCCTGCTGCGCCCTGGGGCCGAGTTCATCGAGCGGGATCTCCAGTGCGAACGCGGCCGCCTGGAGGAAGCGTCCGGTCCCGGCGGCGCACTTGTCGTTCATGCAGAAGTCGATGACCTCGCCGTCGGGCCGGATCCGGATCGCCTTGGTGTCCTGCCCGCCCATGTCGAGGACGGTCCGGGTCCCGGGGAACATCTGCGCCGCCCCGCGGGCGTGGCAGCTGATCTCGGTCACCTGGGCGTTGCCGAAACTGACCTTGTAGCGGCCATAGCCGGTGCCGATGACGAAGCCGACATCGGCCTCGCGCACCAGGGCGTCGTCCAGCGCGGCCTGAAACGCTTCCTGGGCCGCGGCCACGACATTGGCGCCGGTCATGATGAGGCTCTTTCCCACGATCCGCCGGGCGTGATCCACCACCACGGCCTTGGTCTGGGTCGAACCGACGTCCACTCCGCCAGCATGGATCATGAGCCGTTCCTCCGTCAGACCGCGCCGACGGTGCGCAGGCGTTTGGCATCGAGCCCCTCGAAGAAGGCGTCAATGCGGTTCTTGAGCTGGGCCTCCGAGACCACCCGGCGATCCATCATGTCCGACTCGATGAAGAGGCACATCACATCCCGGGCCTTCATGACCGACTTGCGGCTGCCGGCCAGCCCGGTCGAGACGGTCCGGCAGCTCTTGACCGGGTGATACACGATCCCGTCGGCGTGGTAGTCGTCCACCATCTCCACCAGATACCGGTCCTGGAACAGCATCGCATCCATGGCGTGCCGCACCCCGACCAGAATGCCTTCGGCCAGGCTCTCGATCGGATGAGACACGTCGTACTCGAATCCCAGGTTCATTCCCCCCGAGGCGAACCACAGATAGGTGGAGCCGACGAAGACGCCGCCCCGGTCGGCGAACATTTCGTGGAACCGGCGAAAGATCGGATAGCAGGGCACGCCGACGAACAGCAGGCGGTAGCGCTCCTCGTCGATGGTCCCGAGCCCCGCCGCCGCCTTGTATTCCATCTCTTCGACCAGATCCCGGAAGTAGGCCGCCCCCTCCGGGGTCCCCCGCAGGGCATTGAGCACCCCCAGATAGACGGTGCCTTCAACCAGGGCATTGAACGGGGCCGGGGCGGTCCGGTTCCGGTCCAGAACCTGCCGCCAGCTGCGGGCCATGTCGTTGGTATGGCGCAGCACTTCCCGGAACCGGTCGATGTCGAACCGGCGGCCGGTGAGTTCCTCGCAGGTACCGATGAGCTCGCGGACCTGCTGCTCCACGTACCGCCGGTCCCGCTCGAATCCGTCGCCCCGGTCGGTACTGCCGCCGCCCACGGCCCGGGTCCCGGGGATGTCGATGGTAAAGACCGGCACCTTGTAGTGCCGTTCCCAGAACTCGGCCCACTTGATGTAGGTATTGCAGGCGTTGGTGAGCACCGCGATCGCGGGCTTCGGGATCCGTCCCATCGGGTGTTTGCCGTCCTGCAGCTGCGTCGCGACATCGGCCTTGACGTAGCCGCAGACATCCGGGGAGTAGCCGTAGTCTTCCGCCACGCCGAGGTACTCGTGGGCCACGTGCCGCACGGCCGTCTGCAGCGAATTGATCTCGGGGAAGACCGTGGGGATGTCGAAGGTTCGCAGGACCTCGGCCATGCTGCCCATGACGAACACATAGGCCGACTGGTCTCCCCGCTCCGCGGCCTGGTTCAGCGACCCGAACCAGTCCCGTACCAGGCGGCCCGCTTCCAGGGACCCCCGGCCGACGATTCCGTTTTCTGGTCCTGCCATGACGAACTCCTCAGGATGAAAGGCCGGCGCCCCGGGTCAGTCGAACAACAGGCTCTCGACGAACGTCTCCAGCTGGATCTGCACCTGGTCGAAACCGGACATGCGTTCCTCGAACTCGGTGACGAAATGGGGGATCCCCGCCTCATCCAGCGCCCGCGAGTAGGCCACCTGCTCGTCCAGGCCCGGCTCGCACATCTTGGCCGCGGCGATGATCGCGGCCTCGGCCCGGGCACCCCGGATCCGCTCGAGCAGCATGTGCTCTTTCGGTTTGCGGAGATCGTGCTGCACCGGGCTGTAGGAGGAGCGCTCGATGTAGGATTCGGCCAGCGCCGCGAGCGGATCGGCTCCGCTCGGGACGTCCGCGGTGAGCCAGCGCAACCCGATCAGCAGATCGTCGTCCACCACGTAACAGAGCTGCGACAGCAGGGCCAGCAGATCGAGCGGCGGCTGCTCGCAGAAACCGCCTTCGAACACCACCCGGATCTTGTCCTGCCGCCGGGCCGGACGGGCCCGGATCTCCGGAATCACGGCCTCCAGCATTGCGTTGTGCTCTTCCCGGTGCAGGACCGCGCCCACCGCGGTGAGCACGTAGGCCTCATCCACCGGCAGCAGCCAGGGGGCTTCCCGCTTGATGGCATAGAGCTCCCGGAGCAGGGCCCGGTTCCGGTTGAAGACGCCGATCGAATGCCACAGCTCGTCCTCGGCCACCCGCCGGCCCGCGATCTCTTCGAGGTCGCCCAGCATCCGGCGGTATTCGTCCCGGAGGTATCCGGCCGAGTGGCGTGAGTTGACGTTCTGAGGCAGGTAGAGAATCTGCGCGGGATAGTTCACGTTGCGGGCCCACACCCCGGCCAGGTTCCGGGCGGCGTCACAGATGGGATGGGTCACGAACATGTCGAGCGGCAGGCGGTTCGTCAGCGTCAGCTCGAGCGAACTCCGCAGGATCGAACAGAGGTAGGAGCCGAAGTGGGAATCGGCCTCCCGCATCTCGACCGGCCCGCCGCGGACCTTCACCGGCAGCATCCCGGCGGCGTGGGCCAGCTCCTCGGGGAAGTACACCTGGAAGTGCCCCAGGACCCGGCCGCCCTGCTCCCGCCAGCGCTGCACCGTCGGGAAGCTCATGTCCTCGAGCAGCTCACGGCACAAATGAATGACCTTGGCCAGCGGCTGGCCGCGCCAGTGTCCGAAGAGATCGGCGCCCACCACCGGGGCCGCCGTGGTCGGCTGCGTCATGTCATGCCTCCTGCCAGACGGGCGGCCGCTTGGCGAGAAACGCGGCCAGTCCCTCGTGGGGATCCCGCAGGGCCATCAGGTCATCCAGGTAGCGGCGTTCCGCCTCCGCCAGCGCCTCGGGGAACGTGCGGCGCAGGCCACCGTCCACCACGTCCTTGGCCAGGCGGAGTACCGGGCCGCTCAGGCCGGCCAGCCGGGCCACGTAGGCTTCGACTTCACGGGCGAAGTGTTGCTCCGGCCAGACGAGCCGGACCAGGCCGGCCTCCCGGGCTTCTCCACCGCTCACCACCCGCCCGGTCAGGATCAGATCCAGCGCCGCCTGGCGACCGATGAGCCGCGGCAGCAGCGCCGCGGCCACCGGGGGCAGGACCGCCAGCTGAATCTCGGGCTGGCCCAGCCGGGCATCGTCGCGCGCCAGGACGATGTCACAGGCCATGGCGAGTTCGCAGCCGCCGCCCAGCGCCGCGCCCTGCACCGCCGCCACCACCGGAATCTCGAGCGCCATCAGATCCAGGATCGCGCGGTGGAACCGGTCCAGCATGCCCGCTACCCGGTCGGCGGTGTGGTCGGCCACGTCCACGCCCGCGCAGAAGGCTTTGCCGGCGCCGGACACCAGCAGCACCTTGAGTCCGGCACGCCGGCGGACCTGGGCCAGCTGTTCGATGAGCTGGTCCAGCATCGGGAGGTTCAGCACGTTGAGCGGCGGCCGATCCAGAATCAGCCGGCCGACCGGACCGTCCGCCTCCAGGCGTACCAGCGGCGGGGTCATCGGCCCGCCGGCTCCGGCGTCCGTTCCGCCGGGGCGGAGACGCCTTCCAGCCGGGCGCCGCAGGCACCGCAGAACCCGAACCCGGCGGGCAGCCCCTTGGCGCCACACGCGGGGCAGGAGGCCTCGTAGGGTCCCCAGACGAATTCGCTGGAGCCGCCTTCAGCGGCACGGCGCCGCAGATCGAGATACCGCGCCGGCCGCTTCTCGACGAAGGCCCGCATGCCCTCCCAGGGTTCGTAACTGGCGTAGTGCAGGGCCAGCCAGTCCCGGGCGTGGCCGATGGTGGCGTTCCATGCCAGGTCCTTCCAGAAATTCGTCTGCTGCTTGGTGTACCGGGTGCACTCGGCGAACTGCTCCAGCAGCCGTGTGACCAGGGCCTGCACCGCCTCGTCCAGCCGGCTCAGATCGATGGCGTAGCCGTCCCGGCCGGCGAGCGCGTGATCGATCTGTTCCTGGGTCGCGCCGATGACGAACTCCCCGTTCCGGGTGACCGACGGAACGACCCGGTTGACCAGGCCCCACTCCAGGGCCCGCGCGGCGGGAATGCGCTCGTTGAGCAGCAGGATCTCGCGGGCGCGCCGGTCGCCGACATGGATCGGGAGCCACTGGGTGGCGCCGCCCGCGGCGACGCTGCCCACGCGGGTACCGACCTGGCTGATCCAGGCATGTTCCGCCATGACGGCCAGGTCGCAGGCCAGCTGAGACTCGTTGCCGCCGCCCGCCGCCATCCCGTTCAGCCGGGCAATGACCGGCTTGCCGCTGTTGACGATCGACTCGATGTAGGCCTTGAACAGGCCCATGTACTTCCAGTAGTCCCGGGGGCGCGCGGTGTAGGCCTCCTGGTACTCCTTCACATCCCCGCCGGTGCAGAAGGCCCGGTGGCCCGCTCCGGTGAAGACGATCACGGCCACCTGGTCGTCGAAGGCGGCGTCCTGAAACGCCGCGGCCAGTTCCCGCAGCGCGGTGGTGCTGTAGGCGTTGTAATTGTGCGGCCGGTTGATCGTGACGGTCGCGACCCAGTCGGCCTTGCGGTAGAGGATTTCCTTGAATCCGAACTGGTCGGCGGAGACAGATGGGAACTTGCGCATGCTCGATCCCTCCAGGAGGCGGCGGAGAACGCCGCGGTGGGTCAGGGTTCGGTTCCTGCCATGACCGGGTCCGCCGCGCCGGCATCACAGACGGACCGGACGTACGCCTCCGCCGGCTCGGTGAGCGAGGCGTGACCCCGTTCGAAGAGCCGGGCGGCCTCTTCCCCCTGCCAGTCCTCCGGCAGCAGCGCGGCCGGAAGAAACGGATCCTCGAGCGGGAAGCGGCGGTACTCGTGCACCAGAAGAAATCGCCGGACGAAGCAATCGGCGGGATGGCGGCAGTCCGGGTTCGCCGTCCCCGTGGCACACCCGGAGACGCCGCAG
>JBFXBG010000170.1:0-8047 GCA_050183505.1 Gemmatimonadales bacterium | reverse complement strand
CTGATCTCCGCCCACCCGCCCGCCCGCGGTCCGGTGAACGTGTCCCAGTCCCACCGACCGTCCATCCCGCTCGCGCTCCACCGGCCGAAGACCCCGACGTTGTTGTCGGCGTAAAGCGGGGTCAGGTCCAGAATCAGACCCTCGGGCGTGTAGGCGCCCCGGAGGGTGCCGCTCCCGACCTGGGGACCCACTTCCTCGGTGGTGTCCGCGCCCGGCACCCAGGTGATGCTCCAGCTTCCTTCGATGACCCAGTCACAGCAGGCACCGCCCGCATCGGTGGTGTCGTCCGGCCCGACCGGCTCCCGCAGCTGCCTGATGTCCAGCCAGCCCTCCAGCAGCGGTACCCCCGCCGCCGAATAGGCCGTGTACTGATAGCGACCCGTTTGGATCTGTCCGACGACCTGATTCGCCCGTGGCTCGCCGGGGGCGTGGCACGCCACCGCCATGGCCCCGAGTACCGGGATCGCGGCCCACATCATCCTGCGCATACGTCCTCCTGGGGTGGTCGGCGGCGCACCTCCGCCATGCAGGAAGACCCCGGGAGGGGGGTGGGAGTCACAGGGGAGGGAGAAGGGAGAAGGGCCGGGCGTTTCCGACCGCACGGGATCTCAGCTTCCGGCCCCTTCTCCCCTCTTACTTCTCACTTCTCACTCTTCAGTTTCTCCAGCATGGCCGTTGCGTTGGCATTGGCCGGGTTCAGCTCCAGCGATTTCTGATAGTACCGGATTGCTTCGGAGTTCTTCCCCGCGGTCATATAGGACTCGGCCAGGCTGTCCCAGGTATTGAACGAGTTGGGGTAGGATTCGGCGTTCAGCCGGAACACTGCGGTTGCGGCCTCCAGCCGACCCGCCCCCATGAGCCGGTAGCCCAGGGCGTTCACCTCCAGCTCGGTGAACTGCCCGGCCGTGCCCGGATCCTTTTTCCAGGCCTGGTAGGTCGCCCTGAGCGAATCCAGACCACCCGCGCCGAGGGCCGCGGCCAGGATGTCGCCGAAGGACGGCAGGGTAATCTGCCGCACCACGCTGTGGGGCACCGGCGGCGCTTCGACGGTGGGAGGTGTGCGGTTGAGATAGTCGTTGACGTAAAGCCGGTCGCCCTGGGGGGACGCCGCGATCCCGTTGGGCCAGGAGAAGGCGGCCTGCAGCGCCGGGCCGTCCTTTTCTCCCAGCGCGCCGGTTCCGGCCAGGAGCGTCACTTCTCCCTCCAGGCTCACCTCGAAGATCCGATGTCCCTGGAAGCTCGTCACGTAGAGCCGGCCGCGGGCGAACGTGATGTGACCGTTGCCGCCGCCCGGGAGGGTCGCCAGCACGCTGACCCGGCCGTCACGGGTCACCTTGAGTACCCTCGAATCCCGGAAGTTCGCCACGTAGAGCGTGCCCTCGGGCCCCCGGGTGATCCCGTTGGGACACAGAAACAGGTCACTCTCGGCGAAGCGCGAAACCACCCCGGCCGCCGTCACCCGGCTCAGATAGTTGCCCCGGCAGTTGCAGACGTAGAGGTTGTCCGCCGTGTCGACCGCGATCCCCACCGGTCCCTCGAACCCCTCTGCCAGCGTGGACACCTTCCCGCTCCGGTCCACCCGGGAGATGTAGTTTCCCGCGAAGCTCGACTGCAGCAGCCGACCCTTCGAGTCGATGGCATTGCCCGACGCGCCGTAGAAACCGGTCGCATAGACACTCACCCGCCCGTCCGGCTGAACCTTGTAGACCGTATTGCCGAAATCGGCCACGAAGATCATGCCGAGGGCGTCCACGGTGACGCCCCCGACCGGTCCGACCAGGGTATCGGTCACTGTCCGGACCCGGGTGCCCCGGGCGGGGGGCACAGATGGATTCTGGGCAAGAGCCGCGGACGGAACTGGAATCGTGGCCAGCAGGCCAAGGATGGCAAACGGTACAGCGCGCGTCATGGATCACTCCCGGATTGAGGACGATTGCGGACGACATCCCCGCCGCCCTCGCCGACGACGCAACCTCCGGCGGGCGGTTTCGTAGGGGCGGGAGACAGTCGGCGGACCGGCACCTCGCGTCGGTGAACGGTCGGGCTCCCGTCCGTTCGCCGTCCGCCGGGCGCCGTCCGCCGAACCCGGCTGGCGGCACCCGGCCTCACCCCCTCATCCTTCGGCGACCCGCTGGCGAAAGACACCGATGCCCGGTTCTCCATCCGGATCCCGCTCGCGGCTGCTGGCCCTGGTGATGCTCGCCTGGGTGCCGTTCGCGCTGCTGTGGGGTCTCTTCAACCTGATCAGCTTCGACGTCGCCCCCATCGAAGCGATGATCTCGGGCTTCAACGCCATGGGCTGGGCGGCGGTGCTCGGTCTGGGCGTCTGGTGGCTGACCCGCCGGCTCCCCTGGCCCGAGCGGCTCCGCCCGGGCTTCTACCTGCAGCACATCGCGCTCGGAATCGTCTTCTCCGCCACCTGGCTGCTGGCCAGTTCGACCACCGGCCTCCTGTTCGCGGGGCAGTCGCTGGCAATGCTCGGCCGGACGATGACACAGTTCCTCGCCTGGCGGATGCTGACCGGACTCTGGCTCTACGGACTCATTGCCGGCGTGGCCTACGCCCTCCAGATCCGCGAAGCCCTGCGGGCCCAGGAACAGGCGGCAATGCGGGCCGAGGCCCTGGCGGTGCGGGCCCAGCTGGACGCGCTCCGCGCAAGGCTCAACCCGCATTTCTTCTTCAATGCTCTCCACGCCCTTTCGGGGCTGATCCATCGGGATCCGGCCCAGGCCGACGACGCGCTCGACCGCATCGGACAGCTGCTCCGCCGGACGCTGGCGACCGACAGCGGGCGGCTGGTGCCCCTGGCCGAAGAGTGGGAGTTCACCTCGGACTACCTGGACCTCGAACGTCTGCGTCTGGGTGACCGTCTGCGAGTCGCCACGGCGATCGATCCCGAGGTCCTCGCCTGCGCCGTTCTGCCCTTCTCCATCCAGCCGCTGGTCGAGAACGCGGTCATTCACGCCATCGCCCCACGATCGGACGGCGGGACCATCCGGATCACAGCCGGCCGATCCAACGGGACGGTACGACTGACAGTGAGCGACGACGGCCCGGGCCCGGGCGGCGGCCCGGACGGTGAAGGGCACGGCCTCAACCTGCTGCGCCGGCGCCTGGCCGCCGTCTACGGCAGCCGGGCCCGGCTGGAGACCGGCCCGGCCGCGGGTGGTGGGTTCGAAGCCAGGGTCGAGATTCCACTGGACCGCGCATGAGCTCGCAGCCGACGCCCATTCGGGTCCTGATCGCGGAGGATGAGACGATCGCCCGGGAGAAGCTCCGCGGGTGGATCACGGCCGAGCCGGACCTCGTGCTGGTCGGCGAGGCGGCGGACGGCCCGACGGCAGTGCGCCAACTCAGCGACCACCGCCCGGACCTGCTGTTTCTGGACGTCAGGATGCCCGGCATGGGTGGCCTCGAAGTCCTGGCGCGCGCCCCCCTCCGCCGTGAATCGTGTTCACGACGGCCTACGACCAGTACGCGGTCGCGGCTTTCGAGGTCGAAGCGGTGGACTATCTGCTCAAGCCCTTCGGACCCGCCCGCTTCCGGGCAGCGCTGGAGCGGGTCCGCCGGCGGCACCCGCCCGCCGTACCCGACTCCGCCACCGGTCGCTCCTTCACCCGGCTCTACGCGGTCGAACGGGGACGCGTCGTGACGATTCCCATCGCGGAGGTGCGGCGGTTCGAGGCCCGGGATGACTACGTCGCCGCGCATACGGGCAGCGGCCGCCACCTGCTCTCGATCCGGCTGACCACACTCGCCGCCAGACTTGACCCGGATGTGTTCGTCCGGATCCACCGGTCACACATCGTGAACCTGGACTGCGTGCGGGAGCAGACCCGGCTTCCCGGCGGGCGCCGGCGGGTGGTGCTGGAGGATGGCACGGAAGTCGAGTCCAGCAGGAGCGGCGCCCGGGCCCTGCGGGGGAAGGTGAAAGGTGAAAGGTGAGAGGTAAGAGGTAAGAGGGGCTGGAAGTTCGCATCCACCAGGGATACCAACCTCCAGCCCCTCTCACCTCTCACCTCTCACCCTTCCATGCCCGAGGCGAGAGTCGAACTCGCACGGGGTTGTCCCCGGCAGATTTTGAGTCTGCTGCGTCTGCCATTCCGCCACTCGGGCCGGGCAGGGAAAATCGCCGGTTGCTGGTGGAAATGGCAATGGGGTTCCGATGACCGGGGACTGGATCCATCAACCTCCCGGCCTACAGGCAGCGGATCCCGATCTCCCCCGCCCCCCGCCGCAGCCGGTACCGGTACACCGCATCAGGCGCCGCCAGGGTCCACACGTCCAGGACCAGCCACTGGCCAAGCAGGGTACCCCGGAAGTGGGCCGGGCTGGTCAGCGGAACGACGGGACCGAAGTAGAAGTCCCCATCCGCCGTGAAACTGCCATCCGGCCCGAACTGCAAGGGACCGTTGGTCGAGCCGCCACCACAGTTCGTATCGATGGTCAGCCGGTCCGGGCCTACGGTCGCAACCACGCCCTCGGCGCCGTAGACCGTGATCACCCCGTTGCCGGCCGGCCCGATCGGATCGGTGCAGAAGAGAGCCAGGGCAGTCAGCACGATGGGGATGCGACGGGCGATCATAGAGCCTTCCAGGGGTCAGGGTCGGTGCGCTCGCCGGTGAGGGCGCGACCGACTACTTTTCCAGCCTCGTTCCCTGCACCGGCACTCGTCACCGTCCAGGACCCCCGCTCCCCCATGCCCGTCACCCCGCTCTCCCTGCCCCGGCGCCGCACCATGCTGTTGCGCGGCCTGGTCCGCCGCTGCCCTGCCTGCGGCGAGGGCGGGATGTTCCATCACTGGTTCAAGATCAAGGCATCCTGCCCGGCCTGCGGCCTGGCCAGTAACCGGGGCGAGGACGGATACTCGCTGGGAGCGCTCTGGTTCAACCTGCTCATGGCCGAAGCGGTGAGCGTAGGGCTGTTCCTCACCACCCTGGCCCTCACCTGGCCGACTCCGCCGTGGGGTGTCCTGCAGTACACCGCCCCGATCGAGGCGGCGATCATGCCGCTGCTCTTCTTTCCCTTCGCCCGGACCCTGTTCCTGGCGTTCGACCTGTGTTTCCGGCCGTACGAGGTGGGGGACCGGAGGGATTGAAGGGAGGATTGAGGGATTGGATGATTGAGGGATTGGAGGATTGAGGGATTGAAGGATTGAAGGATCGAGGGATTGAAGGATTGGAGGATTTGAGGATTGAAGCGTGGTTTCACCACTGCCCTCGGATCTCGAATCCGCCAAATCCCCCAATCCCTCAATCTTTCAATCCCTCAATCTTTCAATCCCTCAATCCCCCCATCCCTCAATCCCTCAATCCCTGAGTGCCACCGGCTTGTCCAGAATCTCCTTCCAGATCACGGCCTGCTGAACCCGGCCCCGGTGCCGGGCCTTCACCACGACCGTCTGGTCGGCGGCGGCGCGGATGCGTTTGTCGAAGGCCCGGTGGTCCGCGGCGGTGAGGCCCCGGTTCCGGGCTTCGGCTGCATCGATCCGCGCCTGGACGACCGCCTCGACCGAGTCGTCCAGATCGACCATCCGCAGGGGCCGGTAGGGCGGCGTCTCCCGGCTTACGACCACCGGCTCGGTCTCGAGTGATTCACGTTCCTCGGCTTCTTCCGCCGACGGCAGCGGCCGGCCGGCCGGCCGGCCCATCGGGCCCCCCTGGGTCTTCGCGCCGGTGAGTTCTCCCAGCAGGTCGGCCAGCGTGTAGCCTTCCTGCTGGCTCCCCGTCAGCTCGGCCAGGCGCTCTTTGGGCGTCGGACGGGCCGGCGCGGTGCCCCGCGCCCCGGGGAGCTGTTTGCCCCGGCGGGCGTTCTCCTTCTGCTGCTTCTGCGCCCGTCCGATGAACGTCAGAATGGCGTAGATGACGGCGATGAAGATCAGCGGCCCGAAGCCCTCAGCCCGCGCGATCGAGAGGATCGCGGGCAGCATCACGACCCCGTATCCGGACGGGGGCCGGCATCGGACTCCCCGGCGATGGACCGCCGCATGGTGGTGTCCGCTTCGATATTCCGATAGCGCTGGTAGTCCATGACGCCGAGGTTCCCGCTGCGGAACGCTTCCGCAATGGCCAACGGAACCTGAGCCTCCGCTTCGATCAGCTTGGCGCGCTGCTGCTGGGTCTCGGCCTTGAATTCCTGCTCCACCGCCACCGCCAGGGCGCGCCGCTCCTCCGCCTTGGCCTGGGCGATGCGCTTGTCGGCTTCGGCCTGATCGGTCTGCAGTTCGGCGCCGATGTTCTTGCCCACATCCACGTCCGCGATATCGATCGAAAGAATCTCGAAGGCGGTGCCGGCATCGAGGCCCTTCGCCAGAACCGTCTTGGAGATCAGATCCGGGTTCTCCAGTACGGCCTTGTGGCTGTCGGCCGAACCGATCGTGCTGACGATGCCTTCACCGACCCGGGCCAGAATGGTTTCTTCACCCGCCCCGCCGACCAGGCGGTTGATGTTGGCCCGGACCGTGACGCGGGCCAGGGCCAGCAGCTGGATGCCGTCCTTGGCCATCGCCGCCACCTTCGGGGTGGTAATCACCTTGGGGTTCACGCTCACCTGCACCGCCTCGAATACGTCCCGGCCCGCCAGATCGATGGCCGCGGCTTTCTCGAGGTTCAAGGCGATCCCCGCCTTGTCGGCCGAGATGAGCGCCCGGACCACCCGGTCCACGCTGCCGCCGGCCAGGAAGTGTCCCTCGAGTTTGTCGATGGGGAGGGACAGCCCGGCCTTGTAGGCCGCGATCAGCGGATTCACGATGGACGAGGGATTCACCTTCCGGAACCGCATCCCGAAGAGCGACATGAACGACACCCGCACGCCCGAAGCGAGGGCCGTGACCCAGAGCCCGATCGGAATGAACCGGAAGAAGATGGTCAGGAAGAGGAGGACGAGGATCGCCAGGAAAATCACCAGCGGGAATCCCACGTCGTTCAGCAGCTGTTCCACGGGATGGCTCCGGAAAGAAAGAGAAGATTGGGGCCCGGGGGTACTCCTCCGGTGTCATGCAGGCCTTTGATCGCGGGGTCAGACCGGCCTTACGACGTGCCTGTACCCCTCGGCCCGCAGGATCCGTACGGTCTGCCCGGCCGCGACGTAGTCTCCCTCGGTGACGGCATCGATCCGCTCACCGTCGATATCCACCGTCCCGGCGGGCCGCAGCGCGGTCACGGTAACGGCCTCCCGGCCGACCAGCTCGGGCCGGGGGCTGGCGGAGACATACCCTTCCGCCGATGAGAGGCCTTCCTTCAGCAGCAGGCCGCGGAAGCGGGAGCTGTTCGGCAGGTGGCGAAGCCACGTCAGGGCCACCGCCAGGACGATGACGATACTCACCCCGAGGACCACGAGCGATTGCACGATATCCCCCATTGTAGGGAGCGAACCCAGCATGGCCAGGATGATCGACGCACCGATGAACAGGAGCCCGAGTATCCCGGCCACTCCGAATCCCGGCAGCACGAAGACTTCGATGGCGAGGGCCACCAGGCCGGCGAGCAGCAGGATTACCTCTCCCCAGCCCGCGAGCCCGATGATGAGATGCGACCCGAAGAACAGGCCCAGCGACGCCAGGCTGAGCACGCCGCCCAGGCCGAAGGCTCCGGCCTTGATCTCGAAGATGATCCCCAGGATGCCGAGCGAGAGCAGCAGCGGCGACACCACCGGGTTGGTGAGAAACCGCACCACCCGTTCCGCCCAGTTGATGTCCACCGTACTGACGGTGGCGTTCGGCAGCCCGATCGCCTCGAGCAGTTCGGCCTGGCTGCCGACGGCGGCCCGGGCATAGCCGATCTTGAGGGCCTCCTCCGTGCTCAGGGTGAGCAGCTTGCCCGGTTCGAGCAGCCCGGGCACGCCCAGGCTGTCGTCCACCATGGCTTCGGCCACCCGCGGATCCAGCCCGCGCTCTTCGGCGAGGGCCCGGAATTCCGCCCGCATGGCGGACACGTACTTCTCGGGGAGTTTCTGGCCCTGCCCGTTGACCGGCGTGGCCGCGCCCAGCACCGCGCCCGGGCGCATGTAGATCCCGTCGGTCGCCAGCGCGATCATGGCCCCGGCACTG
>JBFXBG010000169.1:0-8063 GCA_050183505.1 Gemmatimonadales bacterium | reverse complement strand
GGTTTCCGGCCGGTCCGCGGGCGTAATTCAGTGGTAGAATGCCAGCTTCCCAAGCTGGACGTCGCCGGTTCGAGTCCGGTCGCCCGCTCTGTCCGCCCAACCGCCGCCCCACAGGCGGCGGTGTTTTTTCTGCCGGTCGCACGGCACCGGGCCTCGACCCGGCCTCCGGGACCGGTACCCCATTGAGCATCCCCGTGCGCTCCCCACCGGCCGTACCCTTGCAGAAACCGGCAGCCGGACCGGTTTCATGACGCCGATCAGGCTTTGCAGTGAGACCATAAGTGATTGTGTATCAGCACCTTATGACCTAATCCGATCCCTGGCATATGTGTTGCCCGGCTAGACGGCAGGTGGTCCAGGGTCGGAAGGACCGCATTTACCCTGAAGGGGAGTCGTTGCCATGGCCGGTCGAAAGGGTTTCACCCTGATCGAGCTGCTCATCGTGGTCGTGATCATCGGGATCCTGGCGGCGATCGCCGTCCCGAAGTTCGCCAACACGAAGCAGAAGGCCATTCTGGCTACGATGAAGACCGACCTGCGCAACCTCGCGACCGCGCAGGAAGGGCATTACTTCAATTTCAGTACCTACGCGAGCGCGGTCGGGGCGGTGGAAGCCCTGGGGACCGCGGCGTTCCAGCCGACCAGCGGCAACGTGCTCCAGCCGCTGACCAACGTCACTTCGAGCGGATATACCGCCGTCATGACCAATCCGGGACTCGTGGGAGCACCCAATACCTGTGGACTCTTTGTCGGGCCGGCAGGGAACTCACCCAACGCGGCGGTGACGCAGGAAGGGTCGCCAGCCTGCTGGTGAGGACCGGGCCCAACCAATCTGGTGGGTGGGGTGGAGGGGAAACGGCAGAAGGCGGAGGCGCAAGCCTCCGTCTTCGTTTTCGGGGACAGGCAGCAAGCCGTGAACGGTGAACGGGGGCGGCAGACAACCTCTCCCCCGGGGTTGCGGCCCGGCGCGCAGGGCGAGAGCTTTGGCCACTCAGGTTCCCCCTCCACCTCCTCTCCTGAATCATGCCCCGCCTCACCGCTGCCTTCAGCGCTCTGCTCCTCGCATTCCCGTGCCTGCTTCACGCCCAGTCCACCGCCATCGGACCCCGGGTAGTCCCGGTGTACCTCGTCCCGGCGGATATGGAATTCCAGCGCCCGCGGCTGGCTCTGGCGATCCAGGCCCTGGAACATGTGCGCGACTGGTATGGGCGGGTGCTTCGCGGCCGGACCTTCGCATACGACCCCGTGGTGGTCCAGGTCTCCTCCCACGTCTTCGACGAATTCGCCGCCGACAGCTTCCAGGCCTGGTGGCCGCTGCTGCAGGCGGAGTTCAGCGGATATGGCCAGGACTGGGAAGACGACCGGACCAAGATGCTCTGGATCGCGCATGGCGCGGGAGCCTGGGCCGGGGCCGACTCGGAGAACGGAGGCCTCGATTCCATTCCGGAAGCCGGCCGGGTGCCCGCCGGGAACCTGGGCGGCCTCGCGGTCATCGGAGATTCCACGCTGGGCGGCTACCTGGCCGGCGTCTGCCCCGACTCGGGCCGCACCGGCTCGGCCTGGTGGTGCAGCTGGTACACGTTCCAGGGGACCGTCGCCCACGAGCTGGGCCATACCTGGGGCCTGCCGCATCCGGACGCCTTCCTTCCCGGATTCCGCTGTGCCGACAGCACCGCCTGGACCAACATGCAGTGTCACTGGGGCTTCCCGTTTGATTCGCTGCTGCCCTGGGAACAGGTCCACCTGCGCTCGCTCTCCTATTTCCAGTACCGCCCCGGGGCCTCGCCCCGGCTCCTTGCGGAAGAGAGGCCGCTCGTCGGCCACGCGGTGGCCCACGTATTCGAACGCGGCACGCCGCTGCTCTGGATGGACGGCCGGGGAGGGGGGACGGGATACCCCTGGGGCCTGGAGGTCCAGGGAAGCGTGATCTACCGCCTGCGCCCGGACGATTCGCTCTTCGCGGCCGATGTCGGCACGCTCCGCGGTGCCGGCCCGGGCAGCATCCAGATCCTGCTCGACGGTGTCCCGGTCTTCCAGCGAGACCTGACCACCACCTCGCCCCCACTTCCCGTGGTACTTGAGGTGCGGGGCCGCCGGCGACTTGAAGTACGTTCTCAGGGTCGCTCGGCGCTGGGCAACCCGCGAGTGTACCCAGGCAGCCTCTGGGCAGCCGGGGGGTAGCGCGCGGGTCACCCGGGCATGCGCGATGGGGACTCCCGCAGAGCGCCGCGGTCCGGCAGCCGGCCGAACTTCCCACCTTGCTTTCAAGTCCTTCTCCGGCAATATTTTAAGCCGAGCCAACGTGGCGGGAGCCCGAATCAGGGCTCCCGATTTTTGTTGAGGCAAGGGTACCGATGATCCGAGTGACCGCTGTTCACCCCGACGGCCTCGGGGCGGAGCTTGGGCTCCGTCCCGGGACCGAATTGCTGTCGGTGAACGGGCATGAGATCGACGACTTCCTGGACTGGGAGTTTCTTGCCGCGGATGAGGCGTTCCTGCTTCATGTGCGCCAGCCGGACGGGGAGGAGATCGAATACGACATCGAACGCCCGGAAGGGCTGCCCATGGGTGTCTCGGTCGAGCCGCCCAGGGTGCGTCGTTGCGCCAACCGGTGCGACTTCTGCTTCGTGGACGGGCTGCCTGAGGGGCTGCGGGAGACTCTCTACATCAGGGACGACGACTATCGCCTGTCCTTCAAGTACGGGAACTTCGCGACGCTTACCAACCTGAAGCAGCGTGACATCGACCGGATCGTGGAGTACCGGCTGTCGCCGCTTTACGTCTCGGTGCACGCCACCGATACCGTTGCCCGGCGCCATCTGCTGCGCAACCCGACCGCCCCCGACGTCCTGGAGCAGTTACGCTTCTTCGCGCAGCACGGGATCGTCTTCCATACGCAGATCGTCATGTCGCCCGGGGTGAACGACGGCGAGGTGCTGGAGCGGTCGCTGGAGGATCTCTACGGCCTGGGGGACCCGGTGCTCAACGTCTCGGTCGTGCCGGTGGGCCTGACCGAGTTCAGCAAACACCACCTGGTTCGGGAACCCGCGGAGCAGGAGTGCCGGGCCGCCCTCGCCATCGTCGAACGGTTCTCGGCCCGCGCACGCCGGGAACGGGGAAAGACCTGGGCCTTCGGCGCCGACGAGCTGTATCTCCGCGCGGGCCTGGACCTGCCGGCCGCGGACCTGTACGACGGGTTCGAACAGGTGGAGAACGGGGTCGGGTCGGTGCGTTACCTGCAGCAGCGGATCGCCGCAGAGGCCGATGGCCTGGCGGGCTGGCATGGGAAGCGGATCGGCGTCCTGACCGGCACCTCGATGGGGGCGCTCATGCCGCAGATTCTCGAGCCGCTCTCCGGGCTGACCGGAGCCAGCTTTGAGCTTCTGTCGCTGCAAAATCCGCTGTTCGGCAGTTCGGTCACCTGCGCAGGCCTGCTCCCGGGTGCGGCATTCCGCTCCGCCCTCGAAGGCAGGCGGGACCTCGATCTCGCCCTGATTCCGGGAGAGGCACTGAACGAGGACGGTATCTTCATGGACGATCTCACCTTCGACGCCCTGGCCCGGGCCGTCCCCTTGGAGGTGCGGCCGTCCTATTGTTTCGCCGACGCCCTGGCCACGAGCCCGGCCGCCCGGTAGCGGGCGGAGCCGTCTCCCAGAGACCATCATGCCAGCCAAACCAACAGTGGCCATCATCGGCCGCCCGAACGTCGGGAAATCCACCCTGTTCAATCGGATCCTCGGCGGGCGGAAGGCGATCGTCTCGGATCAACCGGGAACGACGCGTGACCGCCATTTCGGCGATGCCGAGTGGGGCGGACGCAGCTTCTGGCTGGTCGACACCGGCGGCCTGATCCCGGGGTCTCAGGAGTCGATCGACAAGGCGATCCGCTCCCAGGTGGAAATCGCCGTGGCGGAAGCCGACCTGGTGGTCCTGGTGGTGGACGCGCTCGAAGGCATCTCTCCGGCCGACCGGGAGATCGCCGCGCAGCTCAGAAAGACCGGCAGGCCGGTCCTGCTGGCGGTGAACAAGGCCGACGATCTTCCGGCGGGGACCTCTCACCTGCAGTTCTACGAACTGGGCCTGGGTGACCCGGTACCAGTCTCGGCCCAGATCGGGAAGGCCAGCGGGGATCTCCTCGACTCGATCGTGACGCATCTGCCGGTGGAAGCGCCCCCACCCGAGGAGCCGGTGATCAACGTCGCGGTGGTGGGCCGCCCCAATGCGGGGAAGTCCTCGTTGGTCAACCGGCTGCTGGGGCAGGAACGCCATGTGGTCGAAGAAAAGGCCGGCACCACCAGGGACGCCATCGATTCCCCCTTGCGTTATCACGAGAAAACCCTCAACTTCATTGATACAGCAGGTTTACGCCGCCGATCTAAAGTAGAAGATGACATTGAGTTCTATTCTACTCTGCGGACCAGGCGTGCGATCGAGCGGGCGGAAGTCTGTATCCTCGTGGTAGATGCGGCAATCGGGATGCATGTCCAGGATCTCCGGATTGCCACCGAGGCATGGGACAACGGCTGCGGGCTCATCATCGCCGTGAACAAGTGGGACCTGATTCCGGAGAAGGACGCCAATACGGCCAGCCGGGGTCAGGAAGAGCTGATCGAGAAGGCTCCATTTCTCCGCTATGTGCCGTTTGTCTATCTCTCGGCACTCTCGGGGCAGCGGGTTCGGAAGGTGCTCGACCTGATTCTCGAGGTGGCGGAGGCCCGTGAGCGGCGGGTGGCAACAGCCGAGGTCAATCGGGTGCTGGAGGACCTCACCCAGCGGGCGGCACCGCCCCAGAAACCGGGCGAGGAGGTCAAGCTGCTCTATGCCTCGCAGATCGGCACAGCGCCCCCGGTGATCGCGATCGTGACGAACCGGCCGCATGACGTGCCCGAGGCGTATCAGCGCTATCTGGTGAACGGCTTCCGGGCCGCGTGGCAATTCACCGGCGCACCGCTCCGGCTCAAGTTCACCAGCCGCGGCGCCCGCAGCCGCAAGGCGGAACAGGGAGACGGCCGGCGGGTCCGGAAGTAGAAACGCGGCGTTGCTCATTCATCGGGAGATCGGCTTCGGGAGCGCTCTTGTTTGTTGCCGCCGGCTGGCTCATCGCCTCGTACCTTCTCGGTGCCATTCCGACCAGTTACCTGGCCGGCCGGCTGTTCCGCCGGATCGACCTGCGGGAGCACGGTAGCCGGAACCTGGGAGCGACCAACGTCTATCGGGTCATGGGCTGGCGCTACGCCATTCCGGTGGGGCTGTTCGATGTCGCCAAAGGCACCATTCCGGTCGTGCTCTTCGGGCCGCGGGTTCCCGCGGTCGCGCTGTTCCCGGTGTTCTGCGGGCTCGCCGCCGTGATCGGACACACGCTGTCGGTCTTCGTCGGGTTCAAGGGAGGGAAGGGGGTCGCCACCGCCTCGGGCGTGGTTCTCGGCCTGGCACCGTGGGCCCTGGGCATCGTGGCCCTGGTGTGGGGGCTCGTCGTCTGGCTCACGGGCTACGTCTCCCTGGGGAGCATCATCGGCGCGGCGCTCTTTCCCGTCGCCGCCCAGATCCTCCACCCGGGGCGGCCCGAGCCGTTGTGGGTCGACATCCTGCTGGCGGGATTCCTCATCTGGAAGCACCGCAGCAACATCCAGCGGCTCCTCCAGGGCAAGGAAAACCGGTTTGGCAGGCACCGCCCGGCCGAGGCCACCCGGCCATGACGGGAGGGATCGCGGTACTCGGAGCCGGGAGCTGGGGCACTGCGCTGGCAAACCTGCTGGCTCGCAAAGGGGTGCCGGTCCGGCTCTGGGCGTACGAGGCCGAAGTCGTCGAGGGCATCAATCGGGAGCACCGCAACCCGCTGTTTCTTTCCCAGGTGCCCCTGCCGTCCTCGCTGCGGGCGTTCGCCGACCCGCGGGAGGCGGTCCGTGACGCCGGCCTGCTGCTTTCGGTGGCCCCGAGTCACGTGGTGCGGTCGGTCCTGACCCGGGTTGCGGACGATGTGTCCGCCGGCCGGATCGTGGTCAGCGCCACCAAAGGCATCGAGCCGGATTCGTTGAAGCTGATGCACGAAGTCATCTCGGAGGTTCTGCCCGGCGTCCGGGTGGCGGCGTTGTCGGGCCCGAGTTTCGCGCAGGAGGTGGCCCAGGGACAGCCGACGGCGGTGGTCGCCGCGTCGGCCGACGAGGGGACCGCGACGGCGGTCCAGGAAGCGTTTGCCACCCGGCGGTTCCGGGTGTATTCCAACGACGATGTCGTGGGCGTGGAGCTGGCCGGGGCATTGAAGAACGTGATCGCCATCGCGGCCGGTATTCTCGAGGGACTGGGACTGGGCAACAACCCGCGCGCCGCCCTGATAACCCGCGGGCTCGCCGAGATGACCCGGCTGGGCACGGCCATGGGGGCGCAGGCGATGACCTTCGCCGGACTGGCGGGCATGGGGGATCTCATTCTGACCACCACCGGCGCACTCAGCCGGAATCGCGCGCTGGGGATGGCACTGGCTCAGGGAGAGACCCTCCAGTCGTACACGGCCGCCCATCGAACCGTGGCCGAGGGCGTCAATACGGCGCGCGCGGCCCGGCGGCTGGCGGAGGCCCGCGACGTCGAGTTGCCGATAACAGAACAGGTCTGCGCCGTCCTGTTCGAAGGGAAGCCGCCGGAGCAGGCGGTCTCGGATCTGATGGAACGGGCGCTCAAACCGGAGTTGTGGCGGTGACGATGGCTCGGCCGGTTCAGGAGTTCTTCTCCATCGGGGAGGTCTGTACCCTCACCGATCTGAAGCCGCATGTCCTGCGGTACTGGGAGAGCCAGTTCCGGTTCCTGAACCCGGCCAAGAACCGATCGGGAAACCGGGTCTACAAGAACCGGGAAATCGAACTCATCCTGCTGGTGAAGCACCTGCTGTACACCGAGAAATACACCATCGAGGGGGCCCGGCAGAAGATCGATCACTATCGGCGGACCGGAGAACTGCGCGGGGCCGCCCGCCATGCGATGGAAGCCGATTTCGCCCAGGAACTCCGCGGCTCGATTCAGGAAGTGGTCGATATTCTGGACGGCAAGGTGAAGCTGACGCCCCCCAGGGGCGAGCAGTGATTGGATGATTGATGACCAGTGACTGGAGGATCGGGAAGACCTCGCGGGGGCACCCGGGGCCCCCGACGCCACCAGGCCTTGTCTGAAGCACCCGGTCGTCCGATTACACCCCATCACTCGTCCGCCATGCCCCCGTCTCCCTCCTGGCTCACTCTGGCATCCCGCCCGGCGGTGGTTACCCGCGGCCTGTGGCACGCCTGCATTGGCGGGGCCCTGATCGGCCTCATCGATCACGGCCCGGCCCTCCTGGCGGGCGGGCTCGATGCCGGGCGGGTGCTGCGGCTGATCACCGCCGCCTTCGTCGTCTATCTCGTATCCACCGCCGCCTCGGTGGCCGCCACCAGGGAAGCGGAACCCGCCGGCCGCCGTCACCGGACCACATCGGCCAGACCAACCCGGGAGTGACAATCCGGATCCCGCAGTCCTCTCCCTCCCTCAATCCCCCAATCCCTCAATCAGAGTTATTTTCCCCGGCATGCACATCCTGGTCAGTAACGACGACGGTATCCTGGCGCCGGGACTGGCCCTGCTTGCGGATGTCTGCCGGGAGGTGGGGCGGGTCACCGTGGTCGCGCCGGACCGGGAGCAGAGTGGGACGTCCCACTCGCTGACGCTCCACCGGCCCCTGCGCGCCACCCGGCGGCCGGACGGCGCCTATCAGGTGGACGGGACGCCGACCGACTGCGTCCTGCTTGCCTTCGGGGCCCTGCTGCCGGAAGGCCGGCCCGATCTGGTCTTCTCCGGTGTCAACCACGGGCCCAATATGGGGGAGGACGTGCTCTATTCCGGCACGGTCTCGGTGGCCATGGAAGCCGTGACGCTGGGCGTTCCGGGGATCGGGATCTCCTTCGCCGGCCACGATCTCCCCACCCTCGAGACCTACCAGTCCCGGCTCGTGTCGCTGGTACGGCACATTGCCGGGGTCCGGGATTATCCTCCGTCGACCCTGCTCAATATCAACCTGCCGCCGATTCCGGCCGACCAGGTCA
>JBFXBG010000168.1:0-8068 GCA_050183505.1 Gemmatimonadales bacterium | reverse complement strand
AAAGGGAATCCATGCTCGAAATGAACGGTGTGAAAGGGAGGCTCGGGGAAGTTGACCGGGGCGCGGAACCCTGTCAACCGGTTCCGGGATCCATCCGGTGACCGCCCCTGGACCGGGCGTAACCGACCACTCCGAACGCCTCGTCCGGAGGAACTTTCTGGCCCTGGGCGCGGGTGAGGCCGCGGCCCGGCTCATCGCCTTCGGCGCGACGGTCTATGTCGCCCGGACACTGGGCGCCGGCCCCTATGGGGTGGTCGGGTTCGCCCTCGCCATCCTGCTGTACCTGAACTATCTCGCCGACTGCGGCATCGAAACGCTCGGCGTCCGGGAGATCGCGGAAGACCACGAACGGGTGCACACCATGGCGCCCGCGGTTCTGACGGCGCGCATCGTGGCGGCCGCCGCCATCATCGTCGTGGTCATCCCGGTGGCGCTGTTCCTGCTGCCGCAGCCGGATGGAGGCGTACTTGCCGTCTATGTCCTGACACTGCTGGCGCTGGGCGGCAACACCAAGTGGATCCACCTGGGACTGGAACGCGCCGGGCGCGTGGCGCTCGCGCGGGTCCTGGGCGAGAGCAGCATGGCAGTCCTGGTCGTGCTGCTGGTGCACTCGGCCGCGGACCTGGGACGGGTTCCCCTGGCCCAGTTCAGCGGCGATATCCTGGCCGCGCTCCTGCTGGCGTTCTTCCTCCGGCGGCAGGGGGTCAGCCTTCGACTGCGGCTCGATTTGCGGGGGGCCCTGCCGGTCCTGCGCCGATCGTTTCCACTCGCGGCGCACGCCCTCCTCGGCCTCATGATCTACAACTCGGACCTGATTTTCCTGCGGGGGTTCCGGGGGGCGGCCGAGACCGGGTACTACGTGGCGGCGTATACCCTGGTGAGCTTCCTGCTGAATCTCGGCATAGCCTACAGCCAGAGCCTGCTCCCCACCCTCCACCGCCTGGCGCCCCAGCCGGAGCGGCAGCGCGCGCTGTACCAGACCTCGATGGCCCAGGTGTTTACCGCGGCCTTTCCGGTCGCGGTCGGCGGCTCGCTGCTGTCCGGTGGAATCATCCTGCTCGTGTTCGGACCGGCGTTCGCTGCATCGGCCGTCGCGCTGCAGATTCTGCTGTGGTCGATACCGGTCGCGTTCTACCGGAACGTGCCCCAGATGGCGCTGATCTCCGCCGGGCGGCAGCATACCGTGCTGGGGATCACCTTCGTCTCGGCCCTGCTGAACCTGGGGCTCAATCTCGCCGTGATCCCGCGCTGGGGGATGGCGGGGGCGGCCTGGGCTACCCTGGGAACGGAGATCATCCGATCGAGTCTGGCGCTGCGCTACGCGGCACGGGCCGGTTTCCCGCTCCCCGCGCTCAGCCGGCTCTGGCGCCCGCTCGTCGCCGGTCTCGTCATGGGCGGCGTGGTATTCTATGCCGGCCGGGCGGGAGTTCTGCCCGGCATCGGGGCCGGAATCGCCGCGTATTTTGTGGTTCTCTGGCTGGTCGGTGGCATCCGGGTTGTGGCGGGAGAGTTACCTTCCCTCACGGTTTAGTGCCGGTACCGGCACGTCACCCTGTGGCAACCAGGCAACAGCGATCCCGGCCGGAGCGGATTCCGGTCCTCGACGGATTGACCTAAGGCATTGATAAACATTGCTTTAGGGCAGATTTGACGGGCCGCGTGTGGTACAATGCCAACCTCATGGCTGGCACATCGGTTGCACCGAGCTGGCCTGCATCCGATAATCCCTCCGGAGTCCGGTGGGCCGCTGTTCACGGGTCGCCACCCGGTTCGGGGTTGGGGTGGCCATGTCTGTTTCCCGAGCCGGACTCCGGCTCACTCTGAAAGGTCCAGCGATGTTGCACCTGCATCTCCTGTACATCGGGCCGGATCAAATCATGCCGCTCACGTCCATCCTGGGCGCGATCGGCGGAGCGTTGCTTATCTTCTGGCGCCATGTGGTCGGGGCCGCCAAGAAGGTCGCCGCAATTTTCAAGAAGAGCTGATCCTCACGCCCCACCGGACCCAGGTCCGCGTCCGGTGAAGACGGGCCCAGCCATCAGGCCGGCCCGCTTCAAGTCGGTTTCAGTGCATCCAGCCCGTGAAACCCCGCCGGGTCCGGCGGTCCGGGACGATCCCGGGCCGCCCCAGTGTTTTTGGGCCGCCGGGCGGTTGGAACCGACCTGATCCCCTCCCTGGGAGGCCGTATGCCGGACGCCGTTCGGCGGGAACGCACGCCGCTCTCCCTGCTGTGGTTCGCTGCGCGCTTCGGGTTGTTGTACGGCGCGGCCGAAGCGGTGCTGTCCTACGGGCTCTCGCTGGTGCCAGGCGGGCTGACCTGGCGGAACGCCAATTCGGCGCCGATCCTGGCCGTCGCCCCCCTCGTCTATGCCGTCGCCTTCACGGCTGTCTCGGTGCCGTTCGCCGCGCTGGTCCGGCTCTTTCCCCGTTTCCGCTGGGAGTTGATCCTCGGAGCGGGTCTCGGCTTTGCCTCCGGCTGGCTGCTGGCCGCGTCCACCGAGGTCTATTTCGACTCCCTCGCGCGGATCATGATCGGGCTCGGAGTGGCGGCCGCGACGGTCCGGTTCCTCGCCCGGCGCGACCCCGCCCGGATCCTGGCGCACGGGCTGCGGCGGTTTCTGGTCCCGGCCACGGCGGTGGGGCTTCTGGCGGCCCTGGTGATCGGTGGGGCCGCCGTGCGTGAGCGTGTCGTCCTGGCCCGGCTGCCGGCCGCCGATACGACCCGCCCGAACGTCCTGCTTCTCATCATGGACACCCAGCGGGCCGACCACCTCTCCGCGTATGGGTACGGGCGCGAGACGACGCCTCATCTGGATTCACTGGCCGCGAGCGGGGTCCGGTTCGATCTGGCGCTGTCCCCGGCCCCCACCACCCTCCCGTCCCACGCCACGCTCATGACCGGACGGACCGTCGCCGAGCACCGGGCGGGAGGAGAGACGCGGAAGTTCCTGGATGACCGCTATCCGACGCTGGCCGAATCGCTGCGCGAAGAGGGCTACGCCACGGGCGGGTTCGTGGCGAACATCTTCTGGACCGGGCGCCATACCGGTCTCAATCGCGGCTTCGTCCACTACGAGGACTTCTACGGCCGTCCGGGCGACGCGCTCACCCGAACCTGGCTGGGGCGCTGGGTTACCTACCATATTCTCCCCCGCTACGGGATGATCCAGATCCCGGGCCGCAAGAGCGCCGCGGATGTCAACCGCGAGTTCCTGGGCTGGGTCGACCGGGTGCAGGGCCGGCCGTTCTTTGCTTTCCTGAACTACCTCGATGTGCATGCGCCGTATCTGCCGCCGCCGGGGTATGCGGGACGCTACGCCTCTCACGATCCGGAGGGGAAGCCCAGGCGGATCGAGATCGGCGCCTGGTCCGAGCATAGCCGCCTCCCCGGGCCCGCGCTGATCCAGCTCTGGCGGGATCGCTATGACGAGTCACTCCAGTATCTGGATGCCCAGATCGGTGCCCTGCTCGACAGCCTCCGGGCCCGCGGCCTGACCGGCCGGACGCTCGTGATCGTTACCGGCGATCATGGGGAGGCGTTCGGGGAGCACGGGATGGTGCACCATGGAGGAGGGCTCTATCTGGAGCAGGTCCATGTTCCCCTGATCCTGAGTTATCCCGGGGTTCTGTCCGCCGGCGAGGTGAGCGAGGAACCGGTCGGCCTGGCGGAGATTCCATCCATGATCGGGTCGCTCGCCGGTGTCCACGGCGGTGTCTTCGACGAGACTCCCTCCCCGGTGCCCCCGGGGGAGGCTCTGGCGGCCATCGTCGATTCCGTTCCGGCCGTCTCGGAGGCCGATGCGGCGCCGGGTTCGCCTGCCAGCTGGCAGACAGGCAGGGGATGGGTTCAGTCGCTGGTTTTCGATCACTGGCATCTGATCACCATGGAGGACGGCGACCGGGAGCTCTACGATCTGGATGCCGATCCCGGGGAAGTCAACGACCTCGCGGCGCTGCCGGCGCTCCACGATTCCATCACCGTGCTCGACTCGCTGCTGGACGAGGCGATCCCCGATCCGGAGGAATGATGCCGGCCTGGCCGGTTACGGCGACCGAGGCGAGGGTGGTGGACCGGCGGATCCTGAAAGGGGCCGTGCGGACGGGCGTGACCATCGCTCTTCTGGTCGCCCTGATCGGGATCATCGTCCCGGCGGGGCTGGGCTGGGACTTCGCCAATTTCTATGATACCGGCCGCCGCGCCGCAGCGGGCCAGGTCGGCGATATCTACAATCCGGAGTCGCCCATCGGGGGTGCGGCGCCGCAGGGCAGGATGACGTTCTGGGGCGCGCCGGTCTCCGCCTGGTTCTATGCGCCGCTGGCGCCGTTGCGGCCGGCCACCGCGCTGCTCCTCTTCAAGCTGGCCGGCACGCTGGCCTACGCCGCAGCACTGCTGCTGCTGTTCCGCCATCTGGCCGGTGCCGGGGGCTTCGGGGCGGAAGAGCGCCGGTGGTTTGCCGCCGCGACCATCGTCCTGATTCTGCTCTATCAGCCGTTCTGGACCATGTACCGGGTTGGGGGGCAGACCACCCCGTTCGTTTTTCTGCTGCTGGTCGCCGGTCTCCTGTCCTATGAGCGGGAACGGTTCCTTGCGGCGTCGGCCTGCCTCCTGCTGGCGGTGTTGATCAAGCCGGCCATGCTGTTCGTCCCGGCGTTCCTGGCACTGGTCGGGGGACGCCGGTTCTTTCTTACGCTGACCGGGGTCTTCGTGGCCGGCGGCCTGGTGTCGATCGCGCTGGCCGGCTGGCCGGTGCACCGGGAGTTCATCGAGATGGCCCGCCGGGGCAGCAGCAAACCGTCGCCCTGGTTCTTCAACAGCTCCATCTATATCCTGGCCGATCTCGTCCGGCCGATCGAGCACTCCGCCCCGCTTCGCGGCGCGCCGGGGGGGCGGCTGGCCGCGCAGCTCGGTGCGGCCATGAAGCTCGCCGTGCTTGGTGTCTTCGTGGTCCTGGCCGTGCGCTTCCACCGCCACCGGCTGATCGCTCCCCCGAGACGGCGGGGCGAGTTCATGCTGGCCCTCTCCTTCTGCCTGCTGGTCTCCCAGGTGGTCTGGGAACATTATCTCGCGCTGTTGTTCATTCCGCTCCTCTGGCTGGTGTCTCTGGGGCACCGGCTGCCGCGCGGCGCGGTGCGCTGGCTCGGCGCCGTCGTGCTGTTCTCGGTTCTGCAGAACCTGGTTCTGATCGAGTTCTTCCGCGAACACGTGACGATCAGCTCTCACCCGGTGCTGCTGCTGGTGAGCCTGGTCAAGTGCGCCCCGCTGCTCCTCTATCTGGGCTGGCTGCTCCGGTATCATCGACCGCTGTTCGCCGGCGTCGGCCTCCCGGGGGCCGGCCCCGTCCCCGCCGGGTGACCGGCACGCCTCTTGCCCCGATGGTCACGGATTGCCCGGCGGTCGATGCACCCTTATTTGTGAGGGCGTTCCTCCGCGGTCATCGAACCGACCAGCCACCCGACGAATCATGACCAGCACGCCAGACAATGACCTGGTCCGTGTCGTCCTCTTCACCGGAGGACGGGGATCCAGCGTGCTGTCCGGAGAACTGGTCAAGAACGACCGGGTCTCGCTTACGCTCGCGATCAACGGCTACGATGACGGGTTGTCCACCGGGGAAGTCCGGCGGTTCCTGGGGGACTGCCTGGGCCCTTCCGATTTCCGGAAGAATGCGTCCCGGCTCGCCACTGTCCTGCGGACGTGCGATGAGCGGCTGGTACAGCTGCTCGACTTCCGGTTGCCCGACGGTGCCTCCGCCCAGACGGCGTCGGCCGTCTTCCGGGTCCTGCGGGGCGAGACCGCGCCGTCCGAGCCGACCCAGCAGCGAGTCGACCAGCTGGCGGGCGGCCTCAAGCCGGGGGTGCGGCGCCGGGTCGGGGTACTGCTGGCCGGGTTCGAGGCCGAACTCATCCGGAGCGGGTACCCGTTTTCGTTCGCCGACTGCAGTCTCGGCAATCTCGTGTTCGCCGGGTGTTTCCTGGAAGCGGCGCGGGACTTCAACCGAGCGGTCACGGTGTACGCCGGGCTGCTCGGCCTGCCGGACGGCGTGATCGAGAACGTCACCGACGGCCGCAACCTCCATCTCGTCGCGGTTGACGGCCAGGGCCGGCTGATTCCGAACGAGGCCGCGATCGTGACCGCGGCGGCCCCCCAGGATATCCTCGACATCCATCTGCTGGACCGACCGGTGACCGATGCCGAGGCGGCCGGGCTGGAGGGGAAGGGGCCGGAGGCCGTGGCGGCGTTCCTCGCGCCCAGGCTCGCTTCCCCCGCCCCCAATCCGCGGCTGCTGCAGCGGATCGCCGAGGCCGACCTGATCGTGTACGCCCCGGGAACGCAGCATTCGAGTCTCTTTCCGTCCTATCTCACGCCGGGGCTGGGGTCGGCCATTGCGCAGAACCTCCACGCGGTCAAGGTCCTGATCACCAATCTTCAGGAGGACGCGGAGATCAGCGGCAAGAGCGCGGTCGACCTCATCAACAAGGCGCTGTACTACCTGACCGGAAAGGGCGCCGATCCCATCCCGACGCCCTGCCTCATCACCCATTATCTGATCAACGAGCCCGGGGCCGTCGAACCGGGGAAACCGTACGTGCCGCTGGGGCATCTCGACAGCCTGGAGGATCCCCGGCTGGTGCGGATCGGAAACTACGAAGACGGCGTCACCGGCCGCCACGACGCCGCCAAGGCGCTGGCCCCGTTCGTGGAGCGCCTCCTGCGCCGGGGAGAACGCACCCGGCTGGCCGTCATCCTGCACGACTCGGGATCCCTCAACAAGGTGGGTGAGACCATCGTCGAAATGGTCCGGGCGGGGATCGAAGCCCAGCCGCTGGTGCTCTCGGTATTCTATGAATGCAGGGACTCCTTCGATGCCACGTTCGTCGAGTCGCTGCCGTTCGCGGTCCGGAACCTGACGACCCGTGGCGGCGACAGCCAGGCCGCGTTCCGGCAGATCGTGAACGACCCGGGGTTCGATTTCGTCCTGCTGTTCGAGTCGTCCGGCATGTATCGCGGGGACGACGTGGTCAACCTGGCGTCGCATCTGCATACCGGCCGGTTGGACGCCGTGTGGGGCAGCCGGCGCCTCTCGGTCAACGATATCCGCCAGGCCTACCGCATGATCTATCGCCATCGCACCCTCAAGGCGACGATCAGCTACGTGGGCAGCCACGTGCTCAGCCTGGCGTATCTCATGCTGTTTGGGCGGTATATCTCGGATACGCTCAGCGGCGCCCGCGTGATCCGGTCCCGGTATCTGCGGGGGAACAACCCCGATTTCCACGAGCGCGAGTTCAACCAGGTGGTGCTGACCCGGCTGCTGCGCAACCGCGCCGACGTCTTCGAAACCCCGGTCTACTACTTCCCCATTTCGCCCGAGAAGGTCCGCAGGACCAGCACCCGGGACGGGCTCCGCGCCCTGCGGACGATCCTCCGGGGGTGGTGGTCCCGGCCGGCGGAGCGGGATGTCCCGCCGCCGGCGGCGGCGCCATCGGAAGAACTGGACCCCGGATGCGGGGCGCAGGCCGCGCCACTCCGCAAGTAGCCGATGCGGCGCTTCTCGCTCGTCGTCTTTGACATGGACGGAGTGCTGGTGGACAGCACCCCCTGTCATGCCCAGGCATACCGGGAACTGTGGGCGCACCTCGGGGTCGACGGACCGCCCTACCAGGCCATTGCCGGCCGGGCCACCGACGCGGTCGTCGCCGAATACGCGGCGCCGCTGGCGCCGACCGAGGCCCAGCTGCAGGAGTGGGTCCGTTTCAAGCAGACCGCCGCCCGCCGGTGCCTGGGGTCGGGACTCGCCCCGTTCCCCGATGCCGCCGCCGCGGTCGGGCGCCTGCACGCCCGTGGCATCCGCCTGGCGCTCGGCACCGGCGCGTCTCGCGCCACGACGGCCCTCATCATGGCCGGGATCGGCCTGCAGCCCTTCTTTCCGGTCATGGTCACTTCGGAAGACGTCGCGCGGGGCAAACCGGCGCCCGACATCTTCGCCGCCGCCATCCGGCAGTCGGCCGGCGCTCCCGAAGAAACGCTCATCATCGAGGACAGCCTGGCAGGCCTGCGCGCGGCGAT
>JBFXBG010000167.1:0-8181 GCA_050183505.1 Gemmatimonadales bacterium | reverse complement strand
CGCGGAGCCACGGAGCTCCCCCACCCGATTCTCCTCCGTGCAGCCTCCGTGTTTTCCGTGGCTCCGTAGTGCACAGTGCCGGCGCCCCACGATTCGGCTTCAGCCGGCTGCCCACCGCGGAGCCACGGAGCTCCCCCATCCCATCCTCCTCCGTGCAGCCTCCGTGTTTTCCGTGGCTCCGTGGTGCGCGGTTGCCGAGGCCTACCCTAGCACGGTCCAGGCTACCGCGGCAGCCGCGACGAGCAGCAGCACCGCCGCTACCAGCCGCACGATCCGCCTCCGCCGCTGTTCCTCCAGGTGCCGCTGCAGAGTCGAGAACTCGAACGAATTCGCCAGCATCATCTGGGAGGACCGGTCGGAATGCGGCTCGTGTTCCGAGCCGCCCCGCAGGCTTTCCTCCAGGGCGTTGGCCAGCTGGATGGGGGAGCTGTAGCGGTCATCCGGGTCGGGTGAAAGGCCGCGCTGGAGCGCGTGATCCAGCCGCGGCGGCAGCTCGGGCCGGTGGAGCCGGATGGAGAGGGGCGGGGCGGACTTGCGCCGCCTCCCGCCATGATCGGGCTCCGGTGCCGGCGGCCGCTCGCCGGCCAGCATCCGGTAGACCAGTTGCGCCAGCCGGTAGGTGTCCTGGTCGACGCTCGATTCCGGCGGATCGCCGTCGCTCATGAGCGCCGTGAATCCGAAACCGGTCACCAGAACCCGCTGGCCGTCCAGCAGGACCGCGCGATCGGTAAGGTCGCCGTGCATGAGCCCGGCGCGGTGGGCTCGATCGAGCGTCCGGGCCACGGCGGTCGTGATCCGGAGCGCTTCCTTCCCCGGCAGATGCCGGCTCCGCTCCAGCATGGCGGCCAGCGTGTCACCCGCGAGGCCCGGATAGAAGAGTGCGGTGCGGTGCCGCCCCAGGGCCATGACCTCCGGCGCCGGCAGGTCGGCATAGCCGACGCCCCGGCAGGCCTCGACATGGGCCTCCAGGGCCTCCGGGCCGGGGGATGTCTCGAGCAGCTCCAAGATGCCCCGCTTGCCCGAGGTCGAGAGCCGGCCCAGGAACCTGGGGCCGGCCGGCCCCGGCCCAAGGGGCACTTTCAGTTCAAAGTGCCCCGCGAGCGCGGCTTCCGGGGAGGTGGCGGCGTCGGTCATGGATTCCGTGATCCGCGGAAATCGGTGAAATGGGCGGTCGAGAAGGTACGGCGCGAGGAGAGGGATGGCAAATGGCAGGTGGAGCCTCGCCGCCGCACCCGCGGCCCCTCACCCAAACACCTCCCGATCCACCTTCCTCAGATCCGACGCATCGTAGTACGGCCGCGTCCAGCGGTCCGTCTCCGACAGCCACCAGCCTGCCTGAGCCGCGGCAGCGGGTTTGTCGGCCGGGGGTGGGGAGTTCTTCGACGCGCCCGCCTTGGTCCGGTGCCGGTCCAGGAAATCGAAGTGGTCCACCAGGGCCAGGGCCTCGATGGCGAAGACGGTGGCCACATGGGGGTCCCGGATCTCGAGCAGATTGTCTCCGTTCACCTGCTCTCCCGCCAGCGCCAGGTTGGATGAGCCGCAGTAGACCACGGCGTCTTTCCGGTTGAACCCGCAGACCACGAACTTGTGATGTACCTGGTGGCCGAGGCCCACGCCGGGCACCTGATTGAACGGCGGGGGGAGCCGGGTTTTCCCCGGCTTCCCCGTGGCCAGAACCCCGGTCTTGTTCTTCGGGCGATACAGAGCAATCCCGTTGGTGTCGTCCGAGATGCCGTAGCTGAAGATCTTCTGGTCGTGGTGGAGGGTCTTGAGAGCCGGATACACGGGCCCGCTGCCCTTCAGGCCCATGACGGCGAACAGCACGCTGCCGGTGGTCTTGCCCTTCTTACCTTCCTTCGCGACCCGCGCGGCTATTCCCTGCAGCAAGGTCGCGGCAAAGCGCTGGTCGTGGGGCGAGAAGGTGACGCTGGTCCTGGGCGCCTTGGCGGAGGAGAACATACTGGCCGCCTCGGCCGACTTCCGGAACGCTGCGCCTTTCGCCCCGGTCCGCCAGGCCAGATCGAACACCTGCCCGTACCAGCCGGCCACCTTCGGATCGTCGAACACCAGGACGTGGTTGCTGTTTACGTAGAGCCCGGTGACCGAGAAGTTGGTGCTGCCGGTCAGGACCGTCCGGGCAACCTTGCCCTTCGACACGATGAACACCTTGTCGTGGGCGTAACGGCCGAACTTGCCCCTGAGGATGCCCGCGTTCGTCTTCGCCGCCTTGACGAAGAGTTTCTCGAATTCATCCTCCGGCCTGGGCTTCTTCGGGTTGTGATGCAGCGCCGCGTTGTCCAGGATCACCCGGACCCGCCCCTGTTTTGCCAGCGTCAGCAGCCGCCGCATCAGGTCCGGCTCGTTCAGGTCATAGGCGAAGACATGCAGCCGGAGCGATTTCTTCTGCACGACCTCGTCCAGCAGTTCGAAGATCCTATCCTGGGCCGTGAAGCCCAGCCACTCGTACTCTTCCTCGTAGGTGTAGGCGTCGCCCCTGGCGTTCCTGCCGGATTCCACGCCGGTATCGAACAACAACTCCTTGCCTTTGGGCCGGATCAGAGCCTTCAGCCCGAAGTGATTCACGAATGCCTGGGATTGAGTGTACCCCCGGGTGAAGCCCAGCTTGACATGCTTCGTGGAGAAGGGGGCCATCTCGATCGTCGCCGACACGCTGAGACCCGCGTCCAGGGGCAGCATCCCTCCGTCGGCCCCGAAATACCGTGGCGTCACGGTGTAGGTATAGGGGCCGAAGAACGGCTTAGTGCCCTGATGAAACGAGCCCGGCACGTGGACCCAGCGGAACTTGTGGATCGGGGCGTTGAGGGTCGAGTTGGCGGATTCGGCGGGGTCCTGCGCGTGTTTCTCCGGGTGTTCGTAGCGCAGATTGTTGAGGAGATAGTAATGCCGCTTGCCTTTCGGGCTCACCCTGATGGTGAAGCCCGCCAGGTTCTTCGCGTTCTTCTTCGTCAGGTTGAAGGCCAGCAGGGTCTTGGCGTCGCCCCGATAGACCTTCAGAGTCAGCACCTTTCCTTTGACCGTCTTGAGAGCCATGGACGCCGGCCGGATTGGGGGATAGTGGGTAGCCTGCCCGCCGGCGCGGGAATGTCAAGTTGGGACGGCCCGGACGGCACCTAGCACCCCCGCGGATAGAACCAGACCAGCGGCCTGCCGCGTGGATCCAGATAGCGCAGCCAGCCGATGGCCGTCCGCGGTTCGGGTTCGGGGTCCTCGCAGGTGTCGCTCGGGACCACGATGCGAACCTGAAGCCATGATCCGCTGACCCGCATCGGGTACAGGGCGTAATCCCCGGGAGAGGATGGTGTGGGAACACCGACCGGTTCTCCCCCGGGACCATCGGCGAAGGCCCAGTGGACCGAATCGAGCAGGTACAGGTTCCGTTGCGGCAGGAAGTCGGCCCACATGATCGAACGGGTGAGGGAGCTGTCCCGGGAGACCCATCCCAGCAGCGGCCGGCGATTCGCGTCAAACCCGTAGACGACGCGGGCCCAATCGGTTCCCGCGCCGACGCTGTCGATGGGCATTCCCACCGCTTCGTATTCGAACTCCACCAGGTTGGCGCTGGCGCCGGCGAGTGCCGCAACGCCATACGGAAAGCTGTCACCGCGAAACTGCTGGACGAACCAGGCCCGGACCGGTGCACCCGCCCTCGGCGCGGCAAGTATCCGGAGTGAATCGGCTACTCCCGGCTCGACCGGAGCCCGGCGGAAGGCGACCACCCCCAGACCGCGATCCAGCGGTGCCGTCGGGTCATAACCCCGCCACGCCAGGGGCCGCATGACCGCAGGCTCCTGGGCGCCCAGGCCGGTTGCTAGCAGGGCCGGTACAATGACTGGGATCAGCCGCATCAGATTGGGCACGCGGTCCTCATGGCTTCACCACCGTCTGGCCGCCGGCAGGCCCGCAGCGTAGGTTGGGCCCGGAGGGTGTCGGGTACCAACCCCCGGAGGACTCAATGGACTCGATCGGCATCGCATGGCCCCGGCTGATGGCGGCCGGACTCGCCGCAGGAGCCTGGGTGTTCGTGAGCGGGATCATCATGGCCCGGCTGTTCGGGTATCGGGAGATGTCGGCATCGTTTTCCCGGATCGGACTCCAGGTCCCCATGGGAACGGGGCCGTTCGTGACCCACACTCTGGTACGATTGGGACTCGGAATCACGATCGTGGCCCTGTTCGTCATCTTCGCCAGGGTCATGCCGGCCAGTCGGGCGGTTTGGTGGGCCGCCGCATCCGCCTGGTTGCTGGGCAATTTCTTCCCCTATCTGGTGGTGACCGAGTGGGGCCTGTTTCCCTGGGGACTGGCGTGGAAGTTCTGGGGCTGGGGTGTCGGTGAGTTTCTCATCGCCGCGGCCATCGGGCGGATGATCTACCGGGCCTGAAACCGGGTGGCGGAGTCCATTGCCCGCCTGCCCTGACCGTCTGCCCGTCTGCCCGTCTGCCCGTCTGACCGTCTGACCGTCTGACCGTCTGACCGTCTGACCGTCCGACCGCCCGACCGCCCGCCCGTCCGCCCGCCGGCCCGCCATCTTACACCTCCTCCAACTCCTCTTCCAGTTCCTGCCTCCGGAGCAGTTCCCAGTACCGGCCGCCACGGGCCATCAGGTCGGCGTGGGTGCCTTCCTCGACCACCCGCCCGCCGTCGAGCACCAGGATCCAGTCGGCTTCCCGCACCGCGGCAAGCCGGTGGGAGACGATCACACTGGTGCGGCCGGCGAGGGCGTTCCGGAGGTTGTGCAGGATCTTGGTCTCGGTGTGGGCATCGACCGCGCTCAGGGCATCGTCCAGGACGAAGACCGGCGGGTCCTTGGCCAGCGCCCGCGCGATGGCGGTTCGCTGTTTCTGGCCGCCGGACAGATTGATGCCGCGCTCACCCAGGGCGGTATCCCATCCCTGCGGCAGATCGGGCAGCGCCCCGGAGAGCTGCGCGGTCTCGATGGCCCGCTCCAGCCGGCCGTCGTCCGGCGCGCCGAAGAGGATGTTGTTCCGGATACTGTCGCTGAACAGATAGGTCTCCTGCGGGACGAAGCCGATGGCGTCGCGCAGCTCGGCAACCGGCAGGCTCCGGATATCCACGCCGTCCAGGAGGATACGGCCCCGGTCGGGGTCGTAGGCCCGGGGAATGAGCTCGGCGAGGGTGGACTTGCCCGAACCGCTCGGTCCCACGATGGCCAGCGATCGTCCCGGCTCGACCCTGAAGGAGATATCCTGCAGGACCCAGCCGCGATCCCGCGCATTGGGGTACTCGAACCAGACTCCCTCGAAGGCCAGCGCCCGGGCGCCGGCCGCCTCCGGCAGCTTCGCCGGGGTGCGGGGGGACGTGACGGAGGGTTCCTCCCGGAGCAGCGTGTTCACCCGGCCCATCGACGCGGCCCCGCGCTGCAGCAGGTTCACCACCCAGCCAACCGCCACCATGGGCCAGATGAGGGTCATCAGGTAGACCCCGAAGGCGATGAACATGCCGGCGCTGATCGTACCGGCAATGACCAGGCGCCCGCCGATGTACAGCACCGCGATCGCGCCCATCCCGCCCAGCACCGCCATGATCGGGTGGAAGGCGCCGTAGACCCGGGCCAGCGCCAGGTTGCGTTCGACGTACTCGTCGTTGAGCGAGCGGAACTGGCGGGTCTCGGGTTCTTCCTGCCCGTAGGCCCGTACGATGCGCACACCCGACAGGTTCTCCCGGACGAAGTCGGTGAGGACGCCGTAGTGGTTCTGGATCGCCAGGCTGCGGGTGTGGATGGCGCGGGCGAAGAAGAGCATGACCGGCGGCAGCACGGCCAGCGGCAGCAGCGACAGCAGCGTGAGACGGGGGCTGATCGCCAGCATGAAGGGGACGACCAGCATGGTGCGGGTCAGCGTATCCACCATGTACATGATGGCCGGCCCGACCGCCATCCGGACGGCGAGCAGGTCGTTGGTGGCCCGGGCCATGATGTCCCCGACCGAGGCCCGGTCGTAGAACTCCGGGGACAGCGTCTGCAGGTGGCGGTAGAGGTCGTCCCGCAGATCGGTTTCGACCCGCCGGCTGCCGCTGTTCAGCAGCTGTCGCATTCCGTAACGGGCGAAGCCGCCCAGCACGGCAACCCCCACCAGCATGCCGGCCCAGAAGACGATGGCCCGGAAGGGTTGTCCGCTCTCCAGGGCATCGATTCCCCGGCCCAGGAATTGCGGCCCCAGCGTGCTCAGGACGTTGGAAATCAGCGTCAGCAGCAGCCCGACGGCGTAGATTCTCCGATAGGGCCGGAGGTAGGGCAGGACGGACCTGAGTTCGCGCATCCGGTTATCTTAGTAGGCACCCGCGGCTGATGGGAGCCGGGGGGACTGGTGGGGTCAGGGAAATGAGGAAACAACTTGCGGAGGCACCGATGTTGAGACAGATCCTCGCGATCACGGCGGTGGCTGCGGTCGTCGGGTGTGGCCGGAAGGACCGGACCGAGACGGCGACGGCCGATAGTCTGGTGCGGGACCTCCAGATGGCCCCGGCGGAAACCACGGCAGCCCTGAACGACGCGCCCGCGGCGGAACCGGCCCAGGCCCAGACCCAGACGGCGCCTGCGGCCAAGCCCCAGGTCCAGACACCCCGGCCTCAGCCCAGGCCGGCGACGCAGACCCCGTCCCAGCCGGCCGTTCAGCGCCCGCCGGTGGCGGCGGCGCCGCTCATGCTGGCCGAGGGGACCTCGATCACCGGCACGGTGAACGATTCGATCAATTCCCGGCACGACAAGGCCGGGAAGCTGGTGACCGTCTCGATTCCGGCCGATGTCAAAGACGAGAACGGCCGCATCGTGATCCCGGCCGGGTCGGTGGCGCACTTCACGGTGACCGAAATCGCCCCGGCGGAGAACAAGAGCCAGCAGGACGGCAAGCTCACGCTGTCCCTGACCGGCGTCACCATCGGGGGACAGAACTATCCCGTGGCGGGGACGTCGGTGTCCGTCCAGCACGAGGTGAAGGGCCGCGGCGTCACCGCGGGTGACGCGGCCAAGGTCGGCGCGGGCGCGGCCGTCGGCGCGATCGCCGGGCGCATTGTCGGGGGCAAGCGCGGGACCGTGGTCGGTGGCGCGGTCGGGGCGGCGGTGGGCACCGGGGCGGCGATTCAGACGGCGGACCGGGATGTGGTCGTTGCTCCCGGCGCCGAGATCGTCTTCACACTCTCGCAGGTGCTGACGGTTCCGCGTTGAACGGCTTGCCGGAAGCAGAACGCGAGAGCGGCGGGCTCGGGCCCGCCGCTCTTTCGTTTGTGATCCCCGTCACGTCGGGTGATTGGCAGCGGGGATGTCCCGGGTTTAGAATGACACTCAGGCGTGCAGCACCAGGAACACTCTTCCTCAAGGGAGGTCTCATGTCTCGCAGCGTGCTTGCCGCGCTTGCGGCCGTTGCCGTCCTAGGGTGTGGAAAGGGCGGCTCGGGCGATCAGGCCGCCGCCGACAGCCTGGGGCGGGATCTGCAGATGGCCCCGGCCGATTCCGGCATGGCGATGAACGACCGGCCGGCCGGTTCCGGCACACCGACTACCAAACCCGCCACCCCGCGGACCACCACCCGCACGCTCGCGGCCGGAACCCTGATTTCCGCCACGGCGGACGCGCGGCTCACGTCCCGCAGCAACAAGGTGGGGGAAGTCCTTTCAGCCACGGTGGCGGAGGACGTGAAGGACAGCCGGGGCCGGACGGTGATCCCGGCCGGGTCGAAAGTGACCTTGACGATCGCGGACCTGAAGCCCGCCGAGAACAAGAGCCAGCAGGATGGAACCATCCTCCTGGTGCCGGCGGACGTCGTGGTGGGTGGGAAGTCCTATTCGCTCGTGGCGTCGATCGAGTCGGTGGAACACCATCTCGAAGGCCGGGGAGTCACCGCGGGTGACGTGGCGAAGGTGGGAGCCGGTGCGGCCGCGGGCGCGGTGGCCGGCGGAGTCATCAGCGGGAACAAGAAAGGCGCCGTGATCGGCGGCGTGATCGGGGCCGCGGTCGGCACCGGCGTCGCCGCGCAGACCGCCGACCGCGACGTGGTCGTGGACCCGGGCGCGAAGATCGTGCTCAAGCTCACAGAAGACATGACCATCTAGTGGGATTGAGGGATTGAGGGATTGGAGGATTGAGGGATTGAAGGATTGAGGGATTGAATCGGAGGCTGCGTCCCCGGCCAATCCCCCAATCCCTCA
>JBFXBG010000166.1:0-8252 GCA_050183505.1 Gemmatimonadales bacterium | reverse complement strand
CCCTCCTGCCGCAAGGCCGGCCCGATTTTGTCTTCTCCGGCGTGAACCACGGCCCCAACATGGGGGAGGACGTACTCTATTCCGGCACGGTATCGGTGGCGATGGAAGCCGTGACGCTGGGCGTTCCGGGGATCGGGATTTCCTTCGCCGGCCATGCTCTGCCCACCCTCGCGACCTATCAGGCCCGGCTCGTGTCGCTGGTACGGCACATAACCGGGGTCCGGGATTATCCTCCGTCGACCCTGCTCAATATCAACCTGCCGCCGATTCCGGCCGACCAGGTCAAGGGGATCCGGGTCACCCATCTGGGAAGCCGCTACTTTTCCGAGTCGCTGACGAAAATGAAGGACCCCTGGGGCCGGGAGATGTACTGGATCGGCGGCGGGACGATTACCTGGACGGGGGGCGAGGACTCCGATCATGCCGCCGTTGCGGAGGGCTACATCTCGGTCACCCCGCTGCACATGGACCTGACGGATTACCCCCTGATCGAGACGGTCAGGGGATGGCGGCTGGAGGGATGATCCAGAACGGCCGGGACAGCTACGGCGGATACCGGAACGGCCTGGTCGAGACTCTCCGGGCCAAGGGCATCCGGGACCTGGCCGTGCTGAAGGCGGTCTCGGAGGTTCCGCGGCATGTCTTCGTGCCGGCGTCGATGCGGCACCGGGCCTACGAGGACAGTGCGCTCCCGATCGGGGGTGGCCAGACGATCTCCCAGCCATGGGTCCAGGCTCGATCGCTGGAGGCCGCCGACCTCAAGGGCGACGAAAAGATCCTCGAGGTCGGCACCGGATCCGGCTATCAGACGGCCCTGCTGGCACAGCTGGCGTCGGTGGTGTTCAGCGTGGAGCGGATGGAACCCCTGGCCCGGGAGGCCCGGGCCGCGCTGGAGCAGGCCGGCGTGCGGAACGTGTCGGTCATGGTCGGGGACGGGTCCCTCGGCTGGCGCCCGTACGCGCCCTACGATGCGATCGTGGTCTCGGCTGCCTCCCCCCATGTGCCCGGGCCCCTGCTGGAACAACTGGCCCCGGGAGGCCGTCTCGTCATCCCGCTGGGAGACCGTGAAACACAGGTTCTGACGCTGGTACGGCGGGAAGGGGACGACTACCACCAACGGGCCATCGGTGATGTCCGCTTCGTCCCCCTGCTGGGACAGTTCGGCTTTCAAACCCCGGAGAACGGATCCTAGATGCTCGGCGACCTCATCCACTGGCTGATCGAGACCGTGTCCCGGCTGGGATATCCCGGGATCGTCGTCCTCATGGCCGTCGAATCCTCGATCCTCCCGCTCCCGAGCGAGCTGGTGATGCCGCCGGCCGGTTACCTGGCGGCCAAGGGCCGCATGGACCCGTATCTGGCCATCCTGGCCGGGACCGTCGGCAGCATCCTCGGGGCCCTGGTAAACTATTTCCTGGCGGTCTACGTCGGGGAACCCGTCCTTCGGAGGTTCGGGAAGTACGTCCTCATTTCCAACGCCTCCCTGGACCGGACCGAGGCCTACTTCAACCGGCACGGCGAGATCAGCACCTTCGTCGGGCGGCTGCTGCCGGTGATCCGGCACCTGATTTCCATCCCTGCCGGGATTGCCCGGATGAATCTCGCCCGGTTCGTATTCTTCACCGGCCTGGGGGCGGGCATCTGGTGCTCCGTCCTGGTCTACATCGGGTGGGTCCTCGGCCGGAATGAGGAGGTGGTGCGGGACGTGGCCTACACGGCGATGGCCCACCAGGTCTTCATCAAGTACATCCTGCCTGCCCTGGTGGTGCTGATCGCGGGATACGTGATCTGGCATCGCCGCCGGCGCCTGAGGGCGGGATGAGCGCGGTCCGGTTCTGGGTCACCGGAGCGGTGCAGGGGGTCGGGTTCCGCTGGTTCGTGGCCCGCCACAGCCGGCAGCTCGGCCTGCACGGCCATGCCAGGAACCTCAGCGACGGGCGGGTCGAGGTGGTCGTGACCGGGCCGGACGAAGGGCTGGCGGCACTGGAGGAACTGCTCAAGGTAGGCCCTGAACACGCGAAAGTCACAAACGTGGAAAAGTCGGAGATTTCGGGTGACGAGATACTGTACAAGTCTTTTGAGATAATGTGACTACCTAGTCCACTTCATCCGGTTTGTCTTCATTGAATCCCTCCCTGTTCCATCGGATTATCCACAAACTGCGGGCCATACCGGACTATCCGACGCCCGGGGTGATCTTCCGCGACATCACGCCGGTCCTGGCCGATCCCGCGCTGTTGGCGGCGGTCGTTGCCGACATGGAAGCGCCGTTCCGGGCCTCCGGGATTACCCATGTGGCCGGGATCGAGGCCCGCGGGTTCATTCTGGGAGCCCCGATTGCCCTGGCGGTCGGCGCGGGTTTCGTACCGGTCCGGAAGTCGGGGAAGTTGCCCTGGAAGTCGGTCCGGCGGGAGTATGAACTGGAGTATGGGTCAGCGGCGCTCGAGGCACATCAGGACGCCTTCCATCGGTCCGCCCGGGTGCTCATCGTCGACGACGTACTGGCGACCGGCGGAACGGCCGCCGCGGCCGCCGGCCTGGTGCGGGAGCTGGGAGGGGAGGTCGTGGGCTGGACCTTCCTGCTGGAAATCGACGGGTTGGGGGGCCGCGCCCGGCTTGAAGGGGCCCCGATCCACGTAAGTGCGGCCGTGTGAATCCTTCCTGCATATTGACTTAGCTCCATCTCCCGGCGTTATTTAACAGCCTTTGCCCCCGTAGCTCAGATGGATAGAGCAGCAGTTTCCTAAACTGTTGGCCGCGTGTTCGAGTCACGCCGGGGGCACCTGGCACCAGGAAGGCCGGCCGGCGGGACATTCGTCCGGGCCGGGCAATCACTACCAGAAGGTCCCGGGTGCCAGGCACTCGGCACCCGGCACTCGTCGAGTACATCAAGTTCATGGCCACGACTTTGAGCGAACGCTCCAAGACCTCCGCTTCTTCATCCAAGACTCCAGGCAAGGGAGGCCCGACACCGGCGGAGGCTGCCGGGGGGCTCCAGGCGTATCTCGCCTGGGGCAAGCGGAACGCCAGGCTCCTGTCGATCATCGGGGGCGTCATTGCCATCGTGGTCCTGGGCTTCTGGTTTGTCACCACGGCCCAGAAACGGAAGGAGCTCTTCGCCAACCGTTCGCTGGGGCAGGCGCGGGCGATCGCCGAGACCGGCAACATCGCCCAGGCTTCAAGTGAGTTCCAGAAGATCGTCGATCAGTATCCCGGGACCGGCGCGGCCAGGGAAGCCGAGATTTCCATCAATCAGCTCCGGCTGATTACCGGACAGTCGGAGCTGGCCATCGTCAGGCTCCGGTCCTTTCTTCAGAGCAACCCGGGCGGCCGGTTCGTTCCGGAGGCGAACGCGCTGCTCGGTGCCGCCCTGGAGAACAGCAACAAGCCCGACGAGGCCGGGGCCGCCTATCAGGCCGCGGCCGCGGCAAGCTCCCTGGATTACCTGAAGGCCCAGTACCTCCTGGAGGCCGGTCGGGCGTATGCCACGGCGGGGGACACGGCCAAGGCCAACGCGGCATACCGGCAGGTGATCGACGGCCTGTCCAGAACTACCGCGGTGACCGAGGCGGAGGTCCGGCTCTCGGAGATCACTCAGGGGAAGATGTAAGGCTGCGGTTGGGAGAGCCCGGTCAGACCGGGGTTGGATGATGCCTAAAGGCCGGCCGGAGCGAGACTTCGGCCGGCTTTCGCGTCCTTGCCAACGTGGCGACACTGGTTCGACATAAACGACGTATAAGATATGTTATGTTAAGTTCCATCGTGGATATCTGTTGATAACCGTGCGTTCTTCCCCACATCGCTGGTTTCGGTGGGTTTTTCGTGCGGGTCTGCCAGGAGGTGCCACGAGCCCGAGGCAGCCAGGTTGGTCGGTCAGGCCAGGTGGCCCTCGAAGACCAGCCGACCCTCCCCGCGCAGCCAGACATCCCGGGCCCATCCCCCTTCGAGGGTTGCCGCGACCCGGAGTGGCTTCCCGCTCCGGCTCCGGATGACTGCCGGCAGCTGGATCCGTCCATGGGCTGCAAGGGCGACCGCGGAGGCGACCGTGCCGGTACCGCAGGCGAGCGTCTCGCCTTCGACCCCGCGTTCGAAGGTCCGCAGCTCCCAGGCCCGGTCTTCGGCTTGGTTTCGGGGCCCGGCAATGAAGTTCGCGTTGGCCCCGGCGGGTCCGGCAGCCGGGTGGAAACGCAGCTCCCTGCCCCGGCCGTTGATATCCACCGCCTCGATATCGTCGACGAGAATGGTGAGGTGAGGTACCCCTACGGTGCCGGCCCAGATGCCCCGCTCTCCCTGCTGGCAGGCGATGGGCACCTCGACTGGCAACGGGAAGTCGGGCAGGTTCAGTTCGGCCGACCAGGGCTCCGGGGCGGTCCGGGTCGGGAAGCTGCCGGCGCCGGTCTGGAGCGTCATTCCCGCGGCCTGGGCCATGTGGAGGTAGGTCGCGAGGCAGGTGCTGCAGAGGGCGGCGTTCCCGCACATGGCGGCCTCGGATCCGTCGGAATTGTAGAAATCCATCCGGACCACGCCCGGCACCCCGGGGGTGAGAATCACCAGCCCGTCTGCCCCCACGCCGTTGCGGCGATGGCAGACCTCGACGATCCGCGGCGCGGGCCAGTCCCCCGGGGTGGTCTCCCGGCCGTCCAGCATGATGAAGTCGTTGCCGGAGCCGGACATTTTGTAGAATCTCATGACCCAGGGTGGACTGTGAGAATGTCTTTGGGTGCCGTGTGCCGGGTGCCGGGTGCCCCGGGGGGCCGGTCCGGGACTCAGACCCCTTTTCGCGTAACAGCCAGCTTCAGGGCAGTCAACATGCGGCTGATTCCCAGCGCTGCCCGGAGCAGGCGGAAGAAATCTTCCTGACGAAGTTGATGGGTGTCGAGGGCGACATACAAGTGTGACCTGAGTTCCGCGCAGGATGCACGTGCGATGGACAAGTATTGACTGAACTCCCGAGGCCTTCCCCGACTGAACCCTTCAGCGATGTTCGCCATTACGGAGACTGCTGACCGCCGGAGTTGACTTACCAGGCCGTAGTCGCGTGCGAGACCGGCGCCGCCGGTCACGGCATAGATCTCCCTCGTGAGGGTTCTCGCCTCCTGCCATACCCTGAGGTCCTCGAAGCTGTGGACGCCCGCCATGATACAAAGGTACCTCAGGCCAGGATGGATGACGACATCCTGATTTCGCGCACCGGTACCCAAAACCGCAAACCACATGGCACCCGGCACCCGGAACGGGGCACGCTTCGCTCATAGCTTCCCTATCAACGCCCGCCACCGGAGCCACCAGACCACCCAGATCGCTTCCCGGACGATCTTCTTGTTCATCTTGCTCTGCCCCTCCATCCGGTCGGTGAAGACGATCGGGATCTCGAGCAGGCGGAAGCCGCGCTTCCAGGCCCGGAAGCTCATCTCGATCTGGAAGGCATACCCGTTGGAGCGGACCCGGTCGAGGTCGATGGCCTCCAGCACCTCCCGGCGGAAGCACTTGAACCCGCCGGTCGAGTCGGTGAGCGGCAATCCGGTGATCCATCGGGCGTAGAGGTTGGCTCCGATCGAGAGCAGGAGGCGGGACATGGGCCAGTTGATGACATTGACCCCCTTCTTGTACCGGGAACCGATCACGAGGTCGGCCTCCTGCAGCGCGTCCAGGAAGTCGCCCAGCTTCTCGGGATCATGGGAGAAGTCGGCATCCATCTCGAAGACGGCCTGGTAGTCCCGCTGCAGCGCCCACTTGAACCCGGCGATATAGGCCTTGCCCAGCCCCTGTTTCCGTTCCCGATGGAGCACATGGACCCGGGGCTGAATCTCCGCCAGCCGGTCGGCCAGCTCTCCGGTGCCGTCCGGCGAGTTGTCGTCGACCACCAGGATCTCCAGCCGCTCGTCCTGGCTCAGGATGGCCGGGACGACGTGCGGCAGGTTCATCAGTTCGTTGTAGGTCGGAACGACCACCAGGGCGCGCTCAGCCACCGGGCGTTCTCCGGCGGAGGAACGCCGGTCCGAGCAGCAGAAGCCCGGTCAGCCCCAGCGAGGCCCAGGTGACCGCCTTTCCGCGCGGGAACACGGAGTCCCGGAACCAGAGCCGGACCTCCCTGGCCCCGGGTGGGATCACCACCGACAGCAGGGCGTTGTCGCCCCGCAGGACCGGCACTTCGGTTCCGTCCACGGCTGCGTGCCAGTCGGGGAACCAGGTCTCCGAGACCAGCAGGTACTGGGGCGTGGTGGCGGCGCTGTCCAGGGCGATCCGCATCTCCCCGGGCCTCCATTCGAGGAGGCGGGCGGAGACGGGTGAAGCCGGGATGGCCGATCCGCGCAGCGGCGTGGGGCTTACCGATGCCGTATCCGAATACAGCACCAGCCGGTCCGCCGGGAAGCGTGGATCCAGGACGGTCGGGATCAGCTGATCGTCCGGGATCTTCGCCGCGGCGGCCAGGACCCGGACATACTGGATCGAGGAGTCACGCTGGTAGAGCACCGCGGGGAGTCCGCGGTTGGTCGTGGCCGGTCCCAGTACTTCGTGGTAGCCCGGGATCGGGATCGACTGGGGGAAGATGATGTACTTCAGCGCCAGCAGGTCCCACAGATTCGGGTTGTCCTGATTGGGCCAGCCGCTCAGCTTCCCGCCCAGCAGGTTGTCGTAGAACCTGACCTCATTGCCGTGGTACCCCACCATGTACTGGAGATCATAGGCCATGAGGAACGACCCGGGATAGATCCCCCGGGGATCCCAGACCCGGAACGGCGGCGTATCCTGCTTCATCCGGCTCACGACCGGGTCCTCCCGGAACAGCTCGGCGGCCGGCGGCGAGTAGTGGAAGAACAGCCGGTCGATACTCCACAGGTCTCCGGTGACGACCAGCGCCAGGGCCAGCACCGGTACCCAGCCGCGGAACATCCCGCGCAGTATGGCCCAGAGCACGAAGCCCGAGAGTACCACGAACACCAGCATCCGGAGCGCGCCGGCCCGCAGGAACTCGGCGTTGGCCGCCAGCTGCCCGGTCTGTTCCGGCGCGACGAAGGCCCCCGCCACCGTCTGCAGACCGCCCACCACTCCGAGCAGCCCGAGGATGGACAGTCCCGCCACCGGGATCAGAACGGTCCGCCAGTGGACTTCCCGTCTGAGGACCCGCTCAACCCCGAGCGCAGCCAGGACGGACACCGGCAGCGCCACCAGGTAGAACGCCATGCCCGCGGCCCGCACCTTCTTCATGAACGGCATGACCTCGTACCACAGCCGGTAGAAGGGCGTGTGCCCGCCAAAGGCGATCAGCAGAAACAGCGTGCCGATGCCGGCGAGGGCCAGGATCAGGGGTTTCCGTTTGCGATCGCCGAAGGCGAGCAGGAACGGAATGACCACGGCCACGCCCAGGTACTCCGTATGGGACTTGAAGTGGTTTCGACCCCAGTACTGGTCCAGCACGCCGTTGAACTGCGGCAGGACGGTCGTGAAGATCTCCTCGGGCGGCATGGACCAGCTGGTCGCGTATTCCCAGCTCGCGCTCGCCTCTCCCGCCGCCCTCGGCGAATAGGGCACGTATTCCAGGAACGGCAGGGTCTGGATCGCGGATATCCCGAAACCGAGCACCACGGCCAGGGCGCCGGCCGAGAGCGGTACCGGCCATCGCTGCCCTGCCGGCCGTTCGGGATCGAAGAACACCAGGTAGAGGGTCCACAGCCCGAGCGCCACGAGCAGATAGTACGTCATCTGGAAATGCGGACTGACCAGGGCGAGCCCGACAATCAACGAAAGCAGCGGGTAGCCCCAGATCCTGCGTTCCCGGACAGCTTTGAGCAGGGCGAAGAACGCCAGCGGGGCCAGGGCCGACACGTAGAGCTTGCCGTCGTGGCCCGGGCTCACCTGGGAGGCCACGATCCCGCTGAGCTGGTAGGCCAGGCCGCCGAAGACGGCCGCCGTCCAGCGCAGGCGGAGGGCCCGGAGCAGGAGATACATGAACCCGCCGGCCAGCACGATGTGAAGCGCAAGGCCGAGGTTCATCGCGGTGTCGATCGGCAGGATCCACCGGAGCCACGCGGTCGGATAGAAGATGTCGCCATGCATGGCGGCAATGAACGGCATCCCGCCGAAGAGATACGGATCCCATTGCGGGATCGCTCCGGTCTGGCGGAACTGCATGGCGCCGAAGAGCCGGAAGGCGTAGCCGGCCTGGAACTGATCTTCACCCAGGAGAAACTTCCCGGCAAGCATCGGGTAGCAGACCGTCAGCGCCGCCAGGATGAAGATGGCGGTTGCCA
>JBFXBG010000165.1:0-8319 GCA_050183505.1 Gemmatimonadales bacterium | reverse complement strand
GTACCATGCCAGGGTCGCTGCTACCCCGCGTTCGAGATCATGGGCCGGCTGCCAGCCGGTGTCGCGGATCAGGGGCGTCGGATCGCAGGTCCACGCCGCGGCGAGGAATTCGTTCGCCTTGTCGGGATTGAGGATCGTGGCCCGGTTCCGCAGCCGGGCGTAGCCCCCGGTCAGGGCCAGCAGTCCCCGGGCGAGGCCGCCCGGCAGCGGTACCAGCCGGACCGGCGTGTCCATGGCTCGGGCGATGGCCCGGACCATGTCCGTACTGGTGAAGACTTCCGGATGCGCGGGATGATAGGTGCGGCCCGCGGCGGTCTCGGCGCCGGCGGCCGCGACCAGCGCGGCGGCGAGGTCGGGACCGTACACCGCCGAGAGTTCCTGGGTGCCGCGGCCGAACACCGGGGCGATCCCCAGCTTCACCGCTTGGAAGACCCTGAGGACCTCCCGGTCACGCGGGCCGTAGACCGTCGGCGGGCGCAGGATGGTCCAGGGGATCGGCCCCTCCCGCACCACGGCTTCGGCCGCGAGCTTGCTGCGGCCGTAGGCGGTGACCGGGGCCGGCGTCTCTCCGCCGGCGCGCGGTTCACCCACCCGGCTCGGGCCCGCGGCCGCCAGCGAGGACACCAGCACGAACCGCCCCACCGCCTCGGTCGCCGCCGCCTCCAGCAGGCGTGCCGTCCCTTCCCGGTTGACCCGGAGGAACTCGGATTCACTCCGGGCCGCCGTGAGCCCGGCGACATGAAACACCACGTCCTGCCCGGCACAGACATCCCGCAGGGCCTGCGGGTCGTCCAGATCACCGGGGACCAGCGTGACGCGGGTGTCGAGTGCGCGGGCCCTGGCGGGAGAGCGGACCAGGGCCGTGACCTCGTGGCCCTGTTCCAGCAGCGCATCGACCAGGTGGCTGCCGACGAACCCGGTGGCGCCGGAGAGGGAGACTCTCAAGGGCGGGCCGGGACCGTCCGACCGTCTGGCCGTCTGACCGTCAGTCCGCCGGTTTCCGTCCTACAGCGCGCGATCATACAGCCGATACGTCTTGTACACCGAGAATCCCATCTTCTCCAACCCGGCGTTCATGGCGGGGTTGTCCTCCAGGATCCAGCCGGCCTCGCCCCAGGTGATGCCCCGATCGATGCTCCGGGTCCAGATCCAGTGGTACAGCATGGCGTCGACGCCCTTGCCCCGGAATTCCGGCAGGATGCCGAGGAGCAGTATCCGGGCTCGGCGGATCTTCCGACGCTTGAGGGCCCAGAGCAGCTTGAGCGCGGCGGGGAGCATGCGGCCGTTGCGATTGGTACGCAGGACCTGATTGAAGTCCGGCAGCGCCAGGCCGAACCCGATCACCCGGCCGTCCTTCTCGGCGAAGGGCACGAGCTCGGGCACCACCACCGGCTTGAACTGGTCCGCCAGGTGGTCGATCTCGTGATCGGTCATGGGGACGAAGCCCCAGTTCTTCTCCCAGGCGGCGTTGTAGATCGCCTTGACCCGTTCGACCTCTTCCTTGAAGTCCGCCATGTTGAGCGGGCGGAGCGTGATACCCATCCGCTTCCGGATGAGTTCCGTGCCCCGGGCCAGCCGTTCGGGGACCGGGACGACGCGCCGTTCGTCGCCATTCTGGTAGACCCAGAGATCCCGGGCCTTGGCGAAGCCGGCATTCTCGATCAGCGCGGTGTAATATGCCGGGTTGTGCGGCATCATGATGGTGTTGGGCAGGGTGAACCCGTCCACCAGCAGGCCGCATTCGTCGTTGACCGAGAAGGACGCCGGGCCGCGCATGGTGTCGAAGCCATGGGGCCGGAGCCATTCGCGGGCGGCCGAGAAGAGGGCGTTGGCGACCGCCTGGTCGTCGATGCACTCGAAGAAGCCGAAGAACCCGACCCGGTCTCCGTGGGTCTCGTTATGCAGCCGGTTGGCGATGGCCGCGATCCGGCCGACCACCTCGCCCCCACGCTCGGCCAGGAAGTATTCGGCCGCGGCGTGCTCGAAGAAGGGGTTTTTCCCGCGGGAGAGGAGCGTGCGTACGTCCGCACGAAACGGCGGGACCCAGTTCGGGTCCCGCGCGTGGAGTCGATACGGAAGATCGATGAATCGGGAGAGGTCCCGGGCGGTGGTCACCGCCCGGACGGTGACCCCGGGGGTCAGATGACCCCCAGCTCACGTCCAATCCGGTCGAACTGCTCGAGGCAATAGTCGATCTGATCGAACGTGTGGGTCGCCATCAGACTGGTGCGGAGCCGGCACTGGGTCGGCGGCACGGCCGGCGGCGCCACGGGGTTGGTGAAGACGCCGGCGTCGAACAGCTTCCGCCACATAAGGAACGTCTTGTCCATCGGGCCGATAAGCACCGGAACGATCGGCGTCTCGGTGGGTCCGATGTCGAAGCCCAGGCTCCGGAAGCCCTCGTGCAGCCGCCGGGTATTGGCCCAGAGCTGATCCCGGCGCCAGGATTCCTGTTGCAGGACCTCCAGCGCGGCCAGCACACCCGCGGTATTGGCCGGGGGCAGGGACGCGGTGAAGATGAGCGGCCGGCTGTGGTGCCGCAGGTAGTGGATGACGTTCTCGGTGGCGGCTACGAACCCGCCGATCGAGGCCAGCGACTTGGAGAAGGTACCGGCGATGATGTCGACCTCGTCGATCATGCCGAAATGGGCGGCGGTGCCGTCCCCCCGGGGGCCGAGCACGCCGACGGAGTGGGCATCATCCACGGCCAGGGCGGCGCCGTATTTCCGGGCCACCTTGACGAGACCCGGCACATCAGCGATGTCTCCCTCCATGGAGTACACGCCGTCGACGATGATCAGCGAGCTGGTCTGGCCCTTGGCCAGGCTGCGCTCCATCTTGCGCTGCAGCCCGCCCAGGTCACCATGGTTGAAGCGTTCGGTCTCGCCGTAGGACATCTTGGCGCCGTCGACGATCGAGGCGTGGTCCAGCTTGTCGAGATAGACCACGTCTCCCCGCGACACCAGGCCGCTGATGAGGCCGAGGTTGGCGGCGTAGCCGGTGGAGAAGACCAGGCAGTCTTCCTTGCCGAAGAACTCGGCCAGGGCCCGCTCCAGCTGGCCGTGCAGGTCCAGGGTGCCGTTGAGGAACCGGCTGCCGGTGCAGCCGGAGCCGAAGCAGTGCAGCGCGCGGCTGGCGGCCTCGAGGACCTTGGGATGATGGGTGAGGCCCAGGTAGTTGTTGGACCCCAGCATGATCCGCTTCTGTCCCTCGATCATCACGACCGTGTCTTCGGACTCGGAGATCGGCTTGAAGTACGGGTACAGCCCCGCGGCCTGGATCTCCTTGGCCTTGGTGAACTGCCTGCACTTCTCGAACAGCGCGACCTGTTGGAGCGTTTGCGTATCCACGGCGCCTCTTGTCGGTCCGGGGTTCAATCAACTCACCAAAGCCCTGCCCGCGGCGCCGGCCGGCGCATGCGGAAGGTGTTGCACGGAGGCCACTTCAGGGCCGAATAAGGTTAGCGATCGGGGCATGGCCGCACAAGGCTTTACGCGTTCCAGAGGGGATCGTTACATTCGGGAAAGCGAATGGGTGGCCGTCTCGGCCGTGAGAGGGGACAGCAGGCCCGCCTTGCGGCCAACTTCTTGCCTTGCCTTTTCTTAGCCCAGAGAGCGGACTTGGGGGCAGGATCTTGCGTTCGGGGCCGTTCCTGGCCTGGGACCGTGCCCGGCGGAAAACCACCCGAATGCCCCAAGGTCTACCGAACACGTCCCGATTGAAGACCCGCCTCCTACAGATCACAGCCGTCAGCCGGGGCCAGACCATTCGGGACCAGTGGCGTGTAGGGCGTTGTGGCTTGATTTGGTAGTCGGAATCGTACCCACAGATACCGCTGGGGGGCGAATGGCGTCACAGTGTACCAGCCTACGGTCTCTGTTGTCGTATAGGACGGTCCGGATCTGATTACGGAGGACATGGCGGGATCCTCGTTCAAGGATTCTCCGATTTCATAGGTTACACCGCTCCATCCTGCTTCAGGATACCCGAACCGTTCCCAGTGGAGTGTGTATGCCACGTACGTCTTCGACGTCGTGTATGTGCTGCACGCTACCCGGTGCAAGTTCAGCGGGAAGAAAACTCCGGGAATTGGCGGGGGTGTAATCGGGTTTCCAATGAGGCTTGCAGTCACTGAGACGGACGCGGGGGTATTCCCAGAGGGGAAATCTACGGGGGAAGCCACTTGGTATTGCCCTGGATTTGTTAGTACTGCGCCTAGAGTGCTAGCTCCGGTCCCAACCGCAGTCCCCAGAATCTGGGGTGTTACAGTCCCCGGCGGTATCGAAAGGACGGCTGGATTGCTACTGACCCATTCAAACTCTTCGCTGGCTGACGGGCTGCAGAGCGTCCCGTTGCAGTCCCCTCCCAAGGCAAGAGGGTTACCCCCTTCAAAGAGGAGCTTGGCTGTGAAGACTGTGGAGCTATCCTTGGACAATTCGATGGAGTCCGGCTGTACTTCGATTCCCGTGACGATGTTCCTTGCGAAATCCGGGAAAGAGTCAGCCACCCTGTACACCCAGAAGATCAGTTGACGCTCGTGTTGACAGATTCCCTCATTGAGGACTCGACTCGCGTTCAGGGAGTTGGTGCAGTGGGCAGTAGGGAGGTCCGATGGGCCGCTGGAAAGTAGATGGCCATTCTGCCCGATCGCGTGTCCAAGCTCGTGTGCCAACAGATCGATCAAGGTGGTGTCGTCGGTGGCAACGTGTGTGAAATCCGCGGAGTCCTCCGCTGTTCCGCCGCACCCGGCGGTTCCATAGGCTCGAAAGACCTGGATTGTGGCAGGCCTCGCTTTCGTCGTGCTCCCGCAATACCTGATTGCCCCGGAGGTTCCATTTGTCGGACCCCAGTTGAGCGTGACGATCTCCGTGGCGAAGGGGGTCTCGCTTCCATTCCGGACGAATCGAGGAAGGCCAAAGTGGTCTAGCACCGCCTCGTTCCACCTATTCATCGCTAGTTGGACGATCACATTTGGGATCGAGGTGTTGTTCTCGACTCGGATTATCGCGCCGCAGGGGATTGGCCCACCGTCTTGCGCGCTTCGCCATTTCGTTGTTCCCTGGACGTTGTTTGAACATGAGCTGTTGCTGGAGAACACAGGGACAACCCCAGAGGGTCCAGCGAGTTCTGCCCTCCGATCGGATCGACAAGACGCTAGGACGACGAGGAAAGCGGCAGTTTGTAGGAAGCCAATGCTGTGGCGACCAGACATCTTTCGGGCTCCTTGCCTGAGGTGACTCAACGGGATTCGTTTGAGTATGCCCGCAGGTCCGCAAGCCGCAAGACGAGGTCTGGAGGGCAGGGGAAGACATTTCACCAGGGTGGCACGGTTCATGCAGTTCGGGGATCAATCTTAACCGGCGAGCGACGTCATCATGAGGCTGCAATCCGCCTACAGGGCCTTTTTCGCGTTTGTGGTCTTCTTCGCCAGCTCCGCTAATGCCCAAGCTGGCCATGGACGTGCCCAGCTAGGACGGTTCGAGGTTCCATGGCTCGACTTCACCAGGGACGGCGCCTGGAGGAAGCAGGCTAATGCCGTGCGATCCGCGCGACAGAGCTTGCTTCGGGCCGGTGCCCTTTCGACCTTGAACGCACGTTCGCCCGGCGCAGCAACCGCCGTCGCGGGGAACTACTTCATCCCCGTGGTGCTGGTTCAATACAAGAACCGTTCGGGGCCGTTCCCCGCCTCCAGCTACCAGAACATTCTTTTCAACCCAACACCGACAACCGAGCCATACAGCGTGAAGAGCTACTATGAGCAGTTGTCGAATGGGCTGATTACCCTCGACGGGGTCGTCTTCGATTGGACCCCTGCCGACTCCAATGACGCCTACTATGAGGACGGCTGTGACGGGATTGGGATCGACCCGATGGGCAACGCCAAGACATGTGCGCACCCCCTTTCGCCCTCGGGGGTTTCTTCGCGGTTCCGTGACCTCCTGATCGAAGCAATCACCGCGCTTGACGACGGCTCGGTGGACTGGAGCCAGTTCGATGGGGATGGCGATGGGTTCGTCGACTTCGTGACATTCATCCAGCCCGAAGTTGATGGTGCATGCGGCACAACCAATATCTGGGCTCATCGCTACCATCTCACTGGCTTGGGCCTCTCTCCTTACCAGACGAAGACACCCCGGCCGGGTGGCGGGTTCTACCAGATCAACGACTACACTTTCCAGAGCGGCCTGGGGGGACCCACGGGTTGCGGTGGCGCCCAAGTCATGCCGGTTGGGACCGTGGTCCACGAAACCGGTCACGCATTTGGCCTTCCTGATCTATACGATACTTCCGGAGCGACACAAGGAATCGGCGAGTGGGGTCTCATGGGTTCCGCCAACTACGCGAGGCCTTACAGCCCCGGACGCATGAGTGCCTGGTCCCTCACGGAGCTGGGCTGGGTCAACGTGGATACGCTGACCGCGAGCCGGACGGTGACGCTCAACCCGATTCAGTCCTCGGACACGGTGCTCTACGTCGGCACGCCGGTCGCCGGCGAATACTTCCTCCTGGAGAACCGGGACTCCCTGGAAGCCGATACGGCCCAGATGAACACCGCCTTCGGCTCCAGAAAGAAGAACCCCGGGCTCCTCATCTGGCACATCGACCAGAGCCGGATCAATGCCGGCCTGGCTGGTGGGGGTAACTCGGTGAACCAGGGGACGATCCAGGGCGTGGCCCTGATGCAGGCCGACGGCCTGAACCAGTTGCGTACGCCCGGCGGGGGCAACCGGGGCGACGCCGGCGACAGCTACCCCGGCTCGACCGTGAACCGGGCGTTCACCTGGAACACCACCCCGCGATCCGCCACCAACCAGAACGCCTACGCCGGTTTCGCGGTTGATTCGATCTTCCGGAACAACATGGGGACCAACAACCCGAGTCCGGTGGTCTTCCGGTTCCTCAAACGGGAGCGCTCGCTGTTCGCCGGAACCCGGACCGGATCGTTCGTGAAGGTGAACAACGTCTCGACCACCCGGTTCGAGGACGTAGTGGCGCCGGGCGACATGGTCGACCTGGACGTCACCTCGCCCCAGCTGGCCCAGGGCGGCCGTTCCCAGTTCACCTTCGTGAGCTGGAGCGACAACGGGGCCTCGGCCCATTCGATCATATCGGACGCGACCAAGCCGGACACCGTGCTGGCCGACTTCACCGCCAACCACAAGGTCAATCTGGTCACCACGCCGAACGGCGGGACCGTGAGTTCCGATATCCCCGGCAATCCGAACCTGGTGCAGGGCGCCTTCGTGCAGGAAGGCATGCCGGTCACGCTCACGGCCACCGCCTTCCAGGGGGGCACCTTCGTGCGCTGGCAGGGGGACACCAACACCACCAACGCCACGCTGGTGCTCCCGATGATGAAGCCCTACAGCCTCACGCCGGTATTCAGCGCCAACGTGACCGTCAACGCCGATGACGCGGCCAGTTCGCTGCTGGGCGCGTCCTGCACCGCCGTGCCCTGCCTGACGACGCAGCAGCTGACCTATCTCGACCAGACGGGCAACAACGACGGAGTCTACAACCTGGGCGACTTCCTGGCCTACGCCGACCGCAACGGCCTGAACCCGTCGTCTCCCGCCATGCAGCGTGTGCTGGCGGGTCCCACGGTGTCGATTCCCGTGCCGGCCGCCGAGCCGCGAAAGGAGCGCTGAGCGATGCGGATCCGTACTCTCGTTGCCCCGATCCTGATCCTCGCCGCCGGCCTCACCGCCTGCGGCGGCGGCGACAACGGCGGGGGGAACCCGCCGGTGCCGGGGCTCCTCACGGTGTCCCTCAGCAGCGCGCCGTCGAACCCGGGCGCGATCATGTTCACCGTCTCGGGCGGCCAGATCGACGCGGTCACCACCGGCTCGTACCCGACTTACCAGACGACCCTCAACAGCACCTCCCGCCGGGTCCTGCTCACGGGCGCGATCACGACCGGCTCGCTGGTCCAGATCCAGGTGCCGGATATCAACAAGGCGTCGAGCTATACCGCGTCGATTCAACAGGTGGCCGCCCGGGGCACCGACCCGGCGCCCTACGCGCAGCTGCCGGTGGCGGGATTCTCGATCGCGGTAACCCAGTAAGGGCGGGCCGCGGCGCAGAGCCGCGAGTGTCGGAGGGATGAGGGGCGCCGCGAACGGCGCCCTTCTTCTTTGTACAACGTTGGTACAAAGCCCATGCGTCGTCTCCCTTTCGGGCTCACCGGGCCGCGTTACATTGAAGCTGTTCCCCGGCAACACCTCCTCGATTCCGGCGGCCTTGCGGCCGCTCCCCCCACGGGAGTCGTGCATGATCGAAATCACCATCAACGGCAAGCGAGTGCGGGCGGAATCCACC
>JBFXBG010000164.1:0-8344 GCA_050183505.1 Gemmatimonadales bacterium | reverse complement strand
GCGGTCGACGCGGCCATACTCGCGGATCGCCCCTTCCTGCGTATCATTCACGGTATGGGAACGGGTGTTGTCCGCGAGCGGGTCCACCGGGCTATTGCGGGAGACCGGCGGATTGCCAAGTATGACTTCGCCCCGGCCAACCAGGGCGGCCGGGGCGTCACCATCGTGGAGTTCGCGAACTGACCATGATTCCCGACGAGATCATCGAACAGGTGCGCGACAGCGCGGATCTCGTGGGGATCATCGGGGAGGGGGTCAACCTCAAACGCACCGGGGGCGACTACCGCGGGGCCTGCCCGTTCCACGGAGGGACTCACCGGAACTTCGCCGTCATTCCCAAGAAGGGTCTCTATTACTGCTACGTCTGCCACGCCGGCGGAGACGTCTTCACCTACCTGATGCGCCGGTTCGGGATGGACTATCCCACGGCGGTGCGGGAGGTGGCGCGCCGGGCGGGCATCACCATCCCGGAGCAGGGTCCCAAGGCCGGGCCGGACCCGCGCGAGCCGCTCTTCGGCGCCGTTGCCCTGGCGCACGACTTTTTCACCCGCCAGCTGTTCGAATCTCCCGACGCTTCCCACGCGCGCAAATACCTGGAATCCCGCGACCTCGATCTCGACGCCGTCCGCCCGCTGGGGCTCGGGTTTGCCCCGCCCGGGGACGGCATGATGAAAGAGCTGTCCCGGCACGAGATCCCGGAGGCGGTGCTGCTCGAGGCGGGCCTGCTCTACCGGCGGGACGACGGCCGGGTGATTCCCCGCTTCCGCGGCCGGCTGCTGTTCCCGATCCACGATCTCCGAGGCCGCGTGGTCGGCTTCGGCGGGCGGATCCTGGGCAGCGGAGAACCCAAATACCTCAACTCCCCCGAGACGCCCATCTTCCACAAGGGGAGCATGCTCTACAACCTCCACCAGGCCAAGCAGGCCATCCGCAAGGCGGAAGAGGCCATCGTGGTGGAAGGGTACATGGACGTGCTCCGGCTGGTGCTCGCCGGCATCGAGCATGTGGTCGCCCCGCTCGGCACCGCCCTGACGGCCGATCAGGCGGCCCTGCTCAAGCGGTTCACCTCCACCGTTATCCTGGCCTATGACAGCGACACGGCGGGCCAGCGCGCCACGTTCCGGGCGGCCGATGAGCTGCTCCGCCTGGAGGTCCGGGTGCGGGTGGTGACGATGCCGGAGGGGGAGGATCCCGACAGCCTGGTCCGGAAGGACGGCGCCCGCGGCATGGAGGCCGTGGTCCGGGACGCCGCGGACGTCATGGAGCGGAAGCTCCAGGTGCTGGAGGAGAAGGGCTGGTTCCGGGACCTGGAACACCGGCGGGAAGCGCTGGACCGCCTCCTCCCCACGGTCCGGGCCGCCCGGGATCCGATTACCCGGGACCTGTATCTCGGGCTCATTGCGGAACGGACCGGGGTCGGGAAGGACATTCTGGCGGAAGAACTCGCCAGCCGGCCCGCGCCGCGCCCCACCCCGCCACCACCTCCCGAGGAACCCCGCGGCCGGCCGGTGGCCCGCAAGCCGGTCCGCCGGCGGGGGGACGTGGCCGAGCGCGACCTGCTCCGGGTGATCGTCCAGTTCGACGGGTGGCTGGAACGCGCGGCGGACGACATCCGTCCGGAATGGCTGGAACAGCCGGAGGCGAGAGAGGTCTTCCAGGCGCTGCTGGATGCCCGCGCCAGGGAACTGCCGATGGGGGTCGTCGAGGCGCTGTCTCCCGGGGCCCAGAAACTGTGGAACGCCGTGCAGGTGCCGTTGAGCGGCATCGAGGCGGCCACCGCCGGCGACGTCTACGAAAACGCCCGGGAGGATCTGGCGGCGCGCCCGGAGTTCCGGGACTACGAGGCGATCCGCCTGCGGATGGGGCGGGCCAGCGAGGACGAGAAACTCTCGCTCACCTCCGAAATGACCCGGCTGCGGAAAGAACTGGAGGCGCGCTATCCGTCCGCCTGGCGCAAATACTTCTACGGCCCGGTGGGCAAACGTCTGCGGCAGGTGTCGCCCGATGGGAGGTAGGGTGGCCGGCCGTTTCCTTCTCACTTCTCCCTTCTCACTTCTCACTATTCTCCGATGAACTCTGACCTCGAAAAACTGCTGGATCTGCAATCCAAGGATCTCGAACTGCTCGACGTGGACACCCGGATGCTCGAGGTGGCCGACCAGCTCGGCGTGCTCGATGCCGAGCTGCAGAAGGCCCGGGACGTCGTGGCGGCGGCCGAACGGGCGGTTGCCGATACCCGGCAGAAACGCGACGAGCTCGAATCCAAGATCGAGATGCACCGCAAGCACCAGGAACGCCGGCGCGAGAAGCTGGGATTCCTGCACTCGCCCAGGGACGTGCAGAATGTGATGGCCGAGATCGACCTGGCGACCTCGGTGATGGCGCAGGAAGAGGACGAGTGGGTCCGGTCGGCGGACCAGCTCAAGGTGCTTGAACTCCGGGTAAACGAGGCCCGGGAGGCCTGCGAGGCCGTGGAACAGTCGCAGGCGGAGGCCCGGAGCACGCTGGAAGCGAAGGAGGCCGAACTCGATGCGGAGCGGAGTGCCGCGCTGAGCCGCCGTGAGGCCAGCGCGACGGACATCACCAAGCCGCTCCTGCTCCAGTACGACCGGCTGCGGAACTCCAAGGGCGCGCCCGTCGTGGTGGCGCTCGACGGCGCCGCATGCGGCGCCTGCTACACCACCGTGCCGCTCAACCGGCGCACCCAGATGCGGGGTGGAGCCGTGATCGAGTTCTGTGAATCATGCGGCGTGATTCTGTACTCCTCCGAGTGATCCGGATGCCCGGCCGGTCTCCCGCCGGAGTTACCTTACCCGGATGACGGCACCGTCTCCTGCCTCCCACCAGCGCTGGGTGCTGGCCCCCGAACCCGATCCCGCCCAGGTGCGGGCGCTCGCGGCCGGGCTCAATCTCCCCGAACCGCTGGCGGCGCTCCTGATTCAGCGCGGCTGGGCCGACCTCGAGGCCGCCCGGGGCTTCCTCCGGCCCGACCTGGCCAGCCTCTCGGACCCGCTCGCCCTCGCCGGCATGGCGGAGGCCGTGGCCGCCGTGGCCGACGCGGTCCGGGCCGGCCGGACCATTCTGGTCCACGGCGACTACGACGTCGACGGACAGTGCGCCGCCGCGCTCCTCACCCGCGCGCTCCGGGAGGCCGGGGCCCGGGTCGAGACCTTCCTGCCTCACCGCCTGCGGGACGGCTACGACTTCGGACCCGCCGGCCTGGACGCCGCCCGCCGGGCCGGCGCGGCGCTCATCATCACCTGCGACTGCGGCATCACCGCGGTGGACACGGTCCGGGCCGCGCGGGAGGCCGGTATCGGGGTGGTCGTCACCGATCATCACCTGCCCGGAGCCGAGCTGCCGCCGGCACTGGCGGTGGTGGATCCCCAGCGCCCCGACGACACCTCCAGTTGCGGGATCCTCTGCGGCACCGGGGTCGCCTTCAAGCTGGTGCAGGCGCTGGTGCCGGTGCTGGGCCTGCCGGAGAATCTGCCGCTGCATCTGCTGGATCTCGTGGCCCTGGCCACCGTGGCCGATCTGGTCCCCCTGGTGGGGGAGAACCGGGTGCTGGTCCGGTACGGACTCCGGCTGCTCCCGCGGTCCCGCTGGCCCGGTCTGCAGAGCCTGATCCGGAACTGCGGGCTTCACGGGCGGGAGATCCGGGCGGGTCATCTCGGGTTCCTGCTGGGCCCCCGCCTGAATGCCGCCGGACGGGTGGGTGACGCCGCCGACGGTCTCCGGCTGCTGCTCACCGACAACCCGGCCGAAGCCGACAGCCTGGCCGCACGCCTGGAGGTTCTGAACGAACAGCGCCAGGCGCTGGACCAGCGCATTCTGGACCAGGCCCTGGAGCAGGTCGAGGAACGGCTGGCGGATGAGGCCACGGCGGGGCTGGTCCTGGCCGGGGAGGACTGGCATCCCGGCGTCGTGGGGATCGTGGCCAGCCGGGTCGTCGAACGGTACGGCCGGCCGGCGTTTCTCATCGCATTCGACGGGGAGATCGGCAAGGGATCGGGGCGGAGCATCTCCCGGTTCGACCTGCATGCCGCGCTCAATCAGTGCGGCGACCTGCTGGAGCGCTACGGCGGCCACCACATGGCGGCGGGCCTGACCATAAAGCGAGACAGGTTCGACGCGTTCCGGGAACGATTCGACGACCTGGCCCGGGCCCAGCTCGCCCCGGAAGACCTGCTCCCCGAGCAGCGGGTGGATCTCCTGATCGACTTGGAAGACGCCACCCCGGACCTCGAACGTCTCTGCCGCTATCTCGAACCCTGCGGCATGGGAAACCCGGCACCGGTCTTCGGGGTCCGGGGGATCCGCCTGGGCGACCGGCGCCGGGTGGGCAACGGTCACCTCAAGGGGGTCATGCGGGCCGCCGAGGCCCGGCTCGACGCCATCGGGTTCAACTGGGCCGACCGGGTCCCCTGGCTGGGAGACAACCCGGTCGACATCTGCTTCAAGCTGGAGACCAACCTGTGGAACGGCCGGGAGAGCCTGCAGGCGAGGATCCAGGGAGTCCTCAGGAGTGAGAGGTAAGAGGTGAGAGGGAAAATGGACGCCCAGGCCGCGTCGGCTGTTCGACCTCCGATTAACTCCCCGCACCGACGACGGCTGCGCCTTTCCCTCTCACCTCTCACCTCTTACCTCTCACCATCTTCCATGCGCATCATCGCCGGCACCTTCCGTAACCGACGCCTGGCGTCCCCGAAGGACTCCCGGGTGCGCCCGACCTCGGACCGGGTGCGGGAGGCCTGGATGAGTATCCTGCGGGATTCGCTGGAGGGGGCCCGGGTGCTGGACCTCTTTGCCGGGAGCGGCGCGCTGGGGCTCGAGGCCCTCTCCCGGGGCGCCGGCACGGCGGACCTCGTGGAAATGAATCCGCCCTCGCTGGCCGCGCTCCGGGCCAACATCGAGGCCCTGGGCGTCGGCGCCCGGGCTCGGGTCCACCGGGCCGACGCGGTCCGGTTCGCCGGCAAACTGGCCCCGGGAGCCTACGACGTGGCGTTCGCGGATCCGCCGTACACGGTCGATTTTGCCGGGCAGCTGGTCGCCCTCTTCCGCCGGACGCCGTTTGCCCGCATCCTGTCGGTGGAACACCGGGCCGCCACCCCGGTCGCGGGGGACGAAACCCGCCGCTACGGCGATACGGCCATCACCTTCTGCTACGCCCCATGACCCGACTCGCGATCTATCCCGGCTCCTTCGACCCGCCGACCCGGGGCCATGAAGACCTCATCCGGCGCTGCCTGGCCCTGGCCGACCGGGTCGTGGTGGCCGTGGCGACCAATTCCGCCAAGACCCCGCTGTTCACCGTGGAGGAGCGGATGGAGTTGCTCCGCTCGGTGGCGGGCGGTCTGCCCAACGTGACCTTCGCCACCTTCGACGGACTGCTGGTGGACTTCGCCCGGAAGGTCGGGGCCACCCTGCTGGTCCGCGGGCTGCGGGCGGTGAGCGACTTCGAGTACGAGTTCCAGATGGCCCTCATGAACCGGCAGCTGCACCCCCAGCTGGAAACGGTGTTCGTGGTCCCCGCCGTGGATCAGACCTACATCAGCGCCAGCCTGGCCCGGGAGGTGGCCCGGTACGGCGGGGACGTCAGCGCCCTGGTGCACCCGGTGGTGGCGGAGGCGCTGCGGAGGAAGTTCGCAGGAGGGTGAGGGGGGATTGGATGATTGGATGATTTCACAACGGGAGGCTCGGAGCTACGGAGGGCCGGAGAGGGCCGGCCACTCATTGGGGGTGCTCTGGGAGCCGGGTGGCGAGGCGTGGAGTGCCGGGGTCGAGATGAAAGATGCGTGTCGGATTCCCCTTGCAGCTCAGCCCAGGATCCTGCTGAGGACGTTCTGGAACCGATCATCGAACACGTAGCTGACGTCAAAATGCCCCGCGCGCAACGTGGGATCCCATACCACGTAAACGGCCCCCACCCTCACGACGTACACCTCACGGCTTCCACTCGCCGGGGGGCCGAGCAGGGCGGTCAGGGCGGCCGCGGCCGTGGCGCAGACGGAGTCTGACGTCACCGGCACCACCTCCTCCGCCGGGACTTCGGGGATGGTCAGTGCGGCGCGAGACGCCTGGGCCGCGGAATCGTTTCGGGTGGCGAGGGAGGTGTAGTAGGTGGCCATGCTCCGCAACACCGCGGTATCCGGGTGACACCGCCCCGATTGGGGCAGGGCAGCGTGCGGCCGGCCCGAGAGCAGCGCCATCACTGCCATGCCCAGGTAGACGAATTGCATGGGGGCTCCTCTCAGGGCTGGCCGGTCGGGCATCCGTCAGGACCTCGCGGCCAGCGGTGGGGATTGAGGGGGCGGGCGGCCAGTCAGATCTGTCAAAAGGCGACTCTTGCCTTCAGCCGTTGGAACGCGGCATCAAAGACGAGAAATTCGCTGAAGTGGCCGGCCCTGAGCGTCGAGTCCCAGACGGCCCAAGCCTCTCCCCCCAGCCGGATCAAAACGACCGCCCGCCCCTGCGGTGGCACAATCCCGATCTCCCGACTGACCGCATCGGCTGCGGCCATGCACATGCTGTCAGTCGCGACGGATTGTACGTCCCCGACAGAGAGCACCGGTATGCTCAGCTTGCTCCGCCAGGCCGCAGAGACGGAGTCTGAGCCCGCCGCAACGTCCTGAAGGTAAGTCAGGAGGTTTGCGCGCATCATGGTGTCCGAACTGCATGCAAGTACCTGCCCGTGCGCGCCGGTCGCAGGCAGGTGAAGCAGCCAGAAGATCAAGCAGCAACGCAGGACGCGCACTTTAGGGCTCCATTCAGGTCTGTGGAAGCGACGCGTAGCACCCATTGGTGTCGCGCGCCCAGCGGTTGGGATTGCGGCGCCGGTCCGAGGGGGTCGTGCCTGGGTCAAGTCGGTATATACTGGCGGCATCGGTCACGTACTCCGGTACGTTGAGCGCGCTCGCGTTTTGCCAGTCTTCGTTGCTCCCGCCCCCCCACACGACATCATTGTACCATCTCGGTATGGAATCCGATCCGCAGCCGCTGATCAGGGCGCCGGGATAGTACGGATGGGTGTGGTGCCCTCCGATCAGGACCTCTCCCGGCATGCCCGGGTGATTCTCGCCCCGCCACCACAGGCCGCAGTTGTTTGCCGAATCCGGCGTAATGGGCAGGTACCGGACCGAGCTGTCGTTGGCGTTGAGCCACCAGAGCCCGCCGGTCTCGGTGCGTTGCTGATCGTTCGGGTTGCCGATCCCGGATGCCTGCAGGTCCTGTTCCAGCCGGCGGCGGAAATCGGGGCTGTCGAGCAGAGGGTCGCCCGTCGGGGGGCAGGGATTGACCTGGATCCGCCGCGACTGGGCCTGCAGTTCTCCGTTCACCATGGCGGTTACGACCATCTGTCCCGATGCCTCCGGAGTGAACCGGCAGGGGTTGGTTGTCCCGCAGACATTCCGGGCCGTCCCCGAATCCGGCTCCCAGTGCCAGGACTGGAGAACGAACGGCGGGTTGAGCGGCTGCCACCCTGTCTCGGGGGACGTCGGAAGGGCCACGAGTTCCACCTGGGTTCCCTGAGGGACGACGTTCGGCCTGGCGATGACCACGAAGTTCCAGGGCCAGCGGCTCACTTCGACCATGAATTCGCCGCTGTAGTCGAAGCACCAGGTGGCGGGCCGTCCCGCACAACCCAGCCCGTTCGGTCCGGGACCCTGCCACTCCGCAGTGCCGTTGCCGATGACGAGGGTCCGGGTCGTATACTCCTGGGGGGCCTGCAGCTGGTAGGTGAAGGGGCAGGAGGTCGTTCCTCCAGTCAGCTGGACGACCGTCTGGCCGTAGCGAATCGTAACCCCTTCCTTGCAGCTTGACCCCATGCGAACGCCGAACGCGTCCACCGTCCGGTTCAATGCCGGATTCTGGTAGTGTTGCACCTGCACCGCCCCGGTGGCGTGCACCTTGATCATGGTCAACGCCGACCACGACGGGAGGGAATAGGTCTGATGGGGTCCTTCCGGCGCATCCGGCGGCACGGCGACGCCACCAGCCCCACCGCTGAATGCGGGCCGGCGTTCAGCGGTGGGATCCTGTGCTCGCTCCGGGCCCGCACTGTCCGAACATCCGGTGGCCAGTACGGCGAGGAGCAGCCGGCAGGCCCACCAGGGATTCCATCTGGATTCGCTGAATGGGGTGGGTGGCATTCGCCGACGGGTGGCGGGATTCAGTCCCGGGCGTTCCTGGGGGGCGCCGAGAAGTATCGCCACCCCCCCCAGCCGGGCTGTCAAGTCCCGACCTCCCCAGGGCCGACGGTTGACCAGCCCCGCTCCTTGCGCAATGTGTGTGGTCCGCAACTCACCCGGGCCCCGCCCGGGGGGCCCCCCCCCCCCCCCCCCAC
>JBFXBG010000163.1:0-8464 GCA_050183505.1 Gemmatimonadales bacterium | reverse complement strand
CCACGGTGAGGCCCTGCGGATCCGCCAGCCCGATGTCTTCGGAGGCCATCCGCACCACCCGCCGGGCGATGTACAGCGGATGCTCTCCGCCTTCGATCATCCGGGCCAGCCAGTAGAGCGCCGCCTGCGGATCGCTCCCCCGCACCGCCTTGTGGAGGGCGGAGATCAGGTTGTAATGCTCTTCCCCGGTCTTGTCGTACAGCGGAACCCGGCGGGCAAGGACCTCGATGAGCAGATCCCGGCTCACTTCCCCGCCCGGCCCCACCTGCCGGCCGGCGGCTTCCAGCGCCGAGAGCGCCCGCCGGGCGTCCCCGTCGGCCTGCACCGCCAGAAACGCCAGGACCTCCTCCGTCACCCGCAGTTCGAGATCCCCCAGGCCCCGGTCCCGGTCGGAGACGGCCCGCCGCAGCAGCTCGGCAATCTGCTCCATGGTGAGCGGCTGAAGCACATACACCCGGCAGCGGGACAGAAGGGCCGAATTGAGTTCGAAGCTGGGATTCTCGGTCGTCGCGCCGATCAGCGTCACGACGCCGTTCTCGACCCAGGGGAGAAACGCGTCCTGCTGGGCCCGGTTGAACCGGTGGATTTCGTCGCAGAACAGAATGGTGCCCCGCCCCAGGGCCCGGCGCTTTTCGGCTTCCCCGAGGATCTCGCGCACCCGGGGTATCCCCTCGGTCACCGCGCTGAACGCCACGAACTGCCGGTCGGTGTAGTGGGCAATGATCCCGGCCAGGGTGGTCTTCCCCGAGCCGGGCGGCCCCCAGAAGATGCTGCTGCCCACATCTCCCCGGCGGATGGCATCCCCCAAGGGGCGCCCGGGGGCCAGCAGATGTTCCTGACCCACGAACTCATCCAGCGTCCGGGGACGGATCCTGGCCGCAAGTGGATCGGCCGGGGCAAACAACGAGGGAGCGGGCTTGGACATGGGAGAAAGATAAGGCGGGCGGGCAGGCGGGCAGGGGGCAGGCGGGCAGGCGGGCAGGCGGGCAGGCGGGCAGGCGGGCAGGCGGGAAGTTCGCCCTCAGACCAGGAACGTCAAGCCACCTACCCGTTCACTGTTCACCGTTCACCGTTCACCGTTCACCGTTCACTGTTCACCGTTCACCGTTCACCGTCTTCACCTCACCCCAATGGTCTCCAGGATCACCTTGGTCAGGAAGAACGTCGCGGCTCCGCCGAAGAAGGCCGCCGGCATCCGCCAGCCCCGTTTGGCCTGGAACTCCGGAACCAGATCCGAGGCCGCCACATACAGGGTCACGCCGGCGGAAATGGCCAGGCCATGGCTGGCCAGGAGCCCTGCCCCGGAGGTCGCCGCCACCCCCGCCACGGTCGCGAGCCCCAGAATCGATGCCGCCGCCAGAGCGCGTCGCCGCCCGTGACCACCCGCCAGCGTCACGCTGGCGATGGCCACGCCCTCGGGCAGCTTGTGCAGCAGCACCGCGAGGAACAGGAGCACGCCGAGCTGTCCCGACACCAGGAACCCGCTGGCGATCGCCACCCCGTCGAAGAACGTGTGCAGGGAGAGACCCACCAGCGCGGACAGCCCCGCCCGGGAACTCACCTTGTGGGTTTCCTCCCCGTAGTGGAAGTGGGGCACGAAGACATGCTGAGCCAGGTGAACCGCGAGATACCCGGCCAGGATGTAGTAGGCCGCGTTCGAGGCGCCCGCGAATGCCTCCGGAATCATCTCCAGCAGCGCCACCGCGAGCATGAAGCCCGCGCCGAAGGCCAGGAACCCTTCGATGACCTGGAGGCTCCGCCGCTCGTGACGGATCACCGCCAGGGCGCCCAGGACGTTGCCGGCGGCCGCCGCTATCGCGAAGAGAAAGACGTTCAGAGAAGCTCCTTGGTGAGGGCCAGGAGCGCCTCACGGGTATTGCGCGCGGGGTCTTCCAGCACGCGGTCGAGCAAGGCCGCCAGGATCCGGCCCACGGCCGGGCCCGGCGGAACCCCGGCGGCCACCAGTTCCTCTCCCCGAATGGCGAGATCGGTCCGGCTCAGCGGATCACCCCGCTGCCGGATCTCCGCCACCGCCGGCGCCCAGGCCGCCGGAGAGCCGGACCGCAGCCGGATCAGTTCGAGCAGGTCATCGGCGGCGGATCCGGCGGCAGCGAGCCAGCGGCGTACATCGGAGGCGGACGGGGACGCGGGTGCGGCCGGGGCGTGCGCCAGGTTGCGGGCCCGGGCGATTTCGGCGTTGGAGCAACGGAGCCGGGTCAGCACATCGGCCGGGCTCCGGCAGAGCAGCATGGTCAGCAGCACCGGATCCCGCCGTGCCGGCGGGAGGCGCTCGCCGCCGCCCTGCAGGGCGTGGATCCCGGCACGGGCCTCATCCGGCAGCAGTTCGGGGAGCCAGACCGGGGCGGCACCGATCTTCCACCAGAGCGCCGCGAGTCGCTCAACCGACCGGGCGCTACGGAGCCCCTTGAACCACTCGTCACGCACCCGCTCCGCGGAGAGCCCCTTGAGCCCCGGCACCGCCGCCACCGCGGCCGCCCAGGTATCGGGCTCGATGGCAAACTCGAAGCGGGCCGCGAACCGGATGCCCCGCAGGATCCGGAGATAGTCCTCGTGGAACCGCTCCGCCGCGGTGCCCACCGCGCGGAGCCGCTTCCGCTCGAGATCGACGGCGCCCTCGAAGGGGTCCTTCCAGTCGTGGCGGACCGGATGATAGGCGATCGCGTTGATGGTGAAGTCCCGCCGGGCCAGGTCTTCTTCCAGGGTCGCGCCGTAGGCCACGACCGCCCGGCGGCCGTCGGTACTGACATCCCGCCGGAAGGTGGTGACCTCGTGAAGTACGCCCTTCCGGTCGAGCACACCGACCGTGCCGAACTCGATACCCACGGGCACGGTCCGGCGGAACAGCTGCTGGACCTGATCCGGCGTGGCCGAGGTGGCGATGTCAAAATCAGACTGCGGATCACCCAGCAGCGCATCGCGCACGGCCCCCCCGACGCACCAGGCCTCGAACCCGGCGGACTCGAGTTGCCGGGCAATGTCCAGAACCTCGCCGGGAACCTGGAGGCTGGGGGGGAAGATCATCTCGGGCGGACCGGCGGGCAGGCGGGCAGGCGGGCCGCCGCCTGCACCGGACAACGGATCCGAGCATTGCCCGGTGAAGCCACCGGCGAGGATGGGTCGCCGGCCCGACGCGAGTCCGTGTGGCACCGCCCGCCGGCCCGCCCGCCCGCCCGTCCGCCCCTACCCACAGAGCACGCTCCCGCCGTTCACGTTGAGCACTTCCCCGGTGATGTGCCGGGCGAGGTGGCTGCACAGGAACAGAATGGCGCCGGCGATGTCCTCGGCGGTCGCGATCCGCTGGAGCGGGATGGTCCGGGCGATCCGCTCGCGGCCGCCCCCGGCATACGCAGCCTCGCTCATCTCGGTCTCGACCCAGCCGGGGGCGACGCAGTTCACGTTGATCTCCGGCGCGCACTCGATGGCCAGGGACTTGGTGAGCGAGATGATCGCCCCCTTGGTCGCCGCGTAGTCGGCGTGGTATGCCTCGCCCCGCTGTCCGGCCGTACTGGAGACCAGCACCACCGCGCCGCGCTGCATCACGCCGAGCGCGGCCCGGGTCGTGGCATAGACGGAATCGAGGTTGGCCCCAAGCGTGAGCCGCCACCGTTCGGGCGGAAGATCCTTCAGAGGTACGTCCGCCACCGGCCAGATCCCGGCGTTGGCGATGAACCCGTCCAGTCGACCGAATTCCTCCGCGCAAGCCCGGACCAGCCGGTCGGCCGCCGTCAGATCGGCGAGGTCCCCACCGGCCACCCAGGCGCGCCGGCCGAGGTTTCTCACCTCGTCGGCCACCTTTTCCGCTTCGTCCTTCCGCCGGTGGTAGGCGATGCCCACGTCGGCGCCGGCCCGGGCAAACAGGACCGCCGTGGCCGCTCCTATGCCTCGGCTCGCACCGGTGATGAGAACGGATTTTCCGGAGAACGAGATCATGGCCGGGTGCGGAGGTCAGAGTTCAGAGTGCAGAGTGCAGAGTGCCGGGTGCCGGGTGCCGAGTGCCGGGTGCCGCCGGCCGTCCTGGCCGTCCTGGCCGTCCCGGTCAGTGTGCCAGCAGCTTCTCCACCAGTTCCACGATCAGATGCTCCAGCGCCAGCTGGACTTCCTGCACATGGCTGGGTTCTTCGGAGGGTACCACGATGGCATCGTCCACCAGCGGGAGCAGCGGACCTCCGCCGGCGCCGAGGAAAGCCACGACCGGAATACCGCGATCGCGGGCCACCGAGGCCGCCCGCAGCAGGTTGGGACTCCGGCCGCTGGTGCTGTGAATGACGATCAGATCCCGCGGCCGGCACAGCGCCTCGATCTGGCGCGCGAACAGCTCCTCGAAGCCCAGGTCGTTGCCGGCCGCCGTCAGCAGCGAACTGTCGGTGGTGAGGGCCAGGGCCGCGAAGGGGCGCCGCATGGCCCGGTAGCGCACGACGTACTCGGTCGCGAGGTGCTGGGCATCGGCCGCGCTGCCGCCGTTCCCCACGAAACACAGCGTGCCGCCCGCCTGCAGCGTGTCGGCATACCGGCGGGCAAACGACGCGACCCGGGGCGCCAGGGGGATCATGGCCTCCGCCAGGGATGCCAGATCCTCCAGCCCGCGGCGGACGTGCGCCTCCGCGGCCCCGTCGGCCGGCTGCTCCAGCTTCATGACGCCCTCCCCCTTTCCGGCTAGCCCAGGCTGGCCCGGAGCCGGTCCCACCACGATCCCCGCATGGGGAACGGCGGGACCGGGATGATCGGCTCGTTCCGGAGGATACGCTCGGGATTCAGCCGCCCCAGCAGATCGGCCTGCAGTTCACCGCCCCGCTGGGCCATGACCTGACAGGTCGTCGAGATCAGCCGGCCATCACCGTGATTGTCGGCCGCGAGGATGTCGGCCAGACCCTCGGCCACAAGATCCCGCGCCCGCGTGCCCCGCTTGCGGTCGGCCAGGAGGGTCGACGCGTCCACCTGCATCAGGGCACCGAGGGCTTTCCATTCCCGGACCCGGTCGACCGTGCAGCAGACGTACCGCTCGGGGTGCGCCAGCACCGGGACCAGCCCCGCCGCGCACACGCTTTCGAGTCCGCCGATCACCGCGGGGGCCGGGACCATCCTGGGGAATTCGACCAGAATATAGCCGGTGCCGCCGAGCGTGACCCGGCGGTCCCGGCCCACCACCGGATCCAGCGGCTGATCCAGCATGACCTCCGCACCCGGATGCAGTCTGGGCGAGGCCGGGGCCTGCCGGATGAGGGTGTCGAAGGCCGCATCGTAGGGGGCCGGCATCCCCCGCTCCGCCATGCTGGCCAGCAGATGGGGAGTAAGACAGATGTCGGTGATCCCGTGCCGCGCCATCTCCCGCAGGACCGCCACCGACTGTTCCACGCTGCGGGAACCGTCATCGACGCCGGGGAGCAGGTGCGAGTGGAGATCGATCACGAGGGACCCTGGTAGCGCTGGAACAGTCGCGCGGCAAAGCCCTCGAGTCCGGCCGGAGTTTCTTCCGCGCGGGCCAGCAGGGCCAGGGTGATCAGGGCGTCGGCCGCCAGGAGATCCAGCGCGACCGGCCGGCCGCCATCCGGATGATTCAGAACCTCATTCAGCGCCAGGCCGGCGGCCTCCGCCAGCCGCTCCGCCACCGCGCCCTCGCCGGCCCGGCCGGCATATTCCTCGACCCGCGCCCGCAGACGCAGCGGCGCATGCGCACAGTGCGCGGAGAGCCAGTCCCGGAGCGTGGCATCCACGGATGGCACCGGGTGCGGCTACCCGGCCCCGGCGCCGAGCCAGTCCCGCACGACCGACTGGACGGCACCACGCGCATCGGCCAGGCGGTTGCTGTCCCCGATTCCCGCCGAGGCGAAGTAGGGGCGCCCGCCGCCCTTGCCTCCGCCCACGGCGACCAGACGGTTCACCAGGTCTCCGGCCTTGCGGCCCGCCTTGACCAGATCATCGGTCAGCACGACATGAAAGGCCCCGCGCTCCTCCACCACGACGTAGACGGCGGCGGACCGGTTCTGGCGAAACGCGTCGGCCTTGAGCGAGATCTCGTCCCGGCCCATCTCGGGCGCATCCTCGACCATCACGCTCACGCCGTTGACGTTGAAGCTCGACTCGGGCGCGGAGCCCGCACCGTCCTTCAGCAGCTGGGCAACCCGGGATTCGAGGCGTTCCCGTTCCTGAACCAGCTGCTCCAGCCTGCGGACCAGATGTTCCGGCTGCGACCGGAGCGCGTCCGCCGCCGCGCGCAGCTGGTCCTCCTGCGCCAGGATCGCCGCGTAGGTCCCGGGACCGGTCAGCGCCTCGATCCGGCGGACGCCGGCCGCCACGCCGGTCTGATGGCTGAACCGGAACAGGCCGATCTGGCCCGTCGAGCGGACGTGGGTGCCGCCGCAGAGTTCGATGGAATCGCCCATCTTCACCACCCGGACCACATCGCCGTACTTCTCGGCGAAGAACGCCATGGCCCCGAGGCGCAACGCGTCCGGATAGGGCATCTGCCGGGTTTCGACCACGTCATTGGCCAGGATCCGTTCGTTGACGTCGGATTCGATCGCGCGCAGCGTCGCGGCGTCGATCGGGCCATGATGCGAGAAATCGAACCGGAGCCGCTCGGGCTCCACCAGGGAGCCCTGCTGCCGGACATGGTCGCCCAGGATCCGGCGAAGCGCGGCGTGAACCAGGTGGGTCGCGCTGTGATTGCGTTCGATGTTCCGGCGGCGGGCGACATCCACCCGCGCCTCCACCGGTGTCGGTTCGAACCGCTCCTCGAACAGCCCGCCCACGACCGTTCCGTGCTCGTCTTTCCGGACCGCATCCACGCGGAGCGACCAGTCCGGCCCGGTCAATCCGCCCGTATCGCTTACCTGGCCGCCGGATTCGGCATAGAACGGGTTCTCCTCCAGGACCAGCTCGACCCGGTTGCCCGCCTGGCGGAACGCGAGGACCTCGCCCTCCGCCTCGGTGGCCTCATAGCCCACGAACTGCTGCGGCCCCGGCTTCACCCGTTGCCACTCGCCCGCCTCCGGACGCGTGATGATCGCCGGTCCACTGCCCCGGCTCCCGTCCTCCCGCGCGGCCCGGGAACGTTCCCGCTGCTCTTCCAGCGCCCGCTCGAACCCGGCCTGGTCGACCGTGAGTCCCCGCTCCCGGGCGATGAGCTGGGTGAGATCGATGGGAAACCCGAACGTGTCGTACAGCTTGAAGGCTTCCTCCCCGGGGATGGCCCTGGCGCCCGATGCAAAGATCTCTTCCAGCCGCCTCAAGCCGCCTTCGATCGTCTCCAGGAACCGGTTCTCCTCCTGCTCGGTTACCTCCCGGATGAATGACGCCCTGGCCACGAGTTCGGGATAGGCCTCGCCCATTTCCCGGACCACGATCTCCGACAGCGGCGCCAGGATCGGCTCCCGCCGGCCCAGCAGCCAGGCGTGGCGAACACCCCGACGGAGAATCCGGCGCAGGACGTACCCGCGTCCCTCGTTGCCGGGATACACGCCGTCGGCCAGCAGGAAGCTCACCGCCCGCGCGTGATCCGCCAGCACCCGGAAGGAGACGTCCCGGCCGGCGGCGGTGCGGCCATAGGGCGTGCCGATCAGTTCCTCGACCCGGCGGATGAGCGGGAGAAAGAGATCGGTGTGGAAGTTGTCGTCCTCGTTCTGCAGAATGGCCGCAATCCGTTCGAGCCCCGCCCCGGTGTCGACCGAGGGCTTGGGCAGCGGCGTCAGGGTCCCGTCGGCGGAGCGATCGTACTGCATGAAGACCAGATTCCAGATCTCCAGGAACTGGCCCTCCTCCGCCAGCGCTTCGAAATCCGCCTGGCTGATGACTTCCTGGCGGCGATCCCCCCCCTCCGCGGCCGGCCGGAGATCGACATAGATCTCCGAGCAGGGGCCGCAGGGGCCGGTGTCTCCCATCTGCCAGAAGTTGTCCTTGTCCCCCAGGCCGTAGATCCGGTGATCGGGCAGCCCCGTCACCTCCCGCCAGAGCGCCCGGGCTTCCTGGTCGCTGTGGTGAACGGTGACCCGCAGCCGCCCCGGGTGCAGACCCAGATAGTCCCGGGAGGTGACGAACTCCCAGGCGTAGGCGATGGCCTCGCGCTTGAAGTAGTCGCCGAAGGAAAAGTTGCCGAGCATCTCGAAGAAGGTATGATGCCTCCGGGTGAGGCCCACCTGCTCGAGATCGTTATGTTTGCCGCCGGCCCGGACGCACTTCTGGACCGTGGTCGCGCGGACATAGTCCCGCCGCTCCTGGCCCAGGAAGGTGCGCTTGAACTGGACCATCCCGGCATTGGTGAATAGCAGCGTCGGGTCGTCCGCCGGCACCAGCGACGAAGAAGGCACCTCGCGGTGCCCTTGAGCGATGAAGTAGTCGAGGAAGAGACGCCGGATCTGCGAAGCTTGCATGGGTGGAAATATAGGTGGGAAAGCGGAAAAGTGAGGGCAGGTGGGGAGAGGAGAGGTGAGGAGAGGTGGGGAGAGGT
>JBFXBG010000162.1:0-8472 GCA_050183505.1 Gemmatimonadales bacterium | reverse complement strand
GCACCCTCACCCCCGCCCCCTCTCCACTGCGTGGAGAGGGGGGCAACCGAACCCATATCCGGATACACCCCTCGCTTCAGCGAGGAGTCGGCCGAGCCTCGGCTTGAGCCGAGGGCACAACCGGCTCCCCGCCTCCCAAGACATCTGCGCAATCTGCGCAATCTGTGGATTGTTTCCATCTGAAACATCTCAACCTCCCCCGCCGTAGGGCTCTCCAAGTACAATCCCATAGCGCCCCCGGCCCCCGGCACCCGGCACCCGGCACCCGGCACCCGGCACCCGGCACTCTGCACTTTGAACCCTGAACCCTGCACTCAATCCCCATGCCTCTCCGCCCCTACCTCAACCGTCTCGCAGAGCTGCTGCGCCGTCATCGGACGCGGCTGCTGCTGGGCACGGTTACGCTGGTGGGGATCGGCACCTTCTCCGCGTTCCTCTATAGCACCACCTGCGGATTCCACGGCTGCCCCTCGATCGCCGATATCCGCGGTTACGTGCCGTCCGAGGGCGGGCGGGTGCTGGACCGGCATGGAGACCTGATCGGCCATCTGGATCCGGTCCGGCGGATCACGGTCCCGCTCGACCGGATCCCGGAGCGGGTCCAGCATGCGTTCATCGCGGTGGAGGACCGGCGCTTCCTGGAGCACCACGGGGTGGACTGGCGCAGCGTCGGCCGCGCGCTCTGGCGGGACGTGACGGCGCTGGGCGTGAAGGAAGGCGCCTCGACGCTCACCATGCAGGTGGCCCGGAGCGCGTTCCTCGATGAGCACAACGGCGACTGGTCGCTCGGCCGCAAGCTGATCGAGCTGCGGCTGGCCCCGCGCATCGAGGACGCCCTGCCCAAGGAGCGGATCCTCGAGCTGTATCTCAACCTGATCTACCTGGGTGAGGGTACCTACGGGGTCGAAGCCGCCAGCCGGCACTACTTCGGGAAGAGCGTCTCCCGGCTCTCGCTCGCCGAAGCGGCGACGCTGGCGGCGCTGCCCCGCGCCCCGTCGGTCTACGATCCCCGTGCCCACGCCGCGCGCGCCGTGGAGCGGCGGAACCTGGTGCTGGGGCTCATGGTCCGGGAAGGGTTCATCAGCCGGGAGGACGCGGACCAGGCCTCCCGGCAGAGACTCCGGGTGGCGCGGCGGGGATGGAGCAGTCCGCAGCGCTCGTCCTATGCCATCGAGGCCGCCCGCGGCGTGCTGGACTCGGTCATGAAGCGCCGGCGCTGGTACGGTGAGATCACCATCACGACCACTTTCGACCGGGACGCCCAGGCCGCCGCCGAGCGGGCCGTGCGGGACCGCGCCGCAGCGATCGGCAAAGGTGTGGAGGGCGCGGCGGTGGCGCTGGATCCCAACACCGGCGAGATCCTGGCGATGGTAGGCGGTACCGGCGAGCCTCGCGGCGGGTTCAACCGCGCCCTGCTGGCGCACCGCCAGCCCGGCTCCGCGTTCAAGCCGTTCGTCTACGCCGCGGCGCTCCGGGCGGGGCTCACGCCCGCCACCCTGGTGGACGACGAGCCGGTCGAAGTGGAGAACGACCACACCATCTGGCGGCCGGCCAACTACGGCGACGACTACCTGGGCCGGATCACGCTGCGTACCGCGCTGGCCCACTCGGCCAACGCCGCGACGGTACGGGTGAGCGAGGCCGTGGGCGTACGGTCGATCGCGGACCTGGCCCGGCGGCTCGGCATCGAGAGCCGGCTCAACCCGGTGCCGTCTCTCGCGCTGGGGTCCGCCGAGGTCACCCCCCTGGAACTGGTGCGGGCCTACGCGCCGTTCGCCAACGGCGGCTGGCGGGTCGAGCCCAGATTCGTCACCGGCATCGAGAATGGCGGGCGGGTCCTCTACTACGGAGCGGTGAAGCCGCGGACGGAAGTGCTGGATTCGGCGACCGCGTTCCTGGTCACCTCCATGCTCCGGTCGGTGGTGGATGAGGGTACCGGGAGTTTTCTTCGGCAGGTCGGCGTGTACGGACCGGCGGCGGGGAAGACCGGGACCACCAACAACGGGGCGGACGTCTGGTTCGTGGGCTACACCCCGACCATCCTGGCCGGATTCTGGTTCGGGTACGATACGCCGCGGTCCATGGGCAGCCGCGCCTCCGGCGGCCGTCTGGCCGCGCCGGCGTGGGCCTCGTTCTATCGCCGGGCCTGGCAGGACCGGGAGACCGCGTTCGGCTGGGATGCGCCCGACGGCGTCGTGGAACGGGAGATCGATCCCGAGACCGGCCTCCTCGCCGGCTACTACTGCCCCACGACCCGTTTGGAATGGTTCCGCGAAGGCACCGAACCCACCGAGTACTGCCGGGAACACGAGGGCGGCTGGGATCGCCGGATAGCCCGGTTCCTGGTCCGGGTGCCGGGGAAGGTGAAGGAATTCCTCGGGAGGTTGTTTGACGGAGAGCGGTGAGCGGGGCGGCCGGGACGGCCGGGACGGCCGGTGACCTCGTGAGGCCGCGACCATCCGTTCGGACCGTCTGCCCGCCGGTCCGCCCGCCGCCTGCCCGCCTGCCCGCCCTCTATGACACCCGCCTGACGCCCGCCTCCTAGCTTGTATCGGTTTGGGCCGTTGCACCCTGCACACAGCACGGTGTTTGTCACACCCCCGCCCCAGCTTGTCTCCAGTTCCTCCGGGACTCGACATGGCTCCGATACGCAAAGCACTGCATGCATTGACCGTAGGTGACCCAAGGACACACGCCAACCTGACCCTGTTTCCTCTCCTCATCGCGGCGGGAATGAACGGGGATCCGGGTTACATGCTGCTGGCCGACGCCCTGATCCTGGGCGAGATCTCGCTCACCGAGGTTGCGGATGCGGGCATGGTCCCCCGGTTGCGTCTGGTGAACCGGGCGGACAAGCCGGTTCTGGTGGTGGCGGGCGAAGAACTGCCGACCACCCGGCTGAGCCGGACGGCCACGATTTCGCTTCTGCTGCCGCCCCAGGCTATGACCGAGCTACCCATGATACCGGCGGAGCCCGGCCGGAGGACCGATCGCAGTCGTTCGGTGGAGGAACCGCTGCCTCCCGGGGCTCCCGAGGAGGTGGCGGGGTTCATCACGGCCTTTGTGCCGGAGCCCCATCAGGTGGGCGCGGTGGCCGCGGTGAACGGGCGGGTCGTCGGCTTCGAGCTGTTCGATGTCCCCAGCAGTCTGGGGTTTCACCTGCCCAGGCTGGTGCGGGGCTGGGCCCGCCACGCGGCCTCACGCGTGGCCCGATCGCGCCGCCAGGCCCGGCGGCTGGAAGCGGAACTGCTCATCACCCGCGCGGCCGAAGCCAGGACGGTGTCCTACGATGCCATCGGGGAAGGGACCGACGTACGGTACGTGGAGGAACACCTGACCGGTGCCGCCCTGCTGCTCGATGACCGGGTGGTGCATCTGGTGGTGAGTGAGAAGTGAGAAGTAAGAAGTGAGAAGTGAGAAGGGGCGGCCGGACTGTCCGGTCGGGCCGCGCCCTGGGATGTACTGGCCGTCTTGACGGCGGCGGGATCCCGAAACACACTAGGGCACAGGCTTCCTCCGTCGACGGTCCCGGCCCACCGGCTCTCACCCGCCTCCGCCTTGCCGACCAAACCCTCCCGCTGGCTCGATCTGATCGCCTTCCTGCTGCAGCATCGGTATCCGGTGACACGGGAAGAGGTCTATGCGCAGGTGCAGGGCTATCTGGCCGATCCGGTCGCCGCGGACGAAAAAGCGAGGCAATCGGCACGGCGGAAGTTCGAGCGGGACAAGGACGAGCTGCGCGGGTTGGGGATCGAGATCGAGACCGTCGAAATCCCGGACGCGCCGGGCGATGAAGCCGCCCTGGGTTATCGGCTGCGGCCGGGCAACTTCTACCTGCCGTATCTCGAGCTGGAGGGCGAATCCGCACCCCTGGAGCGGCGGCCATACCCGGGTCTGCAGCGGATACGGGTCTCCCGGGAGGATCTGGAGCTGCTCGATCGGGCGACGCGACGGGTAGCGGAACGGGGCGAGTCTCCCCTGGCGCACGCGGCCCGATCCGCACGACGCAAGCTGAAGTTCGATCTCCCGCTTCCGATGGCCGCCGTGGAGCGGCTGCTCGGCGCCCCGATGGACGACGAGGGGAGCCGGTCGCTGGCGCTGCTGCAGCGCGGCGCCGCGGAACACGTCGCCGTCCGCTGCCGCTACTACGCCATTGGCCGGGACCAGGAAGAGCCGAGGGAGATCGAACCCTACGGACTCTTCTTCAACTGGGGCCGCTGGTACTGCGTGGCCCGGGGCCGGCTGCGGAACGCGCTGCGGGTCTTCCGGGTCGACCGGATGCGTGATGCCCGTCTCATGACCGGGACCGCGGCCGGTTTCGACGTCCCCCCGGACTTCGACATCCGCCACTACCTGAAACGCTCACCCTGGGAACTCTCGTCCGCGGAGCCGGTCTCCGTCCGGGTCCGGTTCGGGTTTCCCGAGTCCCGCTGGGTGCAGGCCCGCGGCGTGGGACGGGTCATCGACCCGGTGCTGGAAGACGCCGGCGCAATCCTCGAGTTCGATGTGCGGGATCCCAATCCGTTTCTGCGGTGGCTGCTCACCTTCCGCCGCCAGGTTCAGGTTCTGAGCCCGGAGGACATCGCGAGGCAGCTGGATGAACTCCGGAGACAGGTCGCGGGACTGTATGGCGCGGACGTCGCAACGCCTGGGCCGCCGCGACCGGACCCCGACCCCGGAACCCCATGACGCGGGACGGACCGCGCCCCGGGACCCCGTCAGGTCCCGCCCTCTTCACCTCTCAACTTCCTGGTCGAACGCACCGATGAATGCCGGCACCCAGCTCAACCGCATTGTCACCATGGTCGCGGCCCTCTCGCGCGAGGCCGACGCGGGCGCCGGCGACCCGAGCCTCGACGATCTCGCCGCGCGCTACGGCGTGACCCCGGCCCAGGTGGCGGCGGATATCCGGGTGCTCACCCTGCTGGGCGAGGATGCCGACGTCGAGTGGCTTCTGTCGCTGCGGGTCTGGCAGGAAGGGGACCGGGTGAGCATCACCAGCGGCGGACCCTTCCGACGGCCGATCCGGTTCACACCGGACGAGGTGCTGGCGATCCAGGCCGGCCTGGCCGGTGAGGGCGGCCGCGCGGCCGAGCTGTGCCGGGCCCTGGCGGACATGCTGGGGGAACCGCCGGAACCGGCCGTGGCCCTCGAACCGGTGCTGGGCGCGGAGAGCCTGATGCTGAACCTGATGCGCGAGGCCGTGACCTCGCGCCGGCGGGTCCGGATCATGTACGCCGGCCTGGGCGAGGTGGAGGATACCGAGCGCACGATTCAGCCGCACGAACTGGTCGGCTGGGGCGGGCACTATTACGTCGTGGCCTGGTGTGACCGGTCCCACGGCTGGAGGAATTTCCGGGTGGACCGGATCCTCGCTGCGAAGCCGATGTCGGGCACGTTCGAGCCGAGGTCCGATGTGCCGGCGGGCGGCATGCCGGTGTTCCAGGAGCCGGAGGAGGGCGTGGAAGAGGTGACCGTGCGGTTCACCCCGGCGGTTTCACGCTGGATCGCGGAGCGATACCCCGAAGCGAAGCGGGCCGAGGATGGCGCCGTGATGCTGACCTACCGGGTGGCGGACCCCGAGTGGCTGGTGCGCCAGGTGCTGCAGTACGGGCCGGATGCGGAGGTGGTGGCGCCACCGGCGTACCGGGCGGTGATGAAACGTGCGGTAGCGTGACCGACGGCCCGTCCGACCGTCCGCCCGTCTGCCCGTCCGACCGTCGGACCGTCGGACCGTCTTCCCGTCTGACCCTCTCACTTCCCCCACCGCTCCGTCGCCACCACATCCGGAACCGGTTGGGTCCGGATCCAGGCGATGATCTGCCAGATCGTGTCCTCGGTGAGGATGCCGCCGTAGGCGGGCATCCCCCGGGGGCGGCCGTAGAAGATCGACTGAAACAGCGCACCGTCGCTCCCGCCGTAGCGCCAGCGGCCGTCCACCAGGCTCGGGCCGACGAAACCGATCGCGCCGCCGCCGTGGCATCCGTCGCAGTTCATGCTGGTGAAGAGCCGTCCGCCGGCGGCCGCCGCCTGGTTGTCTCCATTGAAGGGGTTGGTGAGTTTTCCGGCCGGCGGGGCGGTGCCACCCACCGAGACATGCTCCGGGTAACCCACCGCGGGCGGCACCGATGTCTGTTCGCCCCGCTCACAGCCGGCCAGCAGCGCCAGCGCCAGGAGCGGCGCGGCGGGCACTAGAGGCCGAAGACCCATAGCATCCCTCCCTGGCTGGTATAGCGGGCGAGATCGGGCGCGAAATCCGCCGGCGGACGCACGTCGGCCGGATCGTCGGAGCGGACGTCTCCCGAGAGCAGGAACCAGTCGCCCCCGATCCCGGCATACACCGCGACGTACTGTTTTCCGTCCGGGCCGGTGTAGGTGATCGGCGCGCCCACGACCCCGGAGCCGACCTTGAACTTCCAGAGCTGGGCGCCGGTCCGCGCGTCGGCCGCCTTGAGCCAGCCGTCCAGCGTGCCGTAGAAGACCACGTTGCCGGCGGTGGCCAGATTCCCGCTCCAGACCGGGAACTTCTCCCGGATCTCCCAGACCTTCTTCCCCGCGGCGGCGTCCCAGGCGATGAGCGCGCCCAGGTAGCCGCCGGGGCCCGCCTTGTACGGTACGGCATCGAGGCCGATGTACTGGGTGCCGACGATGTAGATCGCCTCGGCCGCGTCCCAGTCCATGCAGAGGTTCACCGTCGAGACGTAGAACAGCTTCGTCCGCGGCGAGTAGGCCGCCGGAGACGCCGGGCTGGTCCCGCCCTCCAGGCTGGGGCAGATGCCCTGCACGTTCCCGCGGGAGACGCCGGTGAGCCTGGTGGAGTCGACCATCGGGCGCCCGGTGGCGCGGTCCACCCCGCTGGCCCAGGTGACCTGCACGAACGGCTCCGCCACCAGCACCTCCCCGGTGGCGCGGTCGAGGGTGTAGGCAAACCCGTTCTTGTCGAAATGCACCAGAACCTTCCGCGGCCGCCCGCCGATGGTGAGATCGGCCAGGATCATCTCGGCGTTGGCATCGTAGTCCCAGCTGTCGTGCGGGGTGAACTGGTAGGCCCAGACGAGGGCGCCGTCCCCCGGGCGGCGGGCCATGACGCTGGAGGCCCACTTGTTGTCCCCCGGGTGCTGCTCGGCGTTGTACGGCGCCGCGTTCCCGGTGCCGTAGTAGACCAGGTCCAGATCGGGATCGTACGAGAGCCAGCCCCAGACCGGCAGGCCGCCGCGTTTCCAGTCGTCGCCCGCCCAGCTGGACAGGGCCAGGTCGGTGCCCCGGTCGTAGAACGGCTTGAAGGTCGAGGGGTCAGCCAGCACCTCGCCGTCGGGGCCGGCGTTGTAGCCGGTCCAGACGACTCGTCCGGTCGCGAGATCCAGTCCCTTGACCCAGCCCCGGATCCCGAATTCCCCGCCCGAGGGACCGACGATCACCCGGTCCCGCACGATGAGCGGCGCCATGGTGAGCGTCTCGCCCCGCGACAGATCGGCCACCTGGGTCTTCCAGAGTTCCCCGCCGGTAGCCGCATCCACCGCGACGGTATGTCCGTCGAGCAGGTTGTAGACGATCCTGCCGTCGGCATAGGCGGCGCCGCGGTTGACCGCGTCGCAGCAGGCGGTGCCCAGCGCCGACGGATTGACCGCCGGCCGGTACTTCCACTTCAGCGGGTAGTCGTCCTGGGTGAGGTCGAACGCGTAGAGGACGTTGGGCCAGGGCGTCACCACGTACATGGTGTGGTTGACGACCAGCGGCTGCCCCTCGTGCCCGCCGAGCACTCCGGTGGAGAAGGTCCACACCGGTCGCAATCGCGCGACATTCGCGCTGCTGATCTGGGTAAGCTCGCTGAACCGGGTGGCGGCAAAGTCCTTGCCCGGCAGAGTCCACCACTGAGCGTCCGCCTGGGCGGCGAGTGCATTCGGGAGGAGCAGCAGACCGATCAGGGCCGCAGCCCGGCGTGTCTGGCGCATGGGGAGGCCTTGGCGGGGAGGAAACGGAGTATAGGGCGGCATTGGTGAGAAGTCGAGAAGTCGAGGGGTCGAGGGGGCGGCCGTCTTGGCCGTCCCGGTCGTCGTCGCCCGAGCCCTCGGCTGAAGCCGAGGCTCGGCCAGTCTGCTCGCTGAAGCGAGGGGGGCCGTCCTGGCCGTCCGGGCCATCGTCGCCCGAGCCCTCGGCTGAAGCCGAGGCTCGGCCAGTCTGCTCGCTGAAGCGAGGGGGGGCGTCCCGGCCGTCCTGGCCGTCGTCGCCCGAGCCCTCGGCTGAAGCCGAGGCTCGACCAGTCTGCTCGCTGAAGCGAGGGGGGCCGTCCCGGCCGTCCTGGCCGTCGTCGCCCGAGCCCTCGGCTGAAGCCGAGGCTCGACCAGTCTGCTCGCTGAAGCGAGGGGGGCCGTCCTGGCCGTCCCGGCCGTCGTCGCCCGAGCCCTCGGCTGAAGCCGAGGCTCGGCCAGTCTGCTCGCTGAAGCGAGGGGGGCCGTCCCGGCCCTCCCCGCC
>JBFXBG010000161.1:0-8550 GCA_050183505.1 Gemmatimonadales bacterium | reverse complement strand
CGCCCAGCCAGATGATCACCAGCGTGATCAGTTTGCGGATCAGGACCGTGGCCTCGACATCAAAGAACCGCGCGACGGCCTCGATAACCCCGCGCAGGGAAAGCAGTTCGTGCAATCAGGTACCCTCGGGTGTGCGGCCGGCAGGCCGATTCGCGGGGAAACCTATCGGCAGGCGCAGGCCGGTACAATGTCGCCATCCGGGGCGGGCGCCTGCTCGAGCCGCCAGTAGTACACCCGGCTCCGGACGACCGCGACGCCGGCCGACCGGCAACGGCCCAGGACATCCTCCGCCGAGCGATCCCGCAGTGACACCATCGCCTCGGGTGGGCGCAGGAGAACGCCATCCCCGTCCAGCCGGAGCACGTGCATCAGGCGGGCCCGGGTTACGCCACGAACCAGCAGGTGCAGCATCCGGGAACTACGAATACAGCCGGCGGAATGGGGCTCCCCGGCCGGGTCCAGGATCGTGTCGGCCAGGCCGAGCAGGAGTGGGATCCGGCGTGAAAGCAGACCGACCGCGCACCCGCGTCGCGCGAGGCGCCGGATATGATGCATCTGCCGCGGGGACAAACCGGCCTGAACCCAGCGATCCGGCCAGACCAGGATCACCCGGCCGGATCCGGATCGACCGGCTTCTCGAACCAGCCGGTCACCCGGCCCCCCGAGCGGGAACCCGGTAATCCGGCCCGGTTGCAGATGGTCTTCCAGCATCGGAGCCGCGGCAGAGCGGAACATGCTCCAACCTGGCCCTTCGGCCCTGGAGGACCGTCACCGAACTATTTCGAGAGGGCGTACGGAAAACGCGCGTGCGACCTGCCGGTCGCGAGTCGTGATGGGGGAGCACGGCGGTGATCAGGTTCGCCGTCGCTCTCCGGTTGTGGCAGGCGGTCCTGGATGGCAGGCGTTACCCGCTGCCCCCCCGTGACCTGTCACCAGCCCAGCCACAGGCCCAGCAGGCTCGCGGCTGCCAGACCCAGCAGGCCGGCAGACGCCACCCGCCGGATCGCGGCCGCACCGAAGAGAAGCGTCAGGCCCAGCTTGACCATGGTATTGGAGAGGATGCCCACCCCGATGGCCTGGGCCGCGAGATGCGCCCCCCCCGCATCCTGCGCGAGGCGGGTCATCGACAGGGTCAGGGCATCCATGTCGGTCAGGCCGAGGAGCGCGGCGGACGTAATCACCCCGGCGGAACCGAAGCGGTCCTGGACCAGGTGGATCACCATGAGGACGGCCTGGAAGGCGATCGCCATGCGGATGGCGGACCAGAGCTCGAGCGGATTGCGGACCCCGCTCTCGACTTCCTCGCTGGCCCCGGGCCGCGACCGAAGGAGCACCAGCGCCACGATGCCGGCCCCCACCACGAGGGGCGGCGCGAGGAACGGGATCAGGCCCAGGGTGACATCCGGGTTGAGCAGCAGCGTGACCGCGGCAACCCGCGGAATCAGCATGGTGCAGGCGGCCACGATTCCCAGCGCCAGCGGGCCCGCGAGGCGGGGCCGCTCCCGACTCTGACGGGAGAAGGCCAACGTCACCGCGGTGGACGAGATGAGACCGCCCAGGAGGCCGGTGAGTCCGTATCCCCGGTTTTCTCCCACGGCCCGCCGGGCCAGGTACCCCGCGAAATTGACGCCCGTGAAAATGAGGACGACGACCCACAGGGAACGGGGGCGGATCCCACCGAGCGGACCGAACGGTCCCGCCGGCAGGAGCGGGAGGATCACCAGGGCCAGGACGGAAAACTGCAGGGCGGCCCGCAGTTCGTCCTCCCCGATGTGCTCCACCCACCGGGCGATGCGCGCCTTTTCACCCAGAGCCAGGACCACGAGGGCGGCGAGCCCGCTTGCCAGTGCGATCTGGCCCAGCCCGGCCACGAATCCCAGCGCCAGCACCACCAGAGCCGCGGCCTCGGTCGTGCCGTCCACGCCCCCCGGGCCGCGGCTGGCGGTCCGGTAGGCCACGATGGTCAGGGCGGCACCGCCCGCCAGCAGGACCACCGCAACCGGCGTCAGACCACCCCGCGCGAGCCACCCGGCCAGGCCGCCCAGGAGCCCGATCAGAAAGAAGGTCCGCACACCGGCAAAGCGAGCGGCCGGACCGGTGGCATGGCCCGACCGCTCCCGTTCGATCCCGACGGCCAGGCCGGCCAGCGCGGCGACCCCGAGATCGGCGGCGGTCTGGATATCGGCGGCGAGTTGCATCACGACGAGGTACCGGGCAGGCGGACCTCAGCCCTCAGTCCTGAGCCCTCAGTCCTTCGGCTTCGTACCCGGGTCCGGATCCTTGCACGGGCACTGCCCGGCTTCCCCGCCCGGTCCCGCGGCGGCGCCGTGCTGCATGCCGCCGTGCTGCATGCCGCCACCCATCATACCGCCACCCATCGTGCCACCCTCGCCCTGGTGCATCTTCGCCATCATGGCACGCATGGCGGTGCGCTGACGGAACAGTTCGTTGAGAACCTCCACGACCGCCGCCATCCGGTCCTGGCCGCGGGCTTCGTTCATCCGGGTCATCCGCGCTGCCAGTTCCCGGTCCAGCGAGTCATGCTGGGCCATCATCCCACCGCCCATCATCCCGGCACCGGCGCCCCGCTGCGCCGCCAGCGACAACGGGGTCAGGCACAGTGCCAGTACCAGTACGCTCCAGACACGCCGCATGTCTCCCCCTCGAGGTTGGTGTTGTCACTCCCCACTGCACACTTCACAGTCCTTGAGTCTCAGGCTTATACCATCACTTCCCCTACCGGCCTTCGGGGTGTCGGCCGGGTCGGCCCGGTGGGATATCCCAGGCGCAGAATGATCTGGGGACAGCCGGTGTCGCCACACAGCGCCCCCACCCTGGGCCTCAGGTCCGCCAGCTCCACCGGCTGATTGAGGTAGGAGGCCGCCAGGCCATCCGCCTCCGCCCGGAGCAGCAGGTGGGCCAGGGCCTCCCCTGCGGCGATCCACTCGCGCTCGCCGTCCCGGTCGGTTCCCAGCACGGCCAGCACTGGAGACCCCAGGGCGAGTTCCTGATTCCGGGCGGCGACCCCCTCGCCCAGATCGAAGGTACGGATGACCAGGGGACCGAATTCCGAGGCCAGATTGCCCAGACCATGGGCGTATCCCGGCATGCCGTCGCGGCTGCGAGACCGGTTGGGGTGGACCCAGAGCGCCAGTTCCCGGCGGAAGGCCCGATCGGCCATCTGCAGCCGGTCGGCCTCGGCGATCAGGTCCGCCAGGCGTTCGCGGTCGGTGCCCTCGATCACCCGCAACCAGGCGCCTTCAGACTCCGCGGCCTCGACCAGGCGGGCCACGCACATGGGCTCGACCCCCCGGTCCCGGTAGGCAAACCGGTTGGTGCGCCGGCGCCGGATGGCGGCGTAGAGCGCGTGATCCTCCTGGGACGCCGCGTGGCCTCCGTTGATCCAGACGCGCGCCAGCAGGTCCGGGATCGCCGGGTCGGGCAGGATGCTCACCCGCGGATCGAACCCGAAGTTGCGCAAGGCCACCCGCAGAGTCTGCAGCGCAGCCCCGCAGCTGATGATCAGTTCCCGATCGTCCGGATCCGCAACCGGGAGTGCCCGGGAGCGGTCGGCGTACAGATCCAGATGCCCTCCCCGCAGCTCGAAGAGCCAGGGCTGGGTGTTGTGGGAGGACGGGGCGAGGATCGCCAGACGAAGCCCGGCCTCAAGCCGTTCTTCTTCGGTCCCGGTGAGCGGAAACTCATCCACCGCCTCTACCCATGGATCAAGCAACACGTCGGCCATAAACCACCTCCATGCGGTCGCCGGACAGCGCAGCCGCTCCACGCTACCGGAAGCCGCATGACGGCGGGGTGACGGTCGGGTGAAGAAAGCTTCAGCGCCGGGCGTGTGCCTGCCCGGGTGGTTTCAGAGAGGAATGGTCAGGACGGCGCAGGGTGCGACATGCATCAGGTGGCGGGCCACGCTGAACGACTCCACCACTCCGGCGGGGCCACCCCGGTGGTAGCCGACCACCAGAACGCCGGCGTCGTGCTCATCGAGCTCGGCCAGAATCTCGGCGGCCGGGTCTCCGTGGCGGACATTCAAGGGCGGACACCCGGCCACCAGCAGGTTGGACGTGGAGCGATCCTCTTCGATCCTCGCACGCAGGCGCTGCCGGCGGACACTCGGGTTCTCGGCGGCAAGAGGAGCCGGTTCCCCGGGCCAGGCCCGCTCCACCATCACCGTGCGCAACTGGACCCGGAGTGCAACGGCGAAGGCCGCGGCTTCCCGGTAGACCCTGAACCCGCGCTCGGTCCCGTCCACGGCCGCGACGACGCAGGTCAGTTCCCGGCCCGGCACCGGGGTCAGCAGGCAGGGAAGCTCGCTCCGCCGGACGACTGAGTCGGCGGTGTCTCCCAGCAGGAGGCGGTTCCGCTGGGTCCGCGGCTTGCGGCCGAGCACCACCACGTCCGCCCCCCGGTCGACCGCGAACCGGGCGATCTCCACTCGCGGAAGTCCCGGCCGGATGGCATACTCAGTTACCAGACCCGGCCAGCGGTCGGCCAGGGTTGGCCCGATCCAGCGCTCCAGCTGCTGCAGGGCCGGCCCCTGATCGTCTCCCACCTCCGGCTCGCTGCGCATGGCCGGCGGGGGAGAGACCACCCGCAATACCACCAGGCGGCCCCCCGCCCGGCTGGCAAGGTCCGCCCCGAGCAAGGCCGCCCGCCGGCCCTCCTCCGATTCGTCCGACGCCGCTACGATGGTGGCCAGATCCATGAAGAACAGGGTAACATTCCCGGGAAGTATGAATCGGCCTTCGTGAAGCGACCATGAAGCGGGGACGAAGGGTACTCGGGAGGCCCGGGTCGCGCCGGCACCGATCTTCAAGCAGACCAAATCGGCGACATGACAAGTCCATATCCGCAACGGCTGGAACGGCTCCTGGAAGTCGGCACGTTCCTGACGACCGAGCTGTCTCTGGACGGCGTCCTGCAGAAGGTGGTCGACGCGGCCCTCGAACTGACCAGTGCGCGGTATGCCGCCCTGGGAGTCCTGGCACCCGACGGCCGCCGGCTCGAGGCCTTCGTTACCGCCGGGATCTCGTCCGAGGAACGCGCCCGCATCGGGCACCTGCCGACCGGCCGGGGCGTCCTCGGGCTCCTCATTCGTCAGCCGAGCGCCATCCGGATCAAGCACCTGGGGTCGCACCCGGAAGCCAGCGGGTTCCCCCGCCATCATCCGGCGATGTCTTCTTTCCTGGGCGTGCCGATCGTGGGGCGGCGGGGGGTATTCGGCAACCTCTATCTGACCGAGAAACAGGGCGCGGACGAGTTCTCCGAGGAAGATGAACACATTGCCCTGCTGTTCGCGTCCCAGGCCGCCGCGGCGATCGACAACGCCCGGCTGCATGAAGAATCCGCGCACCTCCTCGAAGAGGTCCAGCAACTGCATCGCTCCAGGGAGCGGTTCTTCGCCATGGTGAACCACGAACTCCGCAACGCCCTGGCCGCGACCTACGGCTGGGCCGAGATGCTGGTTCGCAAGCGCGACCCGGACCAGGTGCCGCGGGCGGCCTACGAGGTGCTGGAATCGGCCGGCCAGGCCGTATCACTCATCAACGACCTGCTGGATCTGAGCCGGCTGGATGAGGACCGGCTCCGTCCGGTGATCCAGGAAGTCAAGCCGGCGGAGGTCACCGCCCGGGCTCTCAAGCGGGCCACACCGACGGCCGCCAGCCGGAACATCCAGCTGGATCAGGAGACCCCGCCGGGCCTGCCGAACTGCCGGACCGATGCCAACCGGGTGGAGCAGATCCTGTTGAACATCGTGACCAACGCGGTCCACCACGCCCCCGAGGGATCCACCGTCCGCACGGAACTCAGTGCGGACACTGATCACGTCGTCATCCGGGTACTGGACGAGGGGCCGGGGGTGCCGGCGGAGGAGGTCGAGCGGATCTTCGATATCTATGTGAGCAAACCTGGGGAGGCCGGCCGGGGTATAGGACTGGGGCTCCCGTTGTCACGCCGGCTGGCCCGGCTGCTCGGGGGTGATCTGCGGGCCATACACCAGCCGGGAGGGGGCGGATGTTTCATTCTGGAATTGCCGATTCATGGAATCGTGAATACATCTTCATAGAGTGTTCCGCCAGCTTTAACCGGGTTTCCATAGGTTACTGATCATGAAGATTCTCGTTGTGGAGGACGACCGGAAGGTCGCCGGGTTCATCGAGCAGGGCCTCAAGGAAGAGGGCTATGTGGTGGACGTCGCTCCCGACGGCGATGAAGCCACCATGCTGGCCCACGTCTACGACTACGACGTGATTCTCCTGGACGTCGTGCTCCCCAAGAAGAACGGGTTCCAGGTCGCCGCCGAACTGCGGCGGGAGGGCCGGAACACACCGATCCTGATGCTCACCTCGCGAGACAGTACCGAGGATGTGGTCCGGGGACTGGATGCGGGGGCGGACGACTACCTCGCGAAACCGTTCAAGTTCGACGAGTTGCTGGCCCGGATCCGGGCCCTGCACCGCCGGGGCGGGGCCGAGCGGGTCGAGGTGCTGCAATACGGCCCCATTTCGATGGACCGTCTGCGGCACACTTGCGTCGTGAGCGGCAACAGTGTGGATCTCACACCCAAGGAATTCCAGTTGCTCGAGTACTTCCTGCTCCACCCCGAGCAGGTGGTCCGCCGGACCTCCCTGCTCGAGAAGGTCTGGGACATGCATTTCGATCCCGAGAGCAACGTGGTGGACGTGCACGTGGGGAATCTGCGGCGGTATCTCACGGCCGCGGCCGGAGGCTCGGTACTCAGCACGGTACGGGGTGTCGGCTTCGTGCTCCGGATCGACTCAGAGCAGCCAGCGGCGGGCGGTAGCGCCACCCGGTGAGGCCGTCCTCACGGGCCGCGCTGCTGCCGGCCCTGGCACTCACCTTCATCATCACGGGCTTCGTCCTCCGGTTTTGGGCGGCGGGAGTCCCCTGGAGCGGCCGGGTCTGGTGGACCGGCCTTCTGGTTTCCGGTATCCCGGTCGTGTGGAAGACGATTCGGGGCATCCTCGCCCGCCGCTTCGCGGCCGATATCGTCGCGACGCTGGCCATCGTCACCGCCCTGCTGCTCGCGCTGCCGCTCCCGGGGCTCATCGTGGTTCTGATGCAGACCGGGGGCGAGGCCCTGGAGCGCTATGCCGAGGGCCGCGCCTCCGATGCGGTACGGGAGCTGGAAGCGATGGCCCCGCGGACCGCGCATCGTTATCACGACGGCCGTCTCGAGGATATTCCGGTCGACCGGATCGAGCCCGGTGACCGGCTGCTGGTCCGGCCCGGGGAGATGATTCCCTGTGATGCCACGGTGGAGCAGGGCCGCTCCGGTGTCGATACCAGCCGGCTGACCGGCGAGCCGGTCCCGCTGGCCGCCGGGCCCGGGACGACGCTGCTCTCCGGGAGCCTGAACGGTGACAGCCCGCTCACCGTCCGGGCCACGGCGCATGCCCGGGAGAGTCAGTACGCCCGGATCGTCGAACTGGTCCGGACCGCCCAGGCGAGCAAGTCTCCGTTCCAGCGGATGGCCGACCGGTACGCGGTGTGGTTCACCCCGCTGACGCTGGTCGTCTGTGCCGCCGCCTACGGCGTGTCCGGCGACTGGGAGCGGGTGCTGGCGGTCCTGGTCGTAGCCACACCCTGCCCCATGATCCTGGCGGCGCCGGTCGCGGTGATCGGAGGCATCAACCAGGCGGCCCGCCGGATGATCATCTTCCGGCATGGCGGCGCCCTGGAGCGGCTGGCATCGGTTACCATGGCCGTCTTCGACAAGACCGGGACCCTCACCATCGGGCATCCCGAGGTAAGTGCCGTCCGGGCCGGGGAGGGCTTCCAGGAGGATGAGGTCCTGCGCCTGGCCAGCGCCGTCGAGCACGGTTCGGGTCATCCGCTGGCCCGCACGGTGGTTCAGGCGGCCCAGTCGCGCGGGATTCTCATTCCCGAGGCGACCAGCATCGTGGAGACCCCGGGCCAGGGCGTCATGGGGCAGGTCGACGGCCGGATCCTCACGGTGGGAGGCTGGTCGTTCGTCACCAGCCGGCATCCTCCGGCCCGCGATGCCCTGGCCACCCTGCACGATCATGCCCCGGGGCTCCGGGCCTACGTCGTGGTGGACGGGCACGGCGCGGGCATCATCGAGTACGCCGACGCGCTCCGGCCGGGCCTGCCGGAGTTCTTCCAGCGGCTGCACCGGCTCGGCATCCGCCGGACGTTGCTTCTCTCGGGCGACTCCCAGGCCAACGCCGATGCGGTCGCCCGGCACATCGGTGTCGACGAGGCCCAGGGCGATCTGCTCCCGGCGGAGAAGGTGGCGCAGGTCCAGTCGCTGCAGAAACGCGGCGAACGGGTCGTCATGGTGGGCGACGGGACCAACGACGCCCCGGCCCTGTCCACCGCGAGTGTGGGTGTGGCCCTGGCCTCCGGCGGGGGCGGCATCACCGCGGTAGCGGCCGATGTGATCCTGCTGGCCGACGACCCCACCCGGCTCGCGGACGGGATGATCATCAGCCGCCGGACGCTGGCGATTGCCCGGCAGAGCCTCTGGACCGGGCTGGGCCTGAGCGGGGT